>DAOUAY010000681.1:0-2157 GCA_034432995.1 Anaerolineae bacterium | reverse complement strand
GCTTGCAGCTTCGCGTGCGCTTCACGCAAATCCTGGATTTGTTCTTCCATGCCGTCGAACACTTGTCGAAGCCGGCGGGTCATCACATTGAACGTGGCGGCTAATGCGCCGATTTCGTCGCGCGTCTCCACCTCTGCCTGTACGCTCAGATCTCCGGCGACGATGTGTTGCGCCACCTGCGTGAGATGCTGAACCGGCCGTACTAACCAGTTGGCTAATAGTGCTGCCAATCCCGCAGCGACGATGGCCATGATCCCGGCCGCCAGTGCAGTGGTTTGGCGATGGGCGCTGATGGGCAACAGCGCCGCCCGGCGCTCCTGTTGTGCGCTGACACGCCATCCCAACGCCGCAATCGCCGGTTGGTCGGTCACGGTAGTGACATCGGCTTGACTGACCAGATATAGGTTGTTTGCATAGCGATAGGTGGTATACGGCGACTGGTTTAGGGGGGCCATTTGTCCCCAAGCATCATCGGGAATGCCTTTGAGATGCTCGTCAGCGGGAACGAGCCAGCGGCCATCGGGCAAAACCAAAGCGCCCCACGGGTCTAGGTGATCATCGGTTGTAGCGGCTAATACCGCATCGAGCGCGCGCACGTGATAGACGGTCGCAATCACACCGATGACGGTTGACTGGCCCTCGGCGTAGATGGGGACGGCTATGCGCACACTCAAAATGTTGCTACTCTCATCGAACTGGGGTTCGGCGATGTGCGTGGCGCCCTTTCCCTGCTGGTAGGTGGCCTGCCACCAGGCTTCATTGGCCTGCTCGTAGTCGGTTGTCCTGCCGGTCGCTGCCAGCAATGCGCCATAGCGATCGGTAACGAAAACTTCTACGTGATCGGGGAAATGTGTCTGGAAAAGCCGGAGTTCGGCGGCGAGGGGGTTGTTGAGAATTTCCTGGATGAGCGGGTCATTGTCGGGCGCTGTGATCCAGTGTTGATCCAGGATTTCAATCTGTGCCTGGATTACTGCTGTATCGCCTATATAGCGATCGTTGCCTATGACGACTGCATCGTGCATAGCTGTGCCGATGCTGAGTGCTTCGATAGCGTTGATCTGCTGTATTAACAAATCCCCGACCGCATACGCCGTCGAGGTGGCGAGGTTGTGCAGCTTTTCTCCTATGATTTCGTTGAGCGTTCTGGTCGTGGTTCGGCTACTGACGAATGCCAGCACAATGATGGTCAACGTACTAAGGACGAGGAAGGTGCTAATCAGCTTGACGCGCAGTGAAATTCCATTTAGCCATGCCTTCCATTTGGCTCCCCCGGCAGGTGTATTGATGAGGTCAGATCCGCCCATATAACTCGCTCTCCACCCACGGCCTTACACGTCGTCCCACATCTCCGCAACAGTAAAAAATGGTCGGAGCTGGGATGTCTGTGTACTCTTAAGGATATAATGAAAGCGTGGTTTTGCAACCCCACTTTAACAGGCAGACAAGACATCGCGGAGGTCGGCCTCTGCAAGGATGCAGGGTTGGGGCTTGCGTGCTTTGTCCGGCCAGCGGACTAGACGAATCTTGCCGTCGGCGATCTCGATCCCGGTGATGTCGCCATCGTAGTAGCAACAACAACCAGTGTTGAAGTAGCACGGTTTTGCTATAGAGGTGCGGGCTTCTTGCGGGGGGATGACTGGGTCCTGCGCGCGCACCCATTCGCGTTGCGCCAGCAGCCGGCCAAGCTCTTCTCGGTGGGGGGCGCTTTCGGGCGCGCCTTCCTCCAGTTCAGCGATAGCTTCGGTAATGAGCGCCTCGTGGGATTGCGATTTGAAGACGGGACTGTGGGTGTGTCCGGCAATCAGGATGAGTTTTTGCTGCCGGGCGGTCCAGGCATACATCGCCTGGTTGATCGTATTGCGCAGGTCCCAACTTTTCGCAGGCGTGTTCAGTGAGATGCGCGTGATTCGTTGGAAAGTGCGCCAGATGTAACGCACGAAGAAGCGTGTGATCCAGCTCCATTGATCATTGAAGGCGTCGCTTTGATGCCCGTGGATGAGAAACAGCGCGCCTAGTTCTTCGGTCCCCTCTTTCACGGTGAGGCGCAGTCCCTCGTGGACGCGCAGCGGTGGGTCGCCGTAGATAGGTTCCAGGTGGCGGCGCACGCTATCTTCGTATTGCCATTCGTCATCGTGATTGCCCCAGATGCGCACGTAG
>DAOUAY010000680.1:0-6917 GCA_034432995.1 Anaerolineae bacterium | reverse complement strand
GCGTCTTCCTTGCGCGCGGCGATGGTGTAAGGCTCGTCGGTGATGGGTGGGGTCAGCACGCGCAGGCCCGGCGTGTTGGCCACCGCGATTTGCGCGGTCACGTTGTCGAGGATGACGGCGTCCACGATGCCGGCCGCGAGCACGGAAGTGATGGTCTCGGGAGTGTCGCCGGTCAGCACGATAGGGGGGGTGGGCATCGTCTTTTCCCATTGCAGCGCGACCATGTGCGCCTCCGTGCCGAAGACCAGCGCGACTTGTTTGCCTGCCAGGTCGGGCACGCCGGCGATGGGCGAATCTTCCCGGACGACGAGCACCTCACCCGCGTCGAAGTAGCTGGGGCTGAAGATGAACGTCTGCATACGGCTGGGATCGGGGTAAAGCGCGGAGATGATGACGTCGGCGCGGCCCACGGTGAGCGCGTCGTAGAGCGCGTCGTAGCCGGTGGTGACGAAGTGCGCCTGCACGCCAAGTCGCGCCGCGATGGCCCGCGCCAGGTCGGCGTCCAATCCGGCGACCTGACCCGCAGCATCGACAAACTCGAAGGGCGGGAAAGACGGATCCAGCGCCACGCGCAAAGCGCCCGTGGATTGAATCCGCTTGAGGGCATTGCCGCGTGACCCTGAGCACGCGCACAACAGCAGCAACGCGAGTGCGAGCCGCGCGACTACGACCGCGCGTGTTGCACGCATCCCGCGCTCACATCCGGAGCGGATTTTGTCAGACGGTGTCTTGCCGGTTCGCCGCATGGTTACCGGCACGCAGGTCTTGCGCATCTGTTTCTTCGGATTCTGCATACACGTGCAGCGCGCCGCTGATCTCGCGCGCTAACATATCGCTCATCAATAGCATATTGAGCAATTCCGCTTCCGAAAAGGGATCATCGGGCACGCGTTTCTGCCACGCCGTCTCTAAAGCGCTGCTCATATCTTCCAGGTGTGTGAGCAGGTCTTCCAGGATCAGTGAGGGGAAAGCCGTCCACATACGTAACATCACCAGCGGACCGCTCCAAAAGCCCTGCATCTGCAATTCGGCCCGCAGCAAGGGCGTGAGCATCTCCAAGGCTTCCAGCCCCGCGATGATGTAAAATGTCTCATCGGTCGCCATCAGATAGTCGAACATCTCCGGGTCGATCCAGGCCATCAACCCTTCGTCCTCCAGTGCGTTGTAGAGGTCCTCCAATGGGACCAAAATGTGGGGTGTTTGCGCCAGCATTTGCGCTGCGCGCGCGGTAATCGGATCTTTCATGCGTGCTCCAGTCTATCGTTCACTTGTTTGGTCTGCGCTTGCTCAGAAATTCCACGATGCGTTGTTCGTAGCCGTAGCCCTTTGGCCGGTACCAGCCGCCGGGAACGCCGTCGGACAGATAGCGCTGCGCTACCCAGCCATCGGGAAAGTCGTGCGGGTACTTGTAGGCCGGAATGTCGCCCCGCTCTTCCCTGAGCAGGGTCTTCTGATCCCGCAGATAGGCGGGCGGCGGCGCGTAGCCGTGTTCTTCGAGATATTTCAGCGCCTCCCAATACGCGCCGGCGCTGTTCGATTTGTGGGACGTCGCCAGGTAGAGGGTGGCTTCGGCCAGGTGATATTGCCCTTCCGGCATCCCCACCCACTCGAACGCCTGCGCGCAGGCCATCACCACGGCAATCGCCATCGGCGAGGCCATCCCCACATCCTCCGCCGCCGCGATCAGCAGCCGCCGGAAGATGAAGCGCGGGTCTTCGCCCGCCGCGACCATCTTCGCCAGATAATAAAGCGCCGCGTCGGGATCGGAGCCGCGGATGGATTTGATGAAGGCGCTGATGGTGTTGTAGTGCTCGTCGCCCGATTTGTCGTATTGCATCGCGCGGCGCTGGATGGACTCCTCGGCCACGGCCAACGTGATGCGCACCACGCCATCCGCGTCGGACGGGGTGGATTCGACGGCCAGTTCCAACGCGTTGAGCGCCGTGCGGACGTCTCCATCGGAGAGGTCGGCCAGATGCCGCAGCGCCTCATCGGCGGCGACGATGGCGCGCTTGCCGTAGCCGCGTTCCTCGTCTGCGAGCGCCTGCCGCAGCAAAGCCTCGATCTGCGTTTCGGTCAACGTCTCGAAGCGGAAGATGCGCGAGCGGCTGAGGAGCGGCGCGATGATGGAGAAGAACGGGTTTTCGGTCGTCGCGCCGATGAGCGTGATGGTGCCATCTTCGACGACCGGCAGCAGGCCATCCTGCTGCGCCTTGTTCCAGCGGTGAATTTCGTCGATGGCGAGGATCGTGCGCACGCCGTACATCCCTCGCCGTTCCTTCGCCTCTGTGACCAGCTTGCGCAGGTCGGCGACGCCCGCCAGCACCGCGTTGAGCGTCTCGAAATGGGCGGACGTGGTGTTGGCGATCACGGCGGCGAGCGTCGTTTTGCCCACGCCGGGCGGCCCCCAGAAGATGATGGACGAAAAGAGGCGGTCGCTTTCGATGGCGCGCCGCAGCAAGCGCCCCGGCCCGATGATCTGCTCCTGTCCCACGAATTCATCCAGGGTGCGCGGACGCATCCGCGCGGCCAACGGCGCTTCGCGGCGTATTTGTTCCTGACGACTGTGTTCGAACAAGCCCATAAGGGCCAAGTATACCCAGAGTCGCCAGAATCGCAATCGGCAGCATCAGGACTTTGTTAATCTTGCTTTGCGGGGAACGCTCAGATATTTGCTGATCATCAAAAACGGCCTGGCCGGTTCTCAGACCGCGGCGCTATAGGTTCATTACGGAGCAGATTGCTCCAGGTCGAGATTTCCACTGTTGAATTCAACGAGTTTCACCCAATTGATTGCGCCGCTCTCGTCACAAAATCTGTCAACAAACTGTTTTGTAAAGCGATTAACCGCCTTGCTTTTCTCAACGAGGAATGACTCGTTATGTTCCTTCGCTCTATATCCGATAGGTTCGATCATATCTGTGTAGAGTTGCGGATTTTCGCTGATGAGATACCAGAAGTTCTGTCCAACCACCTTCATGTATCCTCTCAGATAGCTTGTTCTTGTTTTGCCGTAGCATATACCTAACACCGGTTGAATATTAGCTCCATGTCTTGACTGTTTCAACCTGGCAACCGCGTTCTTGAGATCCTGCTCCAGCTTGCCTTGTTGCGAACTGTTCCCCCAATTTGGCCCTGACTTTATAGAGACGATGTAATGCATACCATTGTTGATGAATTCTAAATCTACACCAGGCGCAGAAGATTTGTGGCCTCCGCAGGTCAGTTCTGCGACGAAAACGGCTAGACTCTCGAGAAAATCTCCAAACAGCTTTTCTTCGGACGAAGAGAGAAAGGCATCCAATAAGCCCGAAATCAGCTCCCCGGCGGTTATGATGTTCTTGGCCTTGAACAAATATGGATTTTTAGTCAACAGCCTTTCGAGCTTCAGTTCTTCCAACGATCTGATGCGGTGTTTGTGAAAATCAACCACATTTTCGTTGACGTAGTCGCATACCCTTTCTAAGTCCAGTGGGTTCATCGTATCTCCTATAGCACAGATGACTATGCCGTTATGTCTTCCACCTGGTAATTTCCACGCTCTTCTGCTATATAGGGCAGGCCTAGTTGAGTCTCGGCAACTCTGGCGCGTGATACATCAATGTATTCAGGGTTGAGGTCAATTCCAATGTAATTTCGGGCCAGTTGCATAGCTGCTACAGCTGTTGTCCCTGAACCTATGAAAGGGTCAAGCACTATATCCCCTGGTTGGGTAAATAACCTGATGAACCACTTTGGCAATTCAATGGGAAACACGGCGCTATGATTTCTGTTGGCACACTCTGTAGACATATGGATAACATTTGTGGGATATACCATGTCGCGTCCTAACCAATTCGAGATATTTTTCCCAAAGCCACTTCCTACTTTGGACTCGTCCCGTATTTGATCGGTTTGACTTAATTTCGACAATCTATCCTTGGCCCAATCACCCACTGGGATCATCACCGCTTCTTGATACATGTTGAATTGCTTGGATTTATTGAATTGGATGAGCCTTTCCCAATTATCTCGGAAGCGATTGGGCCATTTACCGGGGTATGAGTTTTTCTTGTGCCACATAAATTCTTCGGTCCATAACCAGCCTTGTTTTCTCATTGCCAGTATCAATTCAATAACGTATGTATGCCTTTCTCCGTTAACAACGCGCTCTTTGATATTGAGGATGAATGTACCGGTAGGCTTGAGAACACGCAAAAATTGCTCTGCTTTTGGCAGGAACCACGCTACATATTCATCAGGGCTGACGCCTCCGTATGTTCTCTTGCGCTGATCGGCGTATGGCGGTGACGTGAAAATAAGGTCTACTGAATCATGGGGAAGATTCTTAAGCACCTCCCCGCAGTCACCAAGCAGTATTTCATTAAAGTAATCCATACTCGCTTCCTTCAATATTAGAACATTTATTCACATAACAAATATACCTGACTCTTGGAGGAAAGTCAAGGCTAAACCCCAAGCCAAGCTCGTTTTAGAATTTGGGTGAGCTACTTCTTCCTAGGATCCCACCTCTACAGCGCGGTAATCTCGATCGTGGTCTTCAGCAGCCCCGCGTCGTCTGAGCTAGGGCCGACCATCACCCGGTACACACCCGGCTCCAGCCGCCACTGCTTGGCTTGCGCGTCGTAATACCGCAGTTCGTCGAGCGGGATCGCAATCTTGACCGTTGCCGTCCCGCCTGCCGGAATGGCGACTTTCTCGAAGCCTTTCAACAGCTTCTTCTGTCGCTCCACGCGGGAATTCTCCATCCCCACGTAGACCTGCACGATTTCCTCGCCGTCCCGCGCGCCGGTATTGCTGACCTCGACCGCGACTTCGACGGTTTCACCTTTTAGCGCGACATGCGCATTACGGTAGGCGTAGGTGGTGTAGCTCAGCCCAAATCCGAAGGGATAGGCTGGCTTCAGCCCCTTGTGATCCAGCAGCGTATAGCCGTGGTACAGATCGTAGGTGATCGTGGGGTCTGTGCTGCTGAAGTAGGGCAGATGCTCGACGCTGGAGGGGATGCTGAAGGGCAGCTTGCCGCTCGGATTGACGTCGCCAAACAGGAGGCGCGCCAGGGCCGTCCCGCCTTCCATGCCGGAGTACCAGCTATAGAGCACCGCCGGGATGTTGTCCGCCCACTCGTCGATCATCACCATACTGCCGCACACCAGGCAAACCACCGTCTGCGGGTTGATTCCGGCGACGGCCTGGATGAGCGCCTGCTGCTCTGCTTTGAGCGAGAGATTTTGGCGGTCGCCGCCGGGGGACAACCCCACCGGACTCTGCGAACCGGCAGCGGTAGATTTCGCCATCCGCTTCAGCAAGAATGTTCCAAGCGGCTTGCCCATATTGCGGTATCCGGCGATGACGGGCTTGAGCATCTCCTGCATCCCGCCCGGCGAGACGTATTCGCCCTCATCGTTGAAGTCGTTCCCGGCAACGATGACAACGCAATCGACCTCTCCCGCCAGTTGCCGCGCCTCGGCGAGCTGGGTTTCGTCGCGGTGGAGGATTTCCACGCCCGGCCCCAGATACTTCCGCAGCCCTTTCAGCGCGGTGATGACGTAGGGCGCGTACACCCGGCTGGAACCGTGATCGCCCGTGTTCTCCTGAGCGGCCAGTTTGCCGAGTACGAGCACCCGCTTCACCCCCTTGTCGAATGGCAGCGCCGGCCCTTCGTTCTTGATCAGCGCCATCGACTTTTCGGCGGCCTCGCGGGCCAGGGCTACATGCTCCGGGTTGGCGACCAGTTCCTTGGGGTACGCCATTGGATCGGGCGTGTGCTCGAAGACCAGCAGCGTGCGCAACACCCGCAGCGCGGCTTGATCGACGACGCTTTCCGTCACCTCGCCATCCTGCACAGCCTTGAGCAGGTTCTTTTGGTAGTGGATGGGCAGCGGCATCTCCACATCCAACCCGGCTTCGATGGCCTTCTTGCCGTTCCGCACCCCAAAGATGAAGTCGGAAATGGTGAAGCCCTCGAAGCCCCAATCCTCGCGCAAAATCTCGGTGAGCAGCAAGCGGCTCTCGCAGGCCTGATCGCCCCGGAAAAGGTTGTAAGCGCCCATCACCGAGGCCGCGCCCGCCTGGACGATTTTCTTGAAGTGCGCCAGATAGATTTCGTGCATCGTGCGGTCGTCGGCCTGGACATCGACGAAGAAGCGACTGTTTTCGATGTTGTTGAAAGCGTAGTGCTTGACGCAGGCCATCACGTTATGCTCCTGCACGCCTTCCGCGAGTTTCTGCCCCATCTCGCCCACGAGGAACGGGTCCTCGCCGTAGGTCTCCTGCGCTCGTCCCCAGGCCGGATGGCGGAGCAGGTTGACGCACACCCCGCCGAAGAAGTTGGCGTCTTGCGCCCGCGCCTCCTTGCCGATAACGTCGCCGATGCGTGCTTCCAGCGCCCGGTCGAAACTGGCCCCGCGCGCCATCGACACCGGGAAGCACGTCGATTTACCCATCACCACCCCGCGCGGGCCGTCGGTGAATTTGATCGGCGACACCCCCAATCTCTTGACGCCGTTGGTCGCAATCGGCGTGGGATTGTAGGCGTTCTTGTACCTGATCTGGTTGGTCACCATATTCCAGTTGCCGTTGAGCAGCCAGACCTTTTCCTGCAACGTCATTTGGCCGAGGAGTTCGGTGGCCTTTTGCTCGATTTCGGCGCGAGACAGTGTACATTTGGTTTCTTTGTTGAACACAATTACCTCCTTGAAATAGTTGAATAGTCGTTAGTCTTGTCGTCGGATGGTCAGAGAGTCTGACACATTGAGGAGTATAGCCCGATTGCGGACGGATAACAAGTGCTATTTTGCAGTTTAGCGTCGTTATCAAAGGCAAAAAGCGTAAATTCAGAACAGAGCCGCAATGCAACCGCAACACAATTGCAAGGCTGAACCTCTTCGTTTGTGATAGAATGGAAAGTGAGCTAC
>DAOUAY010000679.1:0-2894 GCA_034432995.1 Anaerolineae bacterium | reverse complement strand
TACAACTTCACGAATAAGCCTAATGGCCTGTACTATTATCGGGTGCGGGGTTTCAACACCTATGGCGCAGGCGAATGGAGCCAAACGGTTACGGCCTCGGTCAGCCGCATCTACCATGACGAATTTTCCAATCCGGCTTCGGGTTGGCGTACCGGCGAAGATCAGCGGTACAATTTCTGGGATCCGAATTGGCCTGGTTGGGAAACTGTGTCTTCTATCAATTATCAGAATGATCACTACCGTTTCTACATTCCCTTGACCCGTCACGCTGGCGGGAATGTGGATACCTGGTGGGTTTGGCCGGCTGTATCTGCTCCACTGCCTGATGCCATGAAACCTATTCCCGCCAACTACTGCATCGAAGCGCGCGCACGCTTCGTCAGTCACACGGGAAGCGGGATCATCTGGTGGGCGCACTGGGGCCTTGTCTTTGGTGCAGACGAAAGCTTTACTAATCTTTACACGTTCCAGATCAACGACAATCGCAACCGGGCAGTCATCCATTATCCCCATTATGCTTACCCTGGGAACAACAATATTCGCTACCGCACGGTCTATCAGGATTATCAAACGAATGTTGAACATCGCCTGGTTGACTGGGAAAATGACGGGTATCAGTTCTACAACATCAACAGTAATCCGGCTTACAATATCATAAAGGTGGTAGTGCGTAATGGCCGCGTCGACGGCTATGTGAACGGTGTCTGGATGGTGCGTTATGATTTCGGCCCTGGCATGCCACACAGCAAAATCGGATTGATCGCCGGAAACTGGGAAGTCACGCCGCAGGAATTGCAGGTGGATTACTTCCGCTATGATCCAGCTTGCTCGGAGGCGCAACAGTGAGGTCTCGCCGTCTCTGGGCGAATCTGTTCCGTATCGCCCTGAGTGTGACGGCGTTGCTTTTGCTGCTCCGCGAAGTCGGGAGCGCAGATGTCGTCGAAGTGTTAAAGGACGCCGGCCCTGGTTATCTGGGGTCGGCGTCCTTGCTTTTTCTCCTGGGGATCGTGATTCGCGTCTTTCGCTGGCGGGTGTTACTTCGCGGTCTGGGCGTGAAGCCACCTTTCGTACTGTTGCTCAAGCTTTACCTCGTCGGCAATTTCTTCAACACCGTGCTCCCCTCCGGCTTCGGCGGTGACGTGGTGCGCGTGGTGGAACTGGCGCAGCAGAATCGCCAGTCCGCCGCCGTAGGAACCGTCATCGTGGACCGGCTCACCGGTATCCTCTCGCTGATGGCATTGGGATTGGTCGTGCTGCCGTTCACGCACGGATTGGCGCCCTGGTTGGTGTGGATGTTTGTCATTGTCGCGGTGGGGGGCCTGCTCGGCGGCGCGCTGCTACTGGAAGGGCGACTGTTGCGGCGCATGACTGCTCGGTTGCCGCAGGCGCTCTCGCTTGCCGGGCAGGGCAAGCTGGCGGACATCTACGCCGCCGTCTCCGGCTCAGGCGCGCGCGCGATCTGGGAGGCGCTGGCGCTTTCCACGGTGTTCAACCTGGTCAATATCGCCATCTACTGGTTGTGCGGGCTTGCCGTAGGCATCGATGTGTCACTCGGCTTCTACTTTGTCTTTGTACCGCTGCTCTCGCTGACGTTGCTCGTCCCCATCTCCGTGGGCGGTCTGGGCGCGCGCGATTGGGTGGCGCAGCCGCTTTTCGGCTCGGTCGGCGTGCCTGACGCCGTCGCCGCCGGGATGACGTTGTCGGTCTACGCCGTGACGTTGGCCGTCGGTTTGATTGGCCTGGCAATTTATCTAGTGGAAGGTCTCACCGGATTGTGGAAACGAGAAGCGAACGATGAAGCCTGAGCGCATCTTCGCGGGCTTGATGCTCGTTTTTGTCGTGCTGGCGGTAACGGTGAGCTTCATCAACCCGCTCTTCGAAGCCCCGGACGAAATCCGTCATTATCGCTACGTCCGCAAGCTGGTCACCGAGCGGACGTTGCCCATCCAGGGCCAGGAAGAAGTGCGCTCGCAAAGCCACCATCCGCCCCTCTATTACGCGATGGCGGCGCTCGCGAGTGCGTGGGTTCCCTCGCCTCACACCAGCACGTATGACCATCCGCTCAATCCCTTTTGGGGCTACCGCAATTGGGAAGTGGGCGTGGACAATAAACTGCAATACTGGCATGGTGAGGCCGAACGCTTCCCCTTCCGCGAAGGATTTCTGGCGGCGATGATCCCGCGCTGGGTCAACGTGCTGTTGGGCGCGCTCACCGTGTTCATGACCTACCGGATCGGGCGGCGCGTGTGGCCGGACGCGCCCTGGTTGGCGCTGGGCAGCGCGGCGGTGGTCGCGCTCAATCCGCAGTTCATCTACACCAGCGCGTCCATCAACAACGACGTTATCGCGGCTGCGTGCAGCGCGGCTGTGCTGCTCCTCTGTATCCGTGTCGTCCAGGACGGCGCAGAGCGCCGCACGCTGATCGGGCTTGGCCTGGCCTACGGGTGTGCGTTGTTAGCCAAGTTGCATCTGGCCGCAGGCGGGGTGTTGATCGTGCTGGCATTGTTTTGGGAAGCGTGGCGCGAAAAGCCTCGGCTTCAGGGGCATCTGGCGTGGGTGCGGCGTTGGACGAGCGGCCTGCTTGTGGTGGGCGGCATTGCCCTGGCGCTGGCCGGGTGGTGGTTCGTCCGCAACTGGGTGTTGTATGGCGACCCGACCGGTATGCGCGTCGTCAACGAACTGTGGGCTGGACGTTCGGCCCGCGATAACTGGTGGGCGATCGGGCAGGGACTCCCGTACCTATGGGCCAGCCTGTGGGCGCGCTTCGGCTACGGGCAAATCCCGCTGCCGCAGGGCGTGTATACGGCCGTTCTGGTCGTCTGCGTTCTCAGTGTGCTTGGCTATGTGTGGTCTGGACGGCATCGATTCTCCACGGCGCTGGCGCTCTTGTTGAT
>DAOUAY010000678.1:0-1926 GCA_034432995.1 Anaerolineae bacterium | reverse complement strand
ATCCGCGTTGCAACAACGCATTTTAGCCTTGTTGCAGCTTCCTGAAGCCATTTACCAACTCGATTTCTCGAATGTTTGCGCGATATAATTCGTTGTGCAATTTGATTTCTAACGAAAGGACAGTGATAAGACCGTGCGCGGCAATTGCTCACTTCATGATCTGCGGTATACTGTGTCTTTGACGCCCGCGACCTCTGGCGCGCGTAGGGAGAGGAGACGATGAAAGCGACGATAGTGGAAGAAGCCCACAACCGTGTGGTGTGGGAGATCAAAACCTCATTGCTGTGGATCGTGCTCGGACTGTTCCTCGGCGGCTTGTGCGCGGCTGTGTTCCTCATCCTTGCGCCTTTGTCCCCCCGTTGGGATCTGGTGGGTGTGGCGCTGGCCTTGACTGTGGGAGTGGCTGCCTTTCTGGCGTTGACCACGCCGCTCGTTGAACGTGGGGAATTGGAACGCACACTGGACGGTGGGCGCCTCGTGCGCAGCCGACAGTGGCTGTTCTTTGGCCAACGGCCGGCGTTGCAGGCAGAATTGGAGTCTGTCGTCGGATTTCGCCCGGAGGCGCGCCTCTTCGAGGACACAGGCGAGCAGACCTACACGCGTTCGCGGTTGTGGGTGTTCCTCACGGACGCCGATCCTCTGCCTGTCACCGATTGGCTTGACGCGCCGTTCGTGCATACTCTCGGCGAATCGCTCGCCAAAGCCGGGCGCTGTACGTTCGAACCGGTATGAGCGGCAAAGGCAGGCTCTACCGGCTGGAAGGGGTCGTCCTCAACCGGCGCGACCACGGCGAGGCCGACCGCGTTGTGAAGTTGCTCACCGCCGAAGGCAGCGTTGATCTGTTGGCGAAGGGTATCCGCAAGCCGCGCTCGCGCAAGGCCGGGCATCTGGAGCTTTTCGCCAAGACGCAGGTATTGGTCTCGCGGGTCACAGGCTCGTGGGATATCGTCAGCCAGGCGGAGGCCGTGCAGGTGCGCGCGCATCTGCAGGAGGATTTTCGCCTGGGCACGTACGCGCGCTATGTCGCCGAGTTGGCGATCCGCTTTTTCGAGGGCGAGGCCGAACATCAATTGTACGCGTTGGTGGACGACGTCCTTGCGCGGTTGGACAGGAACACCACCCCCGAACTGTTGACGCGCTGGTACGAGCAGCAGGTGCTGGCGTTGGCGGGTTTTCGCCCGGAGTGGGGGACGTGCGTGGGCGAGCGGGGCGGCGATCTTTGTCACACACTACTGCGTCCCCGCGCCGACGATCAACGCCCCTATGGCCTCGACCTGGAGCGCGGCGGCGCGGTGTGTCACGAGTGTTTCGCGTCCGATACACGCGCGCACACGGTGCGCCTGCTGTCGCCGAGCGCGCTCTCGTGGTTGCAGGCTTTACAGCGTCGCAGCTTCGACGACGTGACGCAATTCGCTTTGCCGGAGCGCACCGCCAAAGAACTAGAGCAGGTGATGGAGCAGTATATTGCCTATCACCTGGAACGCCGCCCGGCGGCGCTGCGGTTGCTGCACGATAGTCGCGGGTAGGTTTTTGTCAACGGATTGAACGGATTTCAACGGATTTGTGTTTGATTCCGTGTGTTCTGAGGTTAATCTTGGAGAATTGGATGAATACAGAACCGTTTTTCGCGCCAGATCAATATGTCACCGCCGAATTCACCATTCGCAGCTACGCGCCTGGCGACGGGCCATTGCTGGCGGAGGCGGTCAATGCGTCTTACGACCACCTGAAGCGCTTTATGGAATGGGCCAAGCCGCACACCGAGGAGAACGAGGCTGAACAAACCGTCCGGCGTTTTCGCGGTCAATATTTACTTTCCACAAATTTTGTCTTGGGGATTTTTTCCCCTGACGGCAAACGGCTACTTGGCGGCTCCGGCTTTCATCTGCGCGAGGGCGAGTTGGACAACCGCGCCGCCGAAATCGG
>DAOUAY010000677.1:0-2669 GCA_034432995.1 Anaerolineae bacterium | reverse complement strand
TAGGATTGATAGCCTCCGCTGCTGCCGTAGGGCTGCGCGGGTCCACTGGAACTGGGTGGTCGTGGGGGAGTTCCACCTATACTGGACGATGGCGTACTGGGCCGGCTGCTCGGCCTCTCCCGCTGCGGCGCTGCGGCGCGCTCGCGTTCGCCGGTGTCGCCTGGGCCGGGCCGCCGCCGTCGCTGCGCGCGGATGGTCTCTTTGTTATCGTTGCTCATTCCAAATTCTCCTTTAGCTTGTGCTCAGGTATCCAATAGTACGATCCAGCCGTTATCGAGTCGCACTTTCCCTTGCCGACTCAAGGTTGCGGGCTGACTCAGCCAATTATCGCAACCGTGCGATGAGCCGGTCGGATACCGTCAGCGAGGCCAGTCTGTCGGCTTTTCAATAGTGTGGAGTGCTGTCGCCGTCGGTAATAGCTTCATTGTAAACCTATCTCGATCATGTGCAACTGTCTTCTAGCCCCAAGGCCAGGATTTTTTGTAGTTTGGCCTATGTAGTGGTAGAATAGAAGGGTAAAGTGTATTCGATGATTTCCCGCCATAGCTGCGGCGTGAAAGGCAGGGTAGCGATGAAAGAGGCAGAACTTAGAAAACAACTGGCGTTCAACGAGAAGGCGCTCGACATTGTACTATCGATCGACCGGATTCGGGATGTCTCGCCTGGGCCGGCAGCCATCTTCTCCGGCCTGGCGCACGTGATGTGTGACCATCTTCACGCGGATGTGTGCTTGCTTTACGTGGCGGACCGCGAAACGGGCACGTTCGATCTGAAAGTGGTGCAGGAACACGACAAGACCTGGCGCGACACCGCCGCAGCGCTCTCGGAAACTCGCATCCGTGGCGCAATGCGCGAGGGTGAGATTGCTTTGTGGGCGGCCGCGGATGTGTTGCCGCCCGAACTGGCATCCAAACTGCCTTCCACGTTCCGTATGGCGGCACTGTCCGTTTTTATGGAAGAGAAACCACTGGGCCTCATCTTGATGGCACGTAACGCGCCCGCATTTGACAATCAAGAAGTCGAACTGATGCGCATTGCGGAAAGTCAGATCGACTCAGCCATTGTCCAGGCCTACACGCACCACGATCTCGCGCAGCGCAACAAGGAATTGGAAACCATCTACAATTTCGATCGCATCCGGGATCGTTACCTGCCCTTCGATGAGATGTTGGATGTCGTTTTGCAGGAATTGTGCCGCGTGGTCGAAGCCGAGATGGGCTTCGTGATGCTGTACGATCAACAGGGCCGGCAGTTGGAAATGCGCGCGGTGACGCACGATGACCTGCTGCACAAAGTGGGCTATTACGAGACGATGACCCAGGTAGCCAACGACGCGATTCGTCGGGCGCAGTTGGTGTGTGAGGATCACGCAGCGCCGCAGTGCACGATTGTGGCCATTCCACTGATCCTGCGCAACGAGATCATCGGCGTGTTTGGCGCGGTCAACCGCGATCCACAACATCGCTTTACCGGCGATCACCGGCGGCTGCTGAAGGCCATCGTCAGCCAGATGGATACCGCCATCTTCGAGAGCCTGGAACAACGACGGCTGCGGCGCGTGCTGGGTCGTTCCGTGGATCCGCATGTGCTGGATCGCTTGCTGGCGCAGCCGAATGTGGACATCCTCAAAGGCGAGCGGGTGACCCTCACCGTACTCTATGGCGATCTGCGGGGTTCCACTGAGTTGGCCCAGCAGTTCAAACCTGAGATGCTGGTGGAGTTTATCAACGATTACCTGGGACGCATGGCGCAAGTCCTGTACGCCTATGAGGGAACGCTGGACAAGTTCATCGGCGATGAGGTGATGGCGTTGTTCGGCGCGCCGCTGCCACAGCCCGATCATGCGCTGCGGGCTGTGCGCGTGGGGCTGGCCATGCAGAGCGCGCACCAGCGGTTGATGGCGGATTGGCGGGCGCGTGGCGTCGAGCCAGCAGCGTTGGGGATCGGCATTGCCACTGGGGAAGTGACCGTCGGGGAATTTGGCTGCGAACAGCGCACCGATTACACGATCATCGGCCACACGGCGAACCTCGGCGCGCGCATCTGCGGGGTGGCGAAACCCGACGAGGTGCTGGTGAGTCCGGAAACCTACGCCCTGATCAAAGACTCGGTCGAGGCCGCGCCGGTCTCTGGGGTACACCTCAAAGGCATCGATGCCGCGTTGACGGTTTACTCGATCAGCCGTGTGCTGGATTAACTATCATCGGGACCAAACTCAGTAGACCATAAAGTGCTTCAAGGGGATCGTCAGATCCCCGTTCCGGTCTGGTTGAGTCTTTGGTTTTATCTTCGTTCCATCGCCGTCTGGTAGCTCTTACGCACGAAGCTTATGATTCGCCCGATGGCGGCGGGATCAGTGATAAATAACTTCGTCCACCGTTTGATGACCCGCTCGCCGGCCTTGAACGGCTCGGTCTGGTTGCCTTGCGCCAACGTCTCGATGTCCTTTTGTCGCAATTGTGTGATGACCACGCCATCCGTCACCAAAAAGGCGAAGAGCCGCCCCTCGGCGACGTAAGCCGGACAGCCGAACATCCGCCGGGTCTCCACCTGCGGCCAGAGTAGGACTATTTTCTCGAAGGCTTGCCGCAGTGCGCGCGCGTCATCCTCAACGTAATAGGGCATTGTGTCTCCTGCGAATCAGCGAATGGGCGAATCAGCGAATGGGC
>DAOUAY010000676.1:0-3000 GCA_034432995.1 Anaerolineae bacterium | reverse complement strand
GGCGTCCGCGTCAACCGCGATGGCAAAATCTACCTCGCCGTTTACGGCAGCGCCGTCGCCGCCCACGTCGACCCGATCGAGAAGAAGCCCCTGTTCCACTTTCTCCCCGGCAGTCGCGCGTTTTCCATCGGGACGTATGGGTGTAATATGCGCTGCGCGTGGTGCCAGAACTGGCAGATCTCCCAGGTGCGCCAGGTGGATACGCGACGCAATACCGTCGGAGAGGCCTTGCCGCCGGAAGCCGTGGTCGAAGCCGCGTTGCAAAGTCACAGCAAATCCATCGCCTACACCTACAACGAGCCAACCGTCTTCTTCGAATACACTTACGACACGGCCAAACTTGCCCACGAACGCGGCCTCAAGAACGTCTACGTTTCCAATGGATTTATGTCGCCCGAAACGCTCCAACGCATCGCGCCGTATCTCGATGCCATCAACGTCGACCTCAAAGGCTTCACCAACGAACTGTATGAGCAATATTCGGGCGCGCGGCTCGAACCGGTCAAACGCAACATCGCTGCCATTGCCCATGAGACCGACATCTGGATCGAAGTAACGACGCTGGTAATCCCCGGCCTCAACGATTCGGACGAGGAGCTGCGGGCGGCGGCAACGTGGCTGGCGAAGGTGAACCCGGAGATCCCCTGGCATTTGAGCGCATTCCACCCCGATTACCAGATGCTCAACCGTTCCCGCACCCCTAACGCCACCCTCGAAAGGGCCTACGCCATCGGCAAGGCCGCCGGACTGCGCTACATTTACCTGGGCAACGTGCTCGATTCCAAACACGAAAGCACCGTGTGCCCGGCCTGCGATACAGTGTTAGTGCAACGGTATGGATACAATACCCGCGAGCATTGGAGGACGCCAGGCGTGTGTCCTACGTGCAACACGCGGATTCCTGGCATCTGGAGCTAAACTAACGACTACAAAAGTCTGAGCCTGGCGTGGGGACTTTTGTAGTCTGGCTGAAAGGAGGACTGCCATGACTGAAACGATAAGATCCGCCGCCGTCGCCGGGATGTTCTACCCGGATATCCCGAATGTGCTGCGGAAGGCCGTCACCGACTATCTGGATCAGGCCAACCCGCCGCTGCTGCCGCACGTGCGCGCCGTGATTGCGCCGCACGCCGGTTACATCTATTCCGGGCCGGTCGCCGCTTTCGCCTACAAGGCGCTGCTCAACCGCGCGACGCCTCCCAAGCGCATCTATGTGATGGGGCCATCCCATCGCGTCTGGTTTGCGGGTGTGGCGTTGGCGGATTACGGAGCCTTCGATACCCCACTCGGCGCGCATCCGCTGGACGTCGAGAAAATCCACGCACTGATCGACGCCGGCGCGCCCTTTGCCGCGTTCAACGTCGCGCACGCACAGGAACACAGCCTCGAAGTCCAGTTCCCCTTCCTGCGCGTCACCTTTCCTGACGTGCCTGTCGTGCCGCTGCTCTTCGGCGATGTGGACCCCCTCATCGTAGGCCGGAAACTGGATCAATTCCTCGAACCGGACGATGTCATCGTCGTCAGTTCCGACCTGAGCCACTTCCACGACAACCGGACCGCGCACACGCTCGATCACCAATTCCTGGATGCGGTGCTCCGCGGCGACCAGCGTGGGGCGGCGCGCGGCGAAGCCTGCGGGCAAGCGCCGGCGCTCGCGTTGATGCTGTTGGCAGAGGAGTACGGCTGGCAGCCTCATCTGCTGGATTACCGCACCTCCGGCGACGTCACCGGCGACACGCGACGCGTGGTCGGGTACGCCTCCGTCGGTTACGAGGAGGTCGCGCGATGACCGCCGCCCCCTTGACACACGCGGAGGGCCACTACCTGCTCGCGTTGGCCCGCGCGACGATTGCGGAAGCGGTGGGCGCCAAATCGCCAACCGCTTTGCCCGCTCCGCCGCCGCGACTCACTGCGCCCGGCGCGGCGTTCGTCACCCTGCGCACGCGGCGCGGCGACCTGCGCGGCTGCATCGGCTCATTGGAAGCGCGCCACCCCCTCATTGAGGACGTGCGCGAAAATGCCATCGCTGCCGCTCTCCGTGATCCGCGTTTTTCACCGGTCAAGGTCGCCGAGCTGGCGAACCTCGTCGTCGAAGTCTCGGTGTTGACCGCGCCGCAGCCATTGGACTTCGACGGGCCGGACGACCTCCTGCGCAAGCTGCGCCCCACCATCGACGGCGTGCTCATCGAGCGCGGTTGGAACCGGGCCACATTCCTGCCGCAGGTATGGGAGCAATTGCCGGCGCCGGACGAATTCCTCGCCAACCTGTGCTACAAGGCCGGACTGCCGCCCAACGCCTGGCGCTGGCCCGACCTCGAAGTCTCGATCTACCAGGTGGAGAAGTTCGAAGAAGAATAAGGTCTGGTGTGCAACCTTCCTCCCAGGTGTGCGTATAGAACATAGAAACCCTGCGTAAGGGTAAGTGACAGATGATAAAAAGGGAGGAACGATGAATACCGAAAAAGAATTCTACAACGTAACACCGGAACCTGCCGCGAACTCGAACGCGGCGAATCCCGTGCCATCGACGTCCGCGCCGCAGCCGCTTTCGCCCGCCGACGAGCGCACCTGGGCGATGCTGGCGCACCTGAGCGTCTTGCTCAACCTTGTCACCGGCTTCCTGGGCGTCGGGGCGGCGCTGCTAATTTATCTGATCTACAAAGACCGTTCGCGCTACGTGGCGTACCAGGCGATGCAGTCATTCCTGATGCAGTTGCTCTTCTGGGCAGGCGGCGGCGTGCTGATCGGCATTATGTGGGCGGTCGTTGGAGCGCTCAGCGCGATCCTGGTGGGCATCCTGCTCATCCCCATCGCACTGTTGCTCACGCCGGTCTTGCTGATCTTCCCCCTCATCGCACTCGTCTACGGCGTCATCGGCAGCATCGAAACATCCAACGGCAAGGATTTCCGCTATTGGCTGGTCGGCGATTGGGCATTGAGCCTGATCTAAACCGGACGGCAGATCGGCGCGCGCCAGCCTGCACGCTAATGGGCGCGCCG
>DAOUAY010000675.1:0-12749 GCA_034432995.1 Anaerolineae bacterium | reverse complement strand
AATGTGTGGGGACTCTACAACTGCCTCATCACCTTCGCCTGGTCGCGGGCCGCCAGCCTGGTCTACAACGGCGAGCGCGATGGCCTGGGCTACCGCGATTCGGTGCAGGACATTTTGGGTGTGTCCGCCGCCATCCCCGCAGAGGCGCTGGCGCGCCTCGAACTGATGCTCACCGGGCAGGTTTCCAACGGCGGCGCGATTCCCGTCATCCAGCCGTTCGACCATCGACCGGGGCACGAATCCCCGCCCCCTGACGAGTATTACCGCTCCGACGACTGCCTATGGTTCTTCAACGTTGTCCCTGCGATGGTGGGCGAGACCGGCGATCTGAGCTTCTACGACAAGGTGTTGCCCTACGCCGACAAGGGCGAAGCCACTGTTTTCGGCCATTTGCGCCGCGCGCTGGAGTTCAACCTGGAGCGCACCGGGGCGCACGGCTTGCCCTGCGGCCTGCACGCCGACTGGAACGACTGTCTCAAGCTCGGCTACTACGGCGAAAGTCTGTTCGTCGCCTTCCAGGTGCAGCTCGGCCTGACGATTTACGCTGAAATCGCAGAGCGGCTGGGCCGGCCGGAGGAAGCAGCATGGGCGCTGGCGCAACGCGAGACGCTGGAAGCCGCCATCCAGAAGTGCGCCTGGGATGGCGACTGGTTCATCTGGGCCATCGGGGACGACGGCACGGTATATGGCACGAAAGACTCTCCGGAGGGGCAGGTCTACCTCAACACGCAGGTCTGGTCGGTCATCAGTGGGAGCGCGACGCCGGAACAAGCGGAACGCTGCATGCAGACCGTCAAGGAGCACCTGGCGACGCCCTACGGCCTGATGCTCTGCGCACCGGCCTTCGTGAATATGCCGGTGGATGTGATGCGCGCCCTGGTCTTCAATCCCGGCATCAAGGAAAACGCCGGTATCTTCAACCACACGCAAGGCTGGGGCGTGATGGCCGAATGTTTGCTCGGTCACGGCGACCAGGCCTTCGCCTATTACCGCGCTTCCATGCCCGCGGCCTACAATGACCATGCCGAAATCCGCCAATGCGAGCCTTACGTCCAGGCGCAGACCACCTACTCCACCTTCTCGCCGCGCGCGGGGAACACACGCACCTCGTGGCTCACGGGGGCAGCAGCGTGGGCCTACTTCAGCGCCACGCAATACATCCTCGGTATCCGCCCGGAACTGGACGGTCTGCGCATCGACCCATGCATCCCCTCGACGTGGCCCGGCTTCACCGCCACACGCCGCTTCCGGGGCCGCACCGTGCATATCGAGGTCAAGAATCCCCATGGTGTCTGTCGCGGCGCCCACTCGCTCACGCTGAACGGCGAAGTTCTGCCCGGCAATCTTGTCCCAGCAGATAAGCTAGGCGAGGAAAACCGCGTCGAGGTGATTCTGACGCCATAATTATGGAGTGGAAAATGTACACAAGTCCATTACTCGATGAAGCCGATGTCAAAATTTTTCGCGATAGCGAAGGCAACAAACGGGAAGTCCTATTAAGTTATGAGAAATACCAGGAGATGCTCGAATTCATTGAACGCTATGCCTATTTTTACAAACAAGAAGTCCAGGAACGTTTGCAACGCGCTAGTGAAGATATGGCTGCCGGGCGCTATCTGGAAGTAGACGCTGAAAACATCGAAACAGCACTGGAGTGGCTGCATGAGTGATGTCAAAATCATTCTGACAGAGACACTCCGCGAAGACTATAGACGCCTGCCGCAACATATCCAACGAAAATTCGATAAGCAATTACGCTTTCTGGTCCAAAATCCCAGGCATCCTTCGCTGAACATTCATCGGCTGGCTGATCATTGGGAGTTTTATGTCGATATACACTATCGCTGCATTTTTGAACAGGACGGCAACACTTATATTCTCAAACACGTGGGCGGTCATACGATCGTCGATCGTTTTGGTTAGCACCCATTCTCGAAGGAATCTTTGCACTATCAACGCATCGCGGATGACGCCCTCCCCGTCATGACGAGGAATTTTTAGGAAAAAAGTTGTGTTTATTTCTATTTCGTGATATTATGATTTCAGTTAGGAATATGTAACACTTTCTGAGATTGTGTTTATCTTGATTTACAGCCATCTTTTGTAGACAGTGGCAACACTTGAACTGGAGGGAGTTACCTATGTTAGACAATCTGCTTGCCAAGGCTTTTACGATTTTTGCGCAGGTCATGGTCAAAATCCAGCCCATCTGGGACAAGTACAAGATCCTCATCTCGGTTGCGCTAGGCGTCGCCATTGGCCTGATGCTCGGCTGGAGCGTCTTTCCGGTAAAATATGAAAACGCCAACCCCGGCAACATGCGGGCAGATTTCCGCTCGGTGTATCTGGCCGGGGTCGCCGAAGAATATTTGCGCACCAACGATGCCAATGCATTGCGTGAGAGTCTGGGTATAGGGACCGATATGCCAAAACTCCGCACCATCCCCTGGCGCAACAACACCAAACTCTTGATCAAGGACCTCGATGGTGCCGTGGCTTACGCGGAGGCGGGAAAGTTTGGCATCGGTAACAGACTTCCGGCGCTGAGGTCCCTGCAGACAAGTCTGCCAGGTCTGTTGACGGCATGGGAAGCTGAGGAAGCAGCCGCGCAGGCGACCGGTGGGCTGCTCAATAGGCTCATCCGGATCCTGGCAATTGTGTTGGTGATCGTGTTGGTCGCGTTGGCGCTCTGGTACTTGCTCGTCGGGCGCAAGCAGCGCGCCGCTGAACTGTCGCCCAGCGTTACGCCCGGCGTCGTTGCGCCGCCGGTGGGCGTCATCCCGCCGGGTATGGTCGGCGCGGAACCGGAGGTCGGCCCCTCCTCCGTGAAGACGTACACCTACGTGCTCGGCGACGATTATTTCGATCCGTCGTTCAGCATCGAAATCGGCGCCGATTTCTTCGGCGAGTGTGGCATCGGCATCTCGGAGACGCTCGGCGCGGGCGATCCCAAGAAGGTCACTGCCTTCGAGACCTGGCTATTCGACAAGAGCGACATCCGCACTGTCACCACCGTGCTGGCCAGCGACTATGCCCTGCAAGATACTGACCTGATCGAGAAACTGCAACCCAAACGCGACGGCGACAATCTGCAGCAGATCCGCCCCGGTATGGAGGTCACACTGGACACGACCGCGCTGCGCGTCAAAGCATTGATCACGGAAGTCGAATACGCCCAGCAAGGGACACTTCCCCCCAGCAGCTTCTTCCAAAAAGTCACGTTCGAACTGCGCGCGTGGGTAAAGCAACTTGAGTAAACGTTAGCAAATCCTACGTCTACGGAGGTAGCTTGACCGGTTTGGAGACGACTAAAAAAACGGTAAAGCTATTCCACCCCACGCAACAACAAAAGCCCCTACCTGACGGTAGGGGCTTTGCGTTTGATTATGACATCCTTTCTAGCATTTCGATCTGGATACAATCTTTGAGTTGCGCTAACTCGGGATCACCTGTCACCAGGAGCGCAGATGAACCCTCGGCTGTCGCGGCAGCAAACGCATCCGCGTAAGAAATCGGATAGTGCATTCTCAACCTGACGGCGGCAAAAACCGTTTTTTCATCCGCAGGTAGGATTGTCAGAGGCAAACGACGAAGCTGCGCTAAAGTCTTCCACGCTTCACTCTCACCTTTTACCTTGCCAACACGATAGATGACTTCCCCCAGGTTAATGATTGAAATAAAACGTTCGCTTTCCGCATCTGGTAAATCATCTAAAAGCTGCTTCACACGCGAAGCGGCCGGCTCCTCCTTTTGCAGCAGAGCCAACAACGCCCAGGCATCAAGCACGAAGCGCTGCGTCATCACGAAACTCCTGACAATGCTCTTCTTCCATCTCGCTGAGGAAATCAGTACCAGCATATTTCCCATACAAGACATCCACCGCAGAGGTCACTTGTGGTTCCAAAACAATCTTGCCGCGTTCCAACATCAGATAGATGTGGTCGCCGCTACGCAGCCCAAGCGCCTCTCGCATAAACTTAGGGATGACCAACTGGCCTTTGGACGATAATCTGGCTAACACTACAACCTCCTTCTTACTTTTTTACACTTATTGTAAGACGGGAAACGCATTATGTCAAGCGGGCATGATGATAGGCATGGAGATTGCCCGCTGAACATAGACCGGGTGTAGTATCGTGGCGTCTCCCGCGCCGTTGTGGCGAATTTCTAGTGGGTCATTTGGCACGAAAACCGCCATTGTTTACGCCTGAAATATGGCGATAAGCGTGACGACCGACCCACTAGCACATCAGCGCAGAACGAGGCATTATGGTTGCGGCGTGCTGGTGACCTCGGCGTTGGCCGGCGGCATATACCCCGTACCATAACGGTAGCGCGCGGGCCAGGGCATAAAGTTGCTCACGAAGGTGTCATCATAGAGTACCCGCCCCTCGGCATCGCGGACGATGCGTCCCAGCACGGTCCGCAAGCCGTCGATGGGCCGTTCGTCCTGCACCGCGGTCCCGGCGGGCAACGTCGCATCGAACTCGTAGACCGGCGCCTTGGGGGGAATCGGATCGCCGCGCGTCGGGCCGATCTGCTCCACTGCGCGCCCGGTATTCGTGCTATAGAAGATAAAGCGCAGCCGTGCGCGCGCCGCGTCGACTTCGGTCTGGATCAAGATGTGATGCGGCGTGTCATTGGTGAAGCGAAAATCGACCAGGGGAGAATAGATCGTCGCATCGAACCCCGGGCCAAAACCCCCCAACTCGTAATAGCCTACCCGATAGGCGTGCGGCCAACGCTCGACAATGGGGTAACCGCCGAAGTAGGCCGCGCGGAACGCCGTCGTCGCCACCTGGCAGATGCCACCCCCTACCCCCAACACCGTGCGGCTGCCGATGATGACGTAAGATTGATCATACCCGGCCTCCGGCGAGACGTCGCCCAGATACTCGTTGAAGGAAAAAGTCTGCCCTGGCTTGATGATGAGGCCGTCGAATTTGGAAGCGCCCAGGCGGATGTTCCTGTCGCGGGCAGAAGAGGAGCCAGTGAAGTAGGATTCACCGATGCCGACGACTTCAATGATGCCCAGGTCTGCAGCGGTGACCGTATCGGGATATTCGGGCGGCGTCTCGTGCAGCACCAGCGGTACGAAGTGCTCGGCGGCTCGGAGCTTTTCATTGATCAGCGCAATCGACGCAGCGACGTCCAGCTCCCGTCCGGTAACGCTCGGCGCATCGAGCACCAGTTCGAGCGTTGCGGCGTCGAAGTGAAACGCGGCGTTCAGCGGATCGCGGAACAGCGCCATCGCCAGTGGACCGAGGAACTGGGCCAGCGCCGCTTCATCCAGCCCCACGCTGACACTGTCTTCACCAACGAGGATGGTGAGCATGGAGGCCATCACATCCGGTGTCATCGTCCAGGGGCCGGGATCGCCCTCGCGGGGATTGGGCACCAAGAGAGTCAAGGATTGAGCCAGAACGTTCTGGGCCACGCCTAAAGCCTGCTGAGCGCGCGCGTCGGGGATCTGCGGGGATAGCTTGACCAGCACAGGGACAATTTCCACAGATTCCAAAGCGTGCAGGTGCGGCAGGAGGATCTGCAAGGTCGCCGAGATGTCCATCTGCCGCCCTTCAAGGCTTGGCTCCAGTTGCAGTTCCGCACCGGTGCGGCGCACCCGCGCATTCTGGGAAGGTTGGTACAACTCTGCGGCGATGGCCTCCAGTTGCGTGAGGCTCTGGTGTTCGTTCCAGGCCAACACCGGCGGCAAGGTCACACCGTCAAGCATGACCTTCAGGCGCTCGGCGAGGCCGCTCTGATCCAGGTGGCCGACCGCCGCAGCGCGCGCCAACGTCGCCCGGGCGTCAATCGCCATACCCAAATCGGCCGGAGAGAGCGCCCAACGCTGTCCCTCGGGACCTACAATGACGATGTTAGGTTGATTCAACGGCAGCGCTGCCTGCAGGCGTGGCAATGCTTCCTCGGGCGACATGCCACCCAGGGGGGTATTCCACACCCACACACCCGGAATCAGGCGCTGATCCATGCCCGGTCCCAACATCCACCCGATCACCATCACCGAGGCCAACAACAGTATGCTCAACACAATCAACAAACGCGACATTATGTTTTATCCCCTTGTTAGCTGATCGCTGACGGCTGACGGCTATCTACAAACCGAGTTCACTCAAACAGAGCGCCAACGCTCCCCAGAGTCTAACATCATTTCCCAGTTGCGCCAGGACGATACGGGCATGAGCCCGGTAAGCAGCCGGGGTGCGGGCGGCGAGCGTCTGCCGCATGGGACTCAGCAGCACTTCACCGGCACACTGCACCATACCATCCAGCACAAACAGGGTGGGATCGAAGAGGTACATGATGTGGATGAGCGCCATCCCCAGACAAGCGCCGACATCCTTCAGCAACGCCTGCGCCATGGGATCGCCCTGCCGCGCGGCATCGCACAACTTCTCGATGGTCAATGCCAGCGGATTGTTGCCGAGTTCCTCCATCAAGGCTGCGCTGGCGCCGGCCTCCAATCGCGCCCGCGCGCGTTCCAGGATCGTCTCGCCGGATAGCAGCGTTTCCAACGGCATCGCTTTGGCCTCTGAGGTCACCAACGGGCACTCGATGAGGAGTTTACCCACCGCGCCGCCCATGCCTTTGCCGCCGGTGAAGAGCTGATCTTGAAAGATCATACCGGCGTCCAATGCATCGTTCACTGAAATGTAGATGAGATCGGACACCCCGCGCCCCACGCCAAAACGCCATTCCCCTAACACGGCGGTATCCGCGGCCCTGGCGACGAACACGGGCACACCCAGGCTCTCCACCAGCACGTCTTGCAGCGGGACATCGACCCAGTCGGGAAATCCCGGCAGTGAGCGCAGCACGCCGCGTTTGTAATCCAACACACCCGGCGCCGACACGCCCACCGCGCTGATGCCGTTGTCGAGGGGCAAGACCTGGCGAATCGCCGAGCGTATGCTACGCAATCCGGCCTCGACGCCATCCTCCAGATCGGCGCGCAACGTCACCCGCGCCTCCTGAACCCCCTCGGCCAGATACCGTATGGCGCGAATCTCATTTTTATCAAAGGCAATCGCAACAAAACGTAATGGCATTGATGTTCTCCGTCCCTAGAATTTCCCACCGTGGCGCCGCAACCGCCGTCTGCGCCATTCCAAAATCTCATCCGCAGAGCGTGTATTGAGCAGATGCCGCGCCTCGACCCAGCCACGCCGCGCCATCGCCACGCCGAATTCAAGCACCGCAAATCCATCCCGGTCGTGCGCCGAGGAACTGATGGCCAGCGGAATGTCCAGAGCCATCGCTCTGCGTGCGTACATATCACTCAGGTCCAGCCTTTGCGGCCACGCGTTGATCTCGAAAGCCACGCCTGAATCGGCTGCAGCCTGGAGCACGATCTCCATATTCAGGTCAGCACTTTCCCGCTTGCCCAGAAACCGTCCCGTGGGATGGCCGATCATGTCCACGTAAGGGTGACGCAGCGCCGCGAGCAGGCGCGCCGTCATCTGGGCCTGGGGCAAACCAAAATCGGTGTGGAATGAGGCGATGACGAATTCCATGCGCGCCAGCGCCTCATCCGGCCATTCCAACGTCCCGTCGGTCTGGATGCCCACTTCCACACCGGCGAGAACGCGGAATTCCCCGGCGAAGCGCCGGTTGACTCGCGCTACCTCGGCCAGGACTGCGTCGCAGTCTTCGGGATGCAGTCCGTCACGTCCGGCGTGATCGCTGACGATGATGTAGCGCAACCCGGCCGCACGCGCCGCCAACGCCATCTCCTCCAGGCTGTCATCGCCATCGGTGAAGGTGGTGTGGCACTGAAAATCCCCTTGCAGGTCACGCCGCGTCACCAAATGTGGCAGACGGCTTTCCAGGGCGGCGGTGATCTCGCCGCGATCTTCGCGCAGTTCCGGCGCAATCCACGGCAGCCCTAACGCCGCGTAGACCTCCGCCTCTTCGGCGCACACGCGGACGGGCGGGCCAGCTTCGTCCCCCAGGTGGTGAAAACCATGCTCGCTCAACACCAGGCCCTGTTCGCGGGCGATGGCGCTCAGATGGAGGATGTGGGCGTGGCTGCCCGTCAGGTAGTGCAGCGCCGATCCCCAGCGTTCTGGCGGGACGACCCGCAGATCGACCTGGACGCCATCGCTGGTACGGATCGAAGCCCATTCTGGCCCTGTCTCCACGACAGCATCCACCATCGGCAAAGCGCAAAACCGCGCGATGAGAGATTCCGCCGCATCCGTCGCCGCCAGCAGTCCCAGGTCGCCCAGGGATTCGCGCATACGGCGCAAACTACCAACCGGTTCCACCGCAGACACACCCGGAACGGTCCGCAGCGCGTCCAGGATATCACTCACCAGGGGCCAGGCCATGCCCAGCGGAATGCGCTCGGAACGCTGGCGCTGCCACGCGCGGATGTTCTCCAGAATCCGCTGCTCGGTGATGGGGCCAATGCCCTTGATCTTGTGCAATTGGCCGGCGCTGGCGGCGCCGGCCAATTCCTCGACGGAGGTAATGCCCAGTTCTTGCCAGAGCAACTGCGTGCGCCGCGGGCCTAACCCGGCAATGTTCAAAAGGCTCAACAGACCTGGCGGAAGCGCACCCTGAAGCTCTATCCCCTCACCGGGCAGCTCTAGTCCCAAATTCATGCTTTGCTCAGTCATGGTCGCCTTCCTTTCGCTTCAGCACACCGGAGAAACGATGTGAGCTGTACACTCCAATGCTCGCTTAACTTTATTATAGACAAGTTCGATAGAAGGTGCAAATTTCAAGCGATATATTTTTCACAATCAGCAGAACTGTCTATTAAAATTGCATTTGACGGCAGTTGCATTTTTCGGTTTGACAAATCTAACATTCTCGATAAGATGCTTCCCTATGGAAAGTTACCGTGAATACCTCGGCAACCCGCACGTCCATTCGCTCTATTCCGATGGCGCGGCCTCCCACCGGGAGATCGCGGCAGCAGCGGAGGACGCGGGCCTCAATTTTGTGATCGTCACCGACCACAATATTCGCGCGGAGGGCCTGGAAGGCTACTACGGGCGGACGTTGCTCCTGGTCGGCGAAGAATTGCACAACGTTTATCGCCGCCCAGCGGTGAACCACCTGCTGGTCTATGGCGCAGAACACGAGATGGCGCCATACGCTTTCGGCAATACACGCACCCTGATCCGCACAGTCGAAGCGCGCGGCGGGTTTTGCTATCTTGCGCATCCCGTCGACAAAAGCAGCCCGCTCAATCCCGATTGGCGAGCCATGCCCTGGGTGGATTGGCCCGTGAAGGGCATCACCGGCCTTGAAGTGTGGAATTTCATGTCGGAGTTCAAGGGGCTGCTCTGGGCGCGCGCTGTCGCCGCCATCTACGCGCGGCGGCCGGCCTGGGGGATGCGCGGGCCGCAGCGGGCCACCTTGCGGTTGTGGGATGAACTGCTAGGTCGGGGGGAACGTCTGGCGGCATTGGGCAGCGCGAACGCCCATGGCACGTCGGAGAAATGGCGGCTCTTCGGGCACACCGGGCTTTCTTACGAGTATCTCTTCCGCTGCATCAACACGCACATTCTCACGCGCGAGGCGCTGTCGGGCGATGCCACAGACGACAAGACGCTGATCTACGCGGCGCTGCGCGCCGGGCGAACGTGGGTCGGTTACGATCTACCCTACCCCACCCACGGTTTTCGCTTCGTCGCGCGCAGTGGAGCGGCGCAGGCCACAGTGGGAGAAGAACTACGCCGCTTGGGAGCCATCAACATCGAGATCGATTTGCCGGCGCCAGGGGAAATACACCTGTTGCGGGACGGGAAACGCATGTTGCAAGTCACCGGAACAAAAGTGCGTCACACCTCGGCAGAACCGGGGATTCACCGGGTCGAGGTCTACCGGCGGTTTCAAGGGCGGAAGGTGGGGTGGATTTTCTCGAGTCCTATCTACATCATCTAGCCGGACAGAACAACACAAAAGAGGCCGACGACAGCGGCCTCTTTTGTTTGAACAATCGAGGTATTCCCAGACTAGATCAGGTCCTTGCCGGGGCCTTTGGTGAAGAAGTCGGCGTTCTTCTGGGTGAAGGCTTCGGCTTCGGGATCGGCCTCGTCGAAGATGGCCTCATTGGGACATTCGGCCGCGCAAGCGCCGCAGCTAATGCAGGTATCCGGGTCGATATAGTACGTCGGCCACTTAGCATCGCCCTCCACGGCGTGAATTGAATCCGTGGGGCACACATCCACACAGACGCCAGCGCGCTCGCAAATATCGGTAATTACATAAGCCATAGTGGAACCTCCTATTCTTTCATCGTGATGTTAAATGGAGCTTGCTCTCAATTGACGGTCTCATTGTACACCGGAGAAAGAAACTGTCAAGCTATTGCGATTCAGACTACAAAAGTCTCACGCAGTACCGGGTCAAGCACATCACTGCGCTGAACACGCGGCCTGTAAGTCGCAGGGCAAGCCGAGACTTTTGTAGTCATGATGTCAAGCTGTATCGGGTTGGGAATGGGTCTGCTTGAGCCGCCCCAGCGCCGAGAGCACATCGCCGAGCAACTGGTTCTGATCGAACAATCCTTTTTGCAACAACGCCTGGACGCGCTGCTGCAGGCGTTCGCGCTCGGATTTCCCCAATTCCTTCGCCGTTACCACCACGACTGGAATATCGCGGGTGAGTTGGTTCACCTTGAGATTCTCCAACACGGCGAAGCCGTCGACATCAGGCATCATCAAATCCAGAACCACCAGGTTGGGCGGATCGGTGTGAATGAGGCTGATCGCCTCCGCGCCGCCAGGCGCTTCTTGCACTTTATAACCGGCGTCCTCCAGTATGCGCCGCAGCAGCTTGCGGTCATCCGGATTGTCGTCCACAACCAACACATGGCTGGTCGCACCGGGATGCTCCAAACGGAGCAAAGCGTCCAGCAGCTCCTGCTCCGTCACCGGTTTGACCAGGTAATCCGCCACGCCCATGCTCAATCCCTTGTCCGCTTCGCTCATGATCGAGCAGACGATGATGGGGATGTCGCGGGTCTCCGGATCGGATTTCAACTCCTGGATAATCTGCCAGCCGTCCTTGCCCGGCATGATCACGTCCAGGGTAATCGCGTAGGGTTTCAACCGCTTCGCCGTCTCGACCACGCCTTCACCGGTGGTCATGCCGGCGACTTTGTAGCCCTGCTTTTCCAGGTAACGCTGGAAGAGGGTAATCACGCCTTCGTCATCATCCACGGCGAGGATGGTTTGACCACCCGGTTCCACCTGCTTTTCCTCTTCTTCGCGCTTAGCGCCCGGCCCCCCGATCGGAATCCAGAAGTAGAAGCACGAACCTTCGCCCACCACGCTCTCGAAGTCCATATCGCCGCCGTGCAGCCTGACAAACTCGCGGCTGAGCGGCAAGCCCAGGCCGGTACCGCCGTATCGGCGCGTCGAGGTGGAATCGACCTGCTCGAACTGTTCGAAGACGGCATGGCGACGATCCGGCGGAATACCAATGCCGGTGTCTTCGATGCTTATGGTGACCTGGTACTTGTCATAGGAAGCCGAAACTTTGATGAAACCTTCGTCGGTGAATTTCACCGCGTTTCCCACCACGTTGGTCAACACCTGGCGGATGCGGCGAGCATCGGCCAGCACCACCGGCATCTTTTCAGGGAGATCCAGAATGAGCCGGACCGGTTTATCGGCCAGTTGACCGGCCATCGTCGTGATCACGCCGCGCGCGATTTCCTGCAGGTCGGTGGGTTCGAACACCATCTCCATCTTCCCGGCGCCGATCTTGGAAATATCCAGGATGTCGTTGATCAACTCCAGCAAGTCCCTGCCGCTGTCATAGATGGCGGTGAGGTCGGTCTTTTGCATATCGGTGAGCGGGCCGTCGATGCCTTTGAGGATGACGCGCGAGAAGCCGATGATCGAGTTCAACGGCGTGCGCAATTCGTGGGACATGTTCGCCATGAACTGGTTCTTGAGTTTGTCGACCTCTTGCAGTTTGAGGGCGGTCTCCTGCGCCTCCTGGTACAGGACAGCCGTCTGTAGCGCCACGCTGATGTTGACACCCGCCGTGCGAACAAAGTCCCGCATCTCTTCATTGAGCGGGGGATGCTGTTCCTGGCGCGCTAACAGCATCACACCAAAGACGGTTCCACGCACGCGCAAGGGGACAATATACCCATCGAGCAGAGGCTGCGACAGGAACGCTTGCGCGTGTTGGACGAAAGTTCCACGTTCACCGGCAAAGTCCACGGAAACCGCCGTCATCCGCTCGATCACTTGATAGAGCAGCGGCGCATCAAGCCGCGTCAGTGGCGGCGCTTCGTTGCTATCGATCAACAATTTCCCGCCGGCTTCATGGACCGACACAGGCATCAGCATAGTGCCTTCCCAGTTCCACATCGACACAGGACGCTCGAGGCGGGCCGCCAGCACGCGACCGACATCGCGCAGCAGCGAGAAGCGATCCAGCGAACTGGATGCTGTACGCAACACTTCGTTGAGGATGTCACGCCGCTCAGCTTGGGCGCGCGTCTCTTCGACCAGGCTGATGTTCTGCAAGGCGACAAAAGTCTGGCGGGAGACGTTCTCATAAAAGCGCAACTCGGTGGTCGAGAACTCCCGCGCTTTGCGACTGTGAACCATGATCGTGCCGTATTGCACGCCATAGATGCGCAATTGGAAAGCCGCCATCGCCCGCAATCCCAACTGCCCAAACAGGGTGTGGAAATAATCATCGACGAGAGGGTCTTGCGTCACATCGGGCGTGACGAAGCTCTCATCGTCCCGCAA
>DAOUAY010000674.1:0-11749 GCA_034432995.1 Anaerolineae bacterium | reverse complement strand
GTTCCAGGCTTGGATACATCTTGCTGACGATGTCGATGTAAGGCTCGTGATCCGCCGAATCGTAGAAGACCGGGCGCGTGGGATCGTTGGCGTGAATCCAATCGGCCATGGCCGCGTGATTTGGCCCGTGCCCGGACTCGTTGCCGAGCGACCAGATCACGATGCTCGGATGATTCTTGTCCCGCTCCACCATGCGGCTGCCGCGCTCCACGAACGCCGTCCGCCACACGGGATCGCGGCTCGGCTCGTCCCAGACGCCGTGTGTCTCGATGTTGGCCTCGTCGATCAAGTACAGGCCGTACTCGTCGCACAGATCGTACCAGCGCGGATCGTCGGGGTAGTGGCACGTGCGCACCGCGTTGACGTTGAAGCGCTTCATCAATAGGATGTCCTGGATCATCGATTCGACGCTGACGGCGTGCCCGGTATCCGGGTCGTGCTCGTGACGGTTGACGCCGTAGAAATAGACCGCCGCGCCGTTGATAAGGACTTTCCCGTCCTGGATTTCGACTTTGCGGAAACCGACGTTGCAGCGTTCCACTTCGAGCACGTTGCCCGTCCCGTCCTTGAGCGTGAGCAGCAGCGTGTATAGGTTTGGATGTTCCGCCGACCACTTCAGAGGATTCGTCACCGGCATAGCAATATGAATGCATGAATCATGAATCATGAATCGGGATGCGTAAATCGGGATACATGATACATGATTCATGATTCGTGATTCATGATTCATGGTTTTCGAGAAAAGTGCGGCTTCCAACGTGTAGCCTTCCGTATTCACGGCGGCGTAGTTGGCGATGTCGGCGCGGACGTTGAGGACGGCGTCGCGGTAGTTAGCGTCGAGTTCGGTGACGGCCCAGAAGTCGCGGATGTGGACGGCGGGGGCGGCGAAGAGGTACACGTCGCGGTAGATGCCGCTCAAGCGCCAGAAGTCCTGGTCTTCGAGGTAGCTGCCGTCGCTCCAACGATAGACGCGCGCGGCGAGCGTGTTCTCGCCGGGTCGCAGGTACGGCGTGAGGTCGAACTCCGCCGGCAGGCGGCTGTCCTGGCTGTAACCGACGTATTGCCCATTCACCCAGAGGTAGAACGCCGAATCCACGCCGTCGAAGACGATGAACACCTGCTTGCCGGCCCACGCTTCGGGAACGGTGAACGTGGTGCGATACGAGCCGACGGGATTGTTGTCTTTCGGGACTTCGGGCATGTTGTCCGGCGGGAACGGGTATTGGACGTTGCAGTACATCGGGACGTCGTAGCCCTGAAGCTGCCAGTTGCCTGGCACGGCAATCGTGTCCCAACCGTCATTGTCGAACGGCTCGACGTGGATATTTTCCGGCGCGGAAGCCGGATTCGGCGCGTACTTGAATTGCCAATCGCCGTTGAGCAGCTTGAAGTTGGCGCATGTGTTGCGGTCGCCCCTGAGTGCGCTGTGTGCGTCCTGGTAGGGTAACAGTGTGGCGTGGGCAGGTTCTCGGTTCTGCCCGACCATCTGGGGATTCTCCCAATCATTTGGCATAAGTCGTTTCTCCTTATAAATAGCACTTGTAGGGCAAACTGTCAGTTTGCCTTTGCCGCAAGCTAACAGCTTGCGCTACGCTTTCACATTGCGCTACGGTTTCACAAGACTGTAGGGCGATCTGCCAAATCGCCCTACTATTTTTGCGATTAGTGTTACGCCAGATTCGCCACACCGCTGAGATTCAGTTCAGCGGCGCGATGGCATTTGACGAAATGGCCGGGACTGATTTCGTCGAACGTCGGCTCTTCCGTCTTGCAGATGTCCTTGACGTAGGTGCAACGCGGGTGAAAGTAGCAGCCCGACGGCGGGTTGGCCGGATTCGCCACCTCGCCGGTGAGCAGGATGCGTTTCTCGCGCGGGGTGGGGTCGGGACGCGGAATAGCCGACATGAGCGCCTCGGTGTAGGGGTGTTTGGGCGTCATGAATAGCTCGTGCGTGGTTGCCATTTCGACCATCTTGCCCACGTACATCACCGCCACCCGCTCGCTGATGTGCGCGACGACGCTCAGGTCGTGGGCGACGAACAGATACGTCAGTCCCATTTCCTCCTGAAGTTCTTGCAGCAAGTTGAGGATCTGCGCCTGCACCGAGACATCGAGCGCGGAGACCGGCTCGTCGCACACCAGGAATTTGGGATTGGGCGCCAGCGCGCGCGCCAGACCGATGCGCTGTCGCTGCCCGCCGCTGAAGGCGTGCGGGTAGCGCCGCATGTATTCGGGGCGCAAGCCCACCCGCCGCAGCATTTCCGCCACGCGATCCTCAAGCTCCTTGCCCTGCGCGAGGTTCATCGCCCGCAGCGGCGCGCCGACGATTTCCAGGAGCGTCATGCGGGGATTGAGTGAGGCATACGGGTCCTGGAAGATCATCCGCATGTTGCGGCGCACCTGGATAAGTTGTTCGTGCTCCAATTCACTGACATTGATCCGCCCCAGGTGCGGGTCTTGGAACCAGATTTCCCCGCTGGAAGGCGCCAGGGCCTTCAGGATGCAGCGCCCGGTGGTGGTTTTCCCGCAGCCGCTTTCGCCGACCAGGCCCATCGTTTCGCCTTCCTTGACGTAGAAATCGACGCCGTCCACGGCTTTGACGTGACCGACGACTCTTTTGAAGAAGCCGCGCTGGATAGGGAAGTATTTCTTGAGCGCCTTGACTTCCAGCAATGGCGGTTGAACTTTGGATTCACTCTGGGTATTGATTTGTTCGGTCATAGCGTTGTATCCTTAATTCGCCCGCGCGTTCGCGGAACGGGAAGCATACAGATGGCAGCGAACGATGTGACCCGGCTCGGTCTCGATGACTTCGGGCGCGAGTTGGTCGCACACGCCCTGCATAAACTGCGGGCACCGCGGATGGAACGAGCAGCCCGGCAACACGCTGTACGGGTCGGGCACCATCCCCCTGATCGTCTCCAGCCGTTTCTTCTGCCCGGCGCGCGCCATCACGTCATCGAGTTGCGGGATGGAGCGGAGCAGCGCCTGGGTGTAGGGATGCAGCGGATGCCGGAAAATCGAGGTCACATCGGTCTGTTCGACGATCTTGCCCATATACATCACCGCGACTTCGTCCGCCATCTCGGCGATTACCCCCAGGTTGTGGGTGATGTACATAATCGCCATATTGTATTGCTGTTGCAGCTCCCGCATCAGATCGAGGATTTGCGCCTCGGTGGTCACGTCCAACGCCGTCGTCGGCTCGTCGGCGATGAGCAGGTTGGGATTGCAGCTCAACGCCATGGCGATCACGGCGCGCTGGCGCATCCCGCCGCTCAACTGGAAGGGATAGGTGTCCACAATCCGGTCGGCGTTGGGTAGCTTGACGCGCGAAAGGATGTCGATGGCGCGCTCGCGCGCCTCGGCCTTGTTCACCTGCTGGTGCAGCATAATGGCTTCCATGATCTGCGCGCCTACTGTGCGCACGGGCAGCATGGCGGCCATCGGTTCCTGGAAGACCATCGAAATCTGATTGCCGCGGATCGCGCGCATCTCGTGGCTGTCCGGCTTGAGTTTGGTGATCTCGATCACATCCGCTGTCGAGGCCGACTCCGTCTTGTGGATAGTCTGGTAATAATGAATTTCCCCTTCCTCGATTTTGCCGGGCGAAGGGACTAACTGCATCAGAGAAAGCGCGGTGATGCTCTTGCCGCAGCCGCTCTCTCCCACGATGCCCAACGTGCGTCCCGCCCTGATCGTCAGGTCGACGCCATCCACGGCCCGGACGATACCTTCGGCCAGGTAGAAGTACGTATGCAGGTTCTTGATTTCGGCAAGTACATTATCCGACATTATAGCGCCTCCTAACTCACGTAGGGGTCTGCGGCGTCGCGCAAGCCATCGCCCAAGAAGTTGAACATCAGCACCGCGAGCACCACCACCGGCACCGGCCAGAGAATCCACGGGTAGTGGGCCACGTTCATGATGTCTTGCGCGTCCTGCAACATCACGCCCCAACTGATCGTCGGCGGGTTCAGACCGATGCCCAGGAAGCTCAACGACGTTTCGCCGAGGATCATGCCGGGCAGCGACCCGGTGAGCGAGACGATGATGTAGCTGAGAAAGCCGGGGATCATGTAGCGGGCGATGATGGCCGCTTCGCTTTCGCCATCCAGCTTGGCTGCCAGCACGAAATCTTCCTCGCGCATACTCAGCAGCCGCCCGCGCACAGTGCGCGCCAGGCCCGTCCATCCCAGGATGGAGAGGATGAGGGTGGTGGCAAAGTAGATACGCAACTGCGGCCATTCGCGGGGCAGCGCGGCGGCCAGGGCCATCCACAACGGAATGGATGGCAGCGTCGTAATCACCTCGATGACCCGTTGGATGATTTCGTCAACAACGCCGCCGAAGAACCCTGAGATACCGCCTAGGACCAGCCCGAGAACAAAGCTGATGGCAATGCCGACCAACCCCACGCTCAACGAGATGCGCGACCCATAGAAAATGCGCGACAGCACATCCCGCCCGATGGTGTCGGTTCCCATAACAAAGAGCGGCATATTCTCCGGCCCGGTGCCGAACAAATGCACATCCGTCGGGAATAGCCCCCAGAATTTGTAAGGGGCGCCGCGCACGAAGAAGCCAATTGGATAGATGATGCTTGTATCTTCCTCGTACACCGGCCTGAACGTGACGGGATCACGCCCCATCTTCGCACCATAAATGAACGGTGTGCGAAAATTCCCCTGCACATCGCGGATGTGGATTTTTGTGGGCGCATAGGAAAGGTATTCCTTGTGGCGTTGGAGGGGGTCGTGCGGACTGACAAACTCGGCAAAGATGGCGATAAAGTACAGGATTGCCAGGACAATCATCGACATCTGGGCCAGCTTATGGCGCTTGAATTTCCACCACACCAGCTGCCATTGCCCGGCCCGGTAGAACTCTTCCTCATGGGTTTCATCGGCTTTTGGTTGGTTCTTACGACCAAACCGCTTTTTCAGAACACTGGCGTTGCTCATGCTCCCTCCACCCCGCCGAACCGGATGCGTGGATCCGCCACGGCCAACATAACGTCCGAGAAAAGCGCGCTGATGGCCGTCAAGGCTCCGGTGATCAAAATATAAGCGCCGGCCATATACATATCCTGTTGCCGTAGCGAAGAATACAACGCCGGGCCGGCCGTGGGGAGATTGAGGACAATTTCCAGGATGATGCCGCCGGAGAAAAGCCACGGCAACAACCACATCAGACCGCTGATGATGGGATTGATCGCCAGCCGTACGGGATACCGCATGATGACCTGGAGTTCAGACAGCCCCTTCGCGCGCGCCACCGTCACGTATTGCTTACGCAACTCGTCCAGCATCATCGCGCGCATCGTGCGGATCGTGCCGGCGACGCCGCCGGTGCCGAGGAGGATAATGGGCAGCCACATATTGCTTAACAAGTTCAAGAACTTGCCCCAACTCCACGGCTGGACCATGTATTCCGGGGAGAACAGCCCACCAACCCGGATGCCAAACCTGGCGAGGGCCACGTACATAATGATCATCGCTAGGAAGAACGCGGGCACGGCTAATCCCACAAAAGTAAAGAAAGTGATGATGTAATCGGCAAGCGAGTATTGCCTTACCGCCGCAAAGATGCCGATGGGGATCGCCACGACCCAGGTGAAGATGGCCGAGGCCAGGGCAATGGCGAAGGTATACCCCATCCGCTCCATGATGACCTGGGCCACGGGCTTTTCGAAGGTGTAGGAATAGCCAAATTCGAACCTGGTGACGATATTGCTGATCCAAAGCAGATACCGCTGATACATCGGTCTATCCATACCATACTGTCTCATCAAAGCCTCGGCCTGCTGCTGGCTGACTTCAACCCCAGAGGCCTGCAATCGTCGTATTTGATACGTCACGATATCGCCAGGGGGGAGTTGGATGATGATGAAAGCCAGGATTGAAATCAAGATCAACTGGGGAATTGCTCGAATGATACGCTGAATGATATATGCAAGCATAAGGGTTCACCTCCTTGAAAATGGCGAATGGCAAATGGCGAATGATTCGTCAAATGCCACCCGCGCCCGCAATAGGCCAAACCGGGTTGCCAACCTGAGAAGTTGGCAACCCGGTCGGTGTGATTATGAAGGCATTACGCCCGTTGCCCACCCTCAAAGAAGAAGGCGGCCGGATGGTAGGTGTTGACGCCGTAGGTGTCCCAGCCGAAGGGCACTTTGGGGCGCGGCACGTTGCGCATGTTCTTGTTGTAGAGGATGGGGCATGGGCTTTCGAGCACCGAACCGATGGCCAGGGGGGTGTCGGCTAGATAGTCGAAGATCTTCTGCCCAATGGTGACGCGTTCGTCATCGTCGATAACCAGGCGCATCTCGTCGACCCAGGCGTACAGTTGCTGGATGTCTTCCGGCGGCGCGATGATGCCCTCCGCTTCCTTGTCCACAGCTTGGTACCACTGTTGCCAGGCGCAAGAAACAGTCCCCTGTCCACAGTCATTCGTCGGGATATACCACTGCATCTGGATCGGCAGGAGCATGTCGGTGCAGCGGTCGGCGTGCCAGATGCCGCACTCGACCTCATTGGCCTGCATCCGCTCGCTGTACAGCGCCTCGTCAATTTGCTTGACCGTCGCTTCGATGCCGATCTCGCGCCAGAACGTGGTGACCATCTCGCAGAATTCATTCACCGAGGCGCCCACGCGGATGCCTGGATGCTCGATCATGTAGCCCAGGCGCTTGCCGTCGGGCCGTAGGCGGAAGCCGGCGCTATCGCGCTTGTCCAACCCCATCTCGTCCAACAGCTTGTTCGCCAAGGCCGGGTCATACTGCGCCCATGCCGTGCCGTATCGCTCCTTGTAATAGGAGGAGTTGGGCATGGGGGCATGTTGTCCCATACGGGCCAAGCCATAGAAGAGGCTTTCGTTGATTTCCTCGCGGTCGATGGCGACCGAGAGCGCCCGCGTCCAGTTGGGGTGGTTGGTGATCTCTTCCAGCACGGGGTCTTTGGGCAGCGTGCGCCGTGGGTAGAGCGTGTAGCGGTCGGTCATACAGGAGAGATAGTCGCCGACCACGTACTTGCCCTTGTCCTCGTTTTCCTTGTACAGGGGGTACTTGGCAATCGTCACGTTATGCATCCCTAGCCAGTCCAGCTCGGCGCCGATGAGTTTGAGTTCCATCGTCTGCTGATCGGCCATGTAATCCAGACGCAGCGTGTCGAGGTAGGGGAGTTGGTTGCCCACGAGGTCGACCTTCCAGTAGTAGGGATTGCGCTCGAAGATGATGAGACCCTCGGCGGGGTATTCCTTCGGGATCCAGGCTGCCAGGGTGGGGAAGCCCGCGGCCCAATCCGGGAACTGCCAGGTGTTCAACCCCCACTGGTTGCAGAAGCGGTTCAGCACTTGCTGCCATCTCTCCATCGACCATTCCGCCATCAACTTGTCCAGAGCTTCCTTTCCGGCATAGTCGATGTGATAGTTCTTCAGGAAGTGCGCCGGCATAAACGGGCCTTCGCAAGGATAGCCGCCCATGTTACGGGTGAGGATGTGGGGGAAGAGGCCGAAGGTGTAATCAAAGGTGCAGCGGAAGGTGTAGTCGTCAAGGATTTCAATCTCGCAGCGCTGGCCCTGGATGCCATTGAACGGAGCGGCCGGTCCCCATGACTCCGAACCCTCGTATATAGCCCATTTATTCCACCAGAAGTCCACATCCTCGGTGGTCAGCGGCGCCCCGTCCGACCAGCGCATCCCCTTGCGCATGTGGAACGTGTAGGTTGAGCCATCATCCGAACCCTCCCAACTCTCGATCATGTTGGGGACGAGTGTGCGGAAGTCTACATCCGAATATTGCAGAACCCGGTCGGACATCCAGTCGTAGGTGTCCACCGACCAGACGGTGTCGAAGTGGATCTGGCGCACTTCGCCGCCGTAGACGCCGATGGCATCGCGCCCGCCCACCACGAACGGCACCATCGGGAGTCGTTCTTCGACGGGGGGTAGCTTACCGGCCTTGACGAGCGCTTCCAGCATGGGGGGTTCGGCGCGTCCCTCCGGGACTTCGACGACGACCTCAACGGTCTTCTCGACAAGCTTCTCGACCTCAACCTTCTTCTCGACCTCGACGGTCTTCTCAACGACCTTTTCGACCTCAACGGTCCTCTCGATGATCTGCGGCGTTGGGGCGGCGCAGGCCGTCGCTACCGCGCCGAGCGCGGCTGCCGTGGTAACGTGCAGAAATTCACGGCGGGTCAACACTTTCGATTTCATAGCTTCCTCCTTCTCTGATAGAATGTGTAAATGAAATTACTCTCACGAGGGATTGTCCCTCAGTGTTTAGAGTCTACGAAGTGTAATTCAGGGCCATAAGAAACCTTTATGCGCAGAACTGTTATTCTATACTTTAGCACTCCTTTCCCGAAAAGTCTTCCATTTTTCGGACAGATTTTGATACTTTTAGGACATATAAGCTTTCAGCTATCAGCCGTCAGCGTTCAGCTTGCTGATAGCTGATTGCTGATAGCTGAAAGCTATGCAAGTTTCAGCCGCATCAGGTAATTCGCGGATTGGATTTCCATCTGCGGGGCGCGCAATTCTGTAACGCAATATGGGTTCTCGTAATGTTTGAAATCCGCGAGCGGTTCGGGCTGGTCGTTCCGCAGCAGCGGCCCTTCCCACCCGAAGGTTAGCGTCTCGTGGCGCAGTGTGGTTAGGCTGATCGCCAGATCGTCGAACGTTACCGGCAGGGCGAGGACGCTCTCCTGGAACATCTCGAACTCGCCATCCAGTGCGGCGCGTCCCATGGCGCACAGCCAGACGTTGCGTGCGCCCGGCGAGCGTAACTCGCGGTACGCGCCTGGCCCCTGCGTCATCAAGGTGAATCCCTGGGCGGCGGTGAGCGCCAGATAGCCGCTTCCCTTTTGCGCGAACGCCCACGGATGCCCTTGCGCGTCTTCTCGTATGGCGTAAGCGTCGAAGGCAACCGTCGGGAAGTAGGCGTGGGTGAAGCCCATCCAGTCGTCGTCTGGCAGGTTGTAGACGGCGACGAGCGCGTCCTTCCACTGCGCCACGCGCGGCAGGACGCCGTTGCCGCGCCAGAAGCCGGGCGCGTGCGCTTCCGTCATGCCGCTGTTCGCCGGGTGATTGGTGAAGACGACGGCGCCCGGTCCCAGTGTAGCCTGCCATAAGTGCTCGCGCGTCCCCGGTGTACCGGGCCGGTAATCCTGCGCCGAACCGAGCAGGTAATCCGGCGTCCGGTAGGTGACTTTGTTGATTGAAGATTGGGGGATTGAAGATTGGGGGATTGAAGATTGGGGGATTGCCGTCTCGGCACTTTCGATCGTATTGTCCCCGGCAGGCAGGAGATGCTGCTCGCGGTTCCACAGTTCTTCCGGGGCCGCCACCGCGATTTCTTCGAGCAGCGGCAGCAGTTCGTAATCTTCCATGCAGGCCAGGCTGACAGGGCCGGCCAGGTGTGGGTTGAGGATGCCCATGCCCCACAACAGCCGCGTGACGCCACCCAACGGCGATAGCCAGCCGCCCAACACGCTCGCAGCGGTGGCGCGGCCTTGCGTTCCCCCCAGCACGCCGTGGAAACTGTTCAGGGCGATGCTGAACAGCAGCTTGTCCAGCACGACGGTCGCCATCTCCCAGAGCGCCTCGTTTTCGACCAGGTCGATCAGGTGGGCCAGCGCCGTTATCTCGCTCTCGAACGCGCTGCCCGAATCCCATTCACCGAATCCGCCCATCGCCCGCGCGCGCAGCCAGGCCATGACCCGGCGCTTCCCCTGGGCGACGTGCCATTCCCCATTCTGCTCGCTGCGCTTGAACTTCCGTTTGGGATACAACTGTCCGGCGAGGATTTCGCACGTGTGCAAGAGAATCTGCTCGCTCTCCGTCGCGTGGTCCGGCGCTGCGTAGTCGAAATTGAGGAGGCAACTGCGGAGGGCGGCAGGAAGCGCCTTGGGAAACTCCGGAGCGTCGCCCCAGCGGTACTGCATCCCGAGCAGGCCGAGCAGGTGCAGGGCGCTGCCCGCCGCGCGCTGGTCGATGCGTTCGATGTGTTGCAAGAGGACCGGCGGCTCGACCGCGCTCCACATTCCCAGGGCCATTTTCGCTATCTCGCCGAAGAGATTGCCCTCGCAACGGACCGCGTGTTGTAAGGCATCCATGCGGCGTTTGGCGTAGGCGCCCTCCGGCGTCTCATTGTAGCGCGCCAGTCCCATGCCCCAAAACGAAAATGTGCGACGTACCCGGGTGTTCTCGTCATAATACGCCTTGATGGGCGGCATCATCAGGATGCGCAGCGGGCCTTGCGGCGCCTGGTGCGCCTGGACGAGCGCCCACTTGTCGCCGGGGGTGGCTGTGGCGAGCGATTCCGCGTAGATGCGGCCTGCTGGGGTTTGCAGGCGGATGATCAACTCTTCGGGCGCGTCCTGGCTTTCTGCCCAGTGGACGGTCGGGCACTCATCCCAGATGAACACATCGCGGTCGAGGTAGGCCGCGGCAAAGATGCGTTCGAGTTTGTTGCGATAGTTCACATCCTCGATGAGCGTGGGAAGCTGCGCGCACGCGACACTTCGCGCCACGTCGCCCGGCGCGTCGACCAGGCGCAGCGCGAAGGCGTGCGGGAGTTTGTCTGGAACCCCAGAAATTTGGGCGAAGCGCACCAGAATGGCGTTGTGGCCTTCCGCAAGGTCCGCTGTGAAACTGGCCTGGTGAAAACCGAACGCGGCGTTGCGGTAACAATGAACGTTGTTGACCCACACGTCTGCTGGACCGTAGGTGGTCAGCACCAGTGTTGCCGGCCCGGCCTGCGCCGGCTCGATCTCGATGTAGGCCCACGCGCGCGCGTAATGGGGGACGGGATCGGGGTCGGTGAAGGCGAGCAGGCTGTCGCCATCCACGAAGTGATCCTCGGCGCAGGTTGTGTATGCCCACCGCCCGGTGTAGTCCCCAACCGTGAAGTCGGCCTCGGGCAGCGGCCCCGGCTCTACCGGCTGGCGCGTGATGCCAGAGTTTTCGGTGTGATAGCGTTGCGCGAGGCGCAGTTTGGCATCGGTGTTAAAGAGGGTGTCTGGGTTGTCCAGGGTAATGGTCTGCGGCCCGGCAACCAACCACTGATGAATGTAGCCGTTCTGAAGTTTATACGTGATGTAGGAAACAGGCATCTAACGGTTTGCTCCTCGTAAGATAGTTTCAAGTTCAAAATCCAAAATCTAACATCCACAATCAACAAATCAACTCACGTTGACGCCGACTTCGCTGAGGGCAGCCTGGAAATCGTCGTAGAGGATAGGTTTGCGCAGGTAGAGCGCCGCGCCTTCGTCGTCGCTGTTCCAGAGCGCGTCGTGTTCGGCTTCATCGGTCCACGAGCAGAGAATAACGGGAATGTGGGATGTCGAGGGATGGGTTTTGAGTGTTCCCAGGATGGCCAATCCCTTGTCGCCAGGGGCATCCAGTTCAACGATGACGACGACCGGGGTTTCATGTAAGGCAATGTCAAGGGCGTCCTCGGCAAAGTGCGCCAGCACGATCGGGCAGGCGGCTTTCCTGGCATACCGCTGCATCAGGTAACAAAAACTCGCATCGTCGCCGACGACCATCAGGGGCGCTAGGACTGAAGACATACCATCCTCGTGAGTTGTAATCGGTAAGCGGTAAGCGGTAATCAGTAATCAGTAATCAGTAATCAGTAATCAGTAATCGGTAGAATTGAATTACCAGCTACCCGTTACCCGTTACCAGTCACCCGTTGCCAGTTACCAGTCACCAGTCACCAGTCACCAGTCACCAGTCA
>DAOUAY010000673.1:0-2442 GCA_034432995.1 Anaerolineae bacterium | reverse complement strand
GTGAGATCATCGCGAACGGCGAGCTAGGGGATGTTTATTACATCAATGCTACCCGCGTCAATTTGGGGCTTTTCCAGCCCGATATCAACGTCATGTGGGATCTGGCGCCGCACGACATTTCCTTGCTTATGTTCGCTCTGGGTATGGCGCCCACCGAGGTCAGCGCGCGAGGCGCAGCTTATGTCCGCCCGCAGAGCGGGCTGCACGAAGTCGTCTATCTCACCCTGTATTTCCCCAACAACGTGTTGGCCGACATCCGCGTGAGTTGGCTCGATCCGTGCAAGATTCGCCGCTGCACCGTCGTGGGCAGTAAGAAGATGTTGGTCTATGACGATGTCGCCGACGATAAAATTCTGCTCTACGATAAGGGCGTGGATGTGCCGCCTTATTCGGACACGTTGGAAGAGTTCCATCTTTCTTATCGTACAGGCGAGGGCGCGCCCTATCCGGTGCCGTGGGCGGAGCCACTCAAGGGGGAGTGTCGGCATTTTGCGGAATGTATTACTACCGGGCAGTCGCCGCGCAGCAGCGGTTTGGATGGCTTGCGTGTGGTAAAAGTGCTCGATACGGCGCAGCGTTCGCTAGTGAATGGCGGCGCGCGGGAGACACTGGTATGGTAAGCGGTGATTTTGTGCGCGTTGCGCCTGACGTTAAGTTGGGCCAGGATGTCAAAATCTACGCTTTTGTCAATCTCTACGGTTGTGAGATCGGCGCTGAGAGCAAAATTGGCGCTTTTGTTGAAATCCAAAAGGGTGTTAAGATCGGTAGCCGGGTCAAAGTTTCCAGTCATACCTTTATCTGTGAAGGTGTTACCCTTGAAGATGAGGTATTCATTGGGCATGGTGTGATGTTTACCAATGATAAATATCCGCGCGCGACCACTGATGACGGCGGCTTACAGACCGAAGCAGATTGGCAGTGCATTCCAACCTTGATCAAGCGCGGCGCTTCCATAGGTAGCAATGCCACGGTGTTGTGCGGCGTCACTGTGGGCGAAAAAGCCATTGTCGGTGCAGGCAGCGTTGTGACCCACGATGTGCCAGCCGGAGCTATTGTAGCCGGCGTTCCCGCTCGGGTTGTTCGATATTTGCAAAACTATTCTCAATCTCAGTTTGAACAGGAGTGAATACTATGATGAACGTTCCTTTGGTTGACCTCAAAGCTCAATACCAACCTCTTAAACAAGATATCCTATCGCGCATTGAAGCGATTCTAGATAGTATGTATCTTTTTCTGGGTCCAAACGTGCAAGCGCTAGAGAAAGAATTTGCTACCTTTAGCGAAGTTGAGCACGCTATCGGTGTTGCGGAAGGAACTACCGCCCTGCACCTCGCCCTGCGCGCTTGCGGCGTGCAAACTGGCGACGAGGTTATCACGGTCTCGCACACCTTCATCGCTACCGCTGAGGCTATTGTGCTCGCTGGCGCGATACCAGTTTTCGTAGATATTGATCCCGAAACGTATAACATGGATGTGACGCAAATCGAAGCGCGTATCACATCGCGTACTCGCGCCATTATCCCGGTTCACCTCTACGGACAACCCGCTGATATGGACCCCATTATGGATATTGCCCGCCAACATAACCTTTACGTCATTGAAGATGCATGTCAGGCTCATGGCGCACGCTACAAGGGAAACCGTACAGGTGGACTAGGGCACTTGGCCGCGTATAGCTTCTATTTCTCCAAGAACCTGGGCGCTTATGGGGAAGGCGGGATGGTCACCACTAACGACGCTGAACTGGCGCAGCGAGTACGTTTGTTGCGCGATCATGGCTCGCCCAAACGTTATCACCATGAGATGATCGGGATGAATGGCCGTTTGGACGAGATTCAAGCGGCGGTGCTGCGCGCTAAACTCCCTTATCTGGAGGAATGGAATGCACAACGCCGTGTCAACGCAGCGCATTACACGGAACTGCTGGCGGCATTGCCTCAGGTGCAGACGCCCTCTGTGCCTGATGATGTGGAGCCGGTTTTCCATCTTTATGTGGCGCGGGTCCCGGAGCGGGATGCGCTGCTGGTGTACCTCAAGGAGCAAGGGGTGGGGGCCGGCATCCATTATCCGATTCCATGCCACCTTCAGCCAGCCTTTGCCGAACTGGGGTATAAAAAAGGCGATTTACCTGTGACTGAGCAAGTCGTCGATGAGATCATCTCGTTGCCTATGTACGCTGAGTTGACAGTAGAGCAGCGGGAATATGTGGTAACGACCATAAAAAGCTTTTACGAATGTAACGTATAGCTTATAGTCTGATGATAGAGGCGCAGTTATACACTGTGCCTCTATACTAATCCTTGCGATGTTCGCTAAATTCCTCGGTTTTCTACTTGGTGTTACTTGTCCTGCCGATCCGGCGGAATGGGAATCGTTGGTGACGTGGGCTTGTCGTCATGAGTTTGGCGCTTTCATCTGTTATCATCTTGAGCACCACGCAGG
>DAOUAY010000672.1:0-3659 GCA_034432995.1 Anaerolineae bacterium | reverse complement strand
AGTCGCCTGACGGCTGCTCCGGCCCCCGCGCCCGTGACGGTGATTCTTCCAGCGACGACGGCCGCGTCGGGCCCATCTGGCGCATTTGCGCCTTGCAAGGTGAGGGTCTTGTTGATGGTGACGTTTTCCGCATACGTGCCTGCCGCCACAAACACTGTTCCCCCCGAGATGACAATGCTGACCCCTCGCGCAATCGTCTGCACGGCGCAGTCGAGTCCCGGCCCGCCACTGCCTGGGTAATCCACATCGACAGTGCCATTGCAGTTAACATTGTTTCCACCAGGCCGCACATAGATGACTGTGGATTGCGCGTTTACCGGTTGCTCAGTCGGTACCCACCATAGCACGCCAAGTCCAAGTATTGCGATGAGAAAGATGCGTACCCCACGGCAGGCTGGTGATGATAACCATTGCTTGATCAGCGTCTGAGCATTCATAAAACTCTCTCCCTTGTGCGCGTACCGGCGGTCAGCAAGCGCCGTTATGTTTTGTGGATGTTGCTGCGACAGTATTAATCCTATTATACTATAAATCCCTCATTTTAGACAATTTGTCTAACCTGAAGGGTTAGACAAATGCGCGGCGTGAAGCATTGACAAATCCCCCATTCGCGTTAGGATAAGAACAACATATAAACGGTTATTTATGGATTCGTATGCATGAGCGATAATTGGATGTCGGACAAAGAATTGCGTCGTCTGACACGGGGATTCCAGGCGCTTCATTCGGTGTTGCGTCTGCGCATCCTGGCGGCGTTGGCGGAGCGCGAATCGAACGTCAGGGATCTGGAAGATGTGTTGCGGGTTAGCCAGCCGTTGCTCTCGTGGCACCTGACGCAGTTGCGGCAGGCTGGCTTTGTAACGGCAGCGCGGGTGGGACGCGAGGTGCGTTATCGGCTACAGCCGGCAGCGTTCCAGGAGTTGGCGCGTACGATAGAGGCGTTGTTGGGCATATCTTTGGCGGATGAGGGAGAAATCAATGGAACGCTTGAAGGCTAAGCAGTATGATTCGTTGACAGATTTCTTGCGCACACAAGCGATGGTCATCACACATCCAATCGCGCGGATTTTAGAGAAGCTGGGTCTGCATCCCAACACTGTGACCTTGCTGGGACTGCTGCTCAACATCGGGACGGGTGCGGTTCTCGCCTCTGGTCGTTTGGTATTGGGCGGCGTGTTCGTGTTGCTCGCCTCGGCGGTGGATTCGCTGGATGGCGCGCTGGCGCGGGTCTCCGGCGCGAAGAGCCGCTTTGGCGCGTTCCTCGATTCGACACTCGACCGGATTTCCGAGGGTGCGCTGCTCTTCGGCCTGCTCGCCTGGTTGCTGCGACAGGACGCAACGATGGAAATCTACCTCGTCTTTCTCATTCTCCTGGGCAGTGTGATGGTCAGCTACACCCGCGCGCGCGCCGAAGGCGTTGGGTATACCTGCAAGGTCGGCATTCTGACGCGCCTCGAGCGGGTGGTGGCGCTGGGCGCGGGCCTGATCTTTGGCTGGGTGCGCCCGACGTTGATCGTTATGGCCATCTTCACCTGGTTCACAGTTGCGCAACGTGTTTGGCACGTCTACCGCGAGTCACGCCAGAATCCCTAACCGCTGGTATACAAACAATTTCCCGCTCGGGCCGGTCTCTGACCGTGCCCGCCCACGCTTGACGTTGCGGTGGCGCGGTCGGAGACCGACTACAGCCTGCGCAATGTGCAGCCCCCCCGATTTATGGTACAATTTCCGCGATGAAGACACGAACGTTCGCTCCTCCGTGGCGTCTGATGGTGGCGCTGTTCTTCCTGCTCCCGGCGTTGCTGCCGTTGTTGAGCGGGACGGCGCTGCCTTGCACCCACGATAATGATTTGCACTACTATCGCATCACGGCCATCGATGCGGCATGGCGGCAGGGCTGGATTTTCTCCCGTTGGGTGCCCAACCTGGCTTTGGGATACGGCTACCCCTTCTTCAACTTCCGCGAACCGCTGCCTTACTTCGTGGGCGCGTTGCTCTACCAGATGGGCCTTGCGCTGCCGCTGGTGCTCGGTTTGCTCTACGCCGTGAGCTTTGTCGCTGCGGCTTGGGGCGCTTACGTGTGGGCGCGCGATCTTTTCGGTGAACGGGCTGCATGGATTGCCGCCCTGGCCTACAGCCTGGGCCCCTATCTGCTGCTAGACGCGTTGCGCCGGGGCAACATGCCCGAGTCTGTGGCCCTGGCGCTGCTGCCCTGGCTGCTGGTCACCTTTCGCCGGATCATTGTCGGTGGTGGTACCACCGGCGGTGGCGGGCGAGGGCCGTTCATCGCCTCGGTAGTGCTGCTGGCGGCATTGTTTCTGAGCCACAACATCTCGTCGCTGCTCTTCGCGCCGCTGCTCGGCGGCTACGTGATCGTGCTGGCGTGGGTGTATCGTGCGCGCAAAACATGGCCGTGGGCGTTTGTAGCCGTGTTGCTGGCCGTGCTGCTTACGGCCTGGTTCTGGTTCCCCGCGCTAACGGAACAATCCACAGTCCAGTTACACCTCTCACGCACCACGCGCAACAACGACTTCCACTACAATTTCGCCTCCTGGCGCGAGATGCTTTTCACGCTCCCCACGCCCTACGATCCCGACTTTCTCAATCCGCCGATGCGCGTACCGCTCGGCGTCGTCCAGACGGTGCTGGCGGTTGTGGGTGTGATCATCGGCTGGCGACGTGCGCGCGATTTCTCGGATCAACGGGCAGATATGGATGACCATGTGGATTCGGATCCCGGTGAAGACACGGGCAAGGATGCGCAAACGCGCGCTAACGAAATTCGTGTAACGATTATTTTCTTTGTGCTGGCGGCGCTCGGCTACCTGTGGATGGCCAGTCCCGGTTCCGTGTGGTTGTGGGAGGCGTTCCTGATGCTGGCCTTTGTCCAATTCCCGTGGCGGCTGGTAGGCCGCGCTCTACTCCCCATCTCCCTCCTCGCCGCCGCCGCCTTCATCCCGCACCCCTCAACGACCCATAATTCCTCTTCTTCTCCTCCCCGTCTACTGTCGCGCGAATATTCGCGCTCCGTCTACTGTCTACCTTTCTACCTCTCCCTCGCCCTTCTCGCCATCCTCTCCTGGCCTAATACCTACCCGCCCAAAGGCTACTGCGCGATGACGCCGTATCCCACGATGGCCGAGCTGTACGCCTACGAGCAGCGCGGCTGGATGGGCGTCGATCCTGAGGGCAGCTATTTCCCTGTCTGGGTGGAAGAACACCCGACGAGTACCGCCCTCGCCGACGCCTTCGCGCGCGGGGAGGAGCCGGAACGCCTCGATGCCAGCGTTCTGCCCGAAGGCGCGCGCGTATTGGCGGCGGATTACCGCCCCTTGCGGGCGACGCTCACCCTGGAGACCCCGGCAGCGTTCCAGGCGCGGTGGTTCGGTTTCTACTTCCCCGGCTGGCAAGTGGAGATCGATGGCACGCCCGTTGCGGTTGCGCCCGAAGCGCGCACCGGCCTGCTGACCTTCGCCGTCCCGCCGGGCCGCCACGTGATCGACGTGTATTTTGGGATGACCTCCACGTGGGCCGCGGCAGGCATCGTCTCCGCGGTGGGCCTGCTCCTGTTCGGCCTGGCGACGTGGCAGTCCGGGTCCAAAACCGCTCTCCCACATTCGCCACTTGCCATTCCCCATTCGCCATTTGCCATTCCCCAT
>DAOUAY010000671.1:0-5643 GCA_034432995.1 Anaerolineae bacterium | reverse complement strand
CTGCGCGCCTTCAACCGCATGAACGAACTCGTGCCCACCGCGCGCACCGAAGGCGAAATCCTGTACGACGCCGTCAACATCTACGATCCCGACATCGACGCGGTGGAAGTGCGGCGGCGCATCGGCATGGTGTTCCAGAAGCCGAACCCCTTCCCCAAGAGTATCTACGAGAACGTGGCCTGGGGCGCGCGCATCAACGGCTACAAAGGCAATATGGACGAACTGGTCTTCGCGGCGTTGCGGCAGGCGGCGCTGTGGGACGAGGTGAAGGACAAGCTCACGCAAAGCGGCTTGTCGCTTTCGGGCGGACAGCAGCAGCGGCTCTGCATCGCCCGCGCCATCGCCGTCAAGCCGGACATCATCCTCATGGACGAACCGGCGTCGGCGTTGGACCCTATCGCCACGCTGCGCATCGAGGAACTGATGCAGGAATTGGCGCAGAACTACACCATCATCGTGGTGACGCACAATATGCAGCAGGCCGCCCGCGTCTCCGATTACACCGCGTTCTTCTCGCTGGACGAACAGGATCGCGCGGGGATCTTGATCGAGTATGGCGCGACTAAAAAGCTGTTCACCAATCCAGACAAGAAGATCACCGAAGATTACATCACCGGACGGTTTGGATAATCTGGACTATGGTTGACCTATCTGGCCAATTGGACGCAGCTAACACGTTTTGAGCCATTTGTGACTGGTGAAGTTCTTATCTGTAGTGAGAATTCCAGTGTGTACTGTAGCGCCCAGCAAAATTAAACCTGCCTGAGTTGGGGTATAAGAATGTTCAAACCACGCGAAATGCTCGCACGCGAAGTCCAGCATCTCGAAGATGAGATCTTGATTTTGGGCAATATGGTCGAAGACGCCTTACTTGCATCGATTGGAGTTCTCAGAAAGCGGGATATGGCCGGGGCGCGCCGGTTAATTGCACAGGATATTGATATCAATGCCCGCCGTTATGCCATCGAGGATCGCTCGCTTGCGCTGATTGCTCTGCAACAGCCGGTTGCCGGTGACCTACGGGTGCTGGCAGCTATTCTCGAAATTGTGACCGAGTTGGAGCGCATCGGTGATTACGCCAAGGGGATTGCCAAAATCAGCCTGTTGATTGGGCAGCAGCCCCTGCTCAAACCATTGATTGACATCCCCCTGATGGCCGAGAAGACTTTGACGATGTTGCGGAGCGCTTTGGCGGCTTTCGTAGAACGCGATGTGGAAACTGCGCGCGCTATCCCGGCCTTGGACGACGAGGTAGATCAACTTTACAATCAGGTTTACCAGGAGTTGATCGCCTACATCTTGGCGGATCCGACTTGTCTCGAACAAGCTAATCATTTACTGTGGGCAGCACACAACCTAGAACGCGCAGCCGACCGCGTTTCGAATATTTGCGAGCGCATCCTGTTTATGGTGACCGGGGAGTTTTCCGAGTTTGATTCAGAAGTGAGCCTGCGCCGGTTTGCTCCTATTGCATAGCCACCGGTTTGCCGCTGCTCTGGTCGGTTAGTTTATCCGCTAATGTCATAGCCCAGGCGTGAATACCATTCCAGTCACGGTGGTCGGGCGTATGGCCTGCCAAAACGCTGACCGGCAACCGGATGTGCCGCGGCAATTGCGCGAATTCCAGGGTGTCTGTGAGTACGGCTCCCGCGAAAAGCGCGCTGTCGACCGGTTTGACCTGTGGCGCGATCCGGTGCAGCGTGTTCAGGTAACTCATAGCCTGCTGGCGATGTTCCGGCGTATCCTCCGCGATAATCGAGCAGACGACGAAGTAGGCAACCGGCACTGTTGCCAGGGTTGCCGCGTTGCGTTTGACAAATCGGGTTAGCTCTCGGGGGATCTTTCCTGTATGCACTGGAGTGCCCACAATCACCGCGTCATAGGCGCTGAGCGCACGTATCTTGTTGACATGACATACATCCACTTCCTGCTGTTGCGCGCGGAGCGTCTTCCCGATGGCTTCAGCCACACCGCGTGTCGCGCCGGTCCAGCTCGCATAGACGATCAGAATTTTATCCGCCATCAGCATTTTCCTTCTCACAGCCCCCACGTCCCCAATACCGGCAGGATATTGTAGGCGGTCAAATCCAGTTGCAGCGGTGTGACTGAGACATAGCCTTCGAGCAACGCTCCAATATCCGTGCCTTTTTCGGGAATGCCGGTAGGGGCATCCCCGCCAATCCAGTAATAGGGCTTGTGGCGCGGGTCTTCACGGCTGTCGAGCCGGCTGCGGTAGACGCGCATTCCCTGCCGGGTGACACGGATACCTTTGATTTGCTCTGGGGGCAGATAGGGGATGTTGACGTTCAACAACACATCGGGCGGCAGCTCTTCGTTGTTCAGCAGGGTCTGGACGATCTGACGGGCAATCGAGGCTGCGGGGACGTAGTCGATCAACCCCAAGTGGTTTTCTGGCGAATCCAATGAAACCGCAACACCGGGTATCCCGCCGATGACGGCCTCCATCGCTGCCGTCACCGTGCCGGAGTAGGTCACATCATGACCGACGTTGGCGTTGGGGTTGATACCGGAGACGACCAGATCGACCTTTTCGGGCAACAATCCCAACAAAGCCAGCGACACGCAGTCGGACGGTGCGCCATCGCTGGTGAGCGCCGTTGTCCCATCAGCGAGCACGACCTTTTTCACACGCAAAGGCCGTTCCAATGTCTTGACGTGTCCTGAAGCCGACCAGTTGTGGTCCGGTGCGAGAATGCTCACCTTCCCCAGGTCGCGCATCGCCTGCGCCAGCGCCAAAAGCCCGGGGGCCATAATGCCGTCATCGTTGGTGATTAGAATGTGCATGATTTTTTCCTTGGAAATCGAAGTCATTACCCCATTATAGAAAGACAACGTTAACCGCTTGTGTACAAACGGTTAACGTTTTATTAAATCGCCCAAGAAACTGCTATAGTCGAGGGCGCACATCCGGGGAAACTATCGGCGGCGGCAGTCGCCGGGCATGAATTTCGGCCGCGGCAAGGAATTTAGGCTTGAACAGCGTGGCATAATCACGCAACAGTCCGTCGAAGACCCTTTCCCAACTACGGCTCTCGGCAAAGCGGCGGGCGTGTAGCCCCATCCGCTTCGCCAACGCCGGATCCTCTACACATAACCGGATGTACGCCAGCCATTCCGCTTGATCGTGAGGCGCACACAGGAATCCATTGGTACCGGGTATGATCAAATCCACCGGGCCGCCGGCGCGCGGCGCAATCGCCGGTAGCCCGGAGGCCATCGCTTCCAGGACGACGTTGCCAAACGTTTCGTTGGCCGAAGGGAAGGTGAACAGGTCGGCGGCGGCATACGCGGCGGCGAGATCGTCCCCACGCAGGTAGCCGGTGAAGACGGTGCGCGAAACATCGCGCGGCGTTCCAGCAAATTGCGCCTCCAGGGTGGAGCGCAGCGGCCCATCGCCGACAATTGCCAGCCGGACGTGCGGCAGCGCATCCAACACCGGGCGCAGCCATTCGATCCGCTTTTCCACGGCTAAACGACCTACATAAAGCAGCAATGGCGCTTTTGGATGACCGCCGGTGAGCCGCGTGCGCCATTCCATACTACGGCGGCGGGGATGAAATTGTTCGGTGTCCACCCCCCGGCTCCACACCCTCACCCGCTCGAACCCGTGGGTCTCCAATTCCAATCGGGTGAAATGGGAGGGCGCCAGGTTCAGATCAGCCTGGTTATGCACCCAACGGAAATACGCCCACAAGGAATCACGGAACCAACTGAGGCGATAAATATCGGTGTAGCCGGGCAGGTCCGTATGATAGGAAGCAACGACCGGCACGTGCAGCTTGCGGGCATGGTGCAGCCCGGTGAGACCGAGAAAGGCCGGGTTGACGATATGCACGATGTCCGGACGGAAATCGGCCAACCGGCGTTCTACATTCATAATCGGCGGGACGAGCCGCAAATCCGGGTAGAAGGGGAAAGCAAACGCCGGCAGGCCCACAATCGGCGTCCCGGCGTAATGCTCCGGCCCGCCTGCTGGGGCAAACATCAACGCGGTGTGCCGGTGTGCTGCCAGATACTCCAAATAATGGCACAGAGTGTTGGCGATGCCGTCCCACTTGGGCAAAAAGGTCTCAGCAAAAATCGCAATACGCATTTTCTGTATTCACCTGTAGGCTAAGTTTGTGAAAAGTCATTACGCATCGATCCTAGCATAGCGTATGTTTATTAACGCCGGTTTAGCCGGTTGTTAACAAGTCGTCAAGAATTCACTAACGCAGTGTAAAACAGCTCCCGGCGGCAGCGATAATCGAACCTTAACAAGACGTTAAGCGATCCATAATGCCGAGTTAACGTTGATGGGGTATCGTATCTGAGGGTAGAGAAGGGAGAGTACAAACATGTTAGTGAGGCAAAGTGATGACAACATACGACAAACAGATATTACCGTGGAACGCACCGCTCCCACATCCGTATGTGCATTCCTATAACGTCTATCGCATCAGAGCTTATCACCGACTCGATGCGGTGTTTATGAGCGCGCCTACAGTGTTCTTCGACGACACGACCCGCCTGGTCTTCTTTAGCGACTGTCACCGGGGCGATAACAGCCGGCTCGATGCGTTTAGCGCGAACGAGGCGCTATTCTTGCACGCGCTGCAACACTATTACCACAACGGGTTTACGTACATTGAGGTTGGCGATGGTGATGAGTTGTGGAAAAAACCGTCACTTCCACGCTATACGCGCAGCCCACGGTCAGGTGTTCGAGTGGTTCCACCGCTTCGAAACGCAGCAACGGCTGCATCTACTGTTTGGCAATCACGATATTGCGGGAGCTAAATGCCAGCAGATGGACAAGGATGGCTTGATCGCGCGTGAGGGGGTAATCCTTCAACATCGCCGGACGGGACAGCAGATTTTGGTCACTCATGGCCATCAAGCTGATCTGAAGAGCGACATGTGCTATCCGTTCAGCCGGATGGCTGTGCGGCGGGTTTGGCGCTGGCTGCAGGTGTGGCGACTTGCGCCGGTCGCCAGCCCAAACGCGGAGGAACGCGCGCCGCGTCCATTCGAGCGTTTTTTGTTGGACTGGGCAGCACACAACGGTCGGGGACTGATTTGCGGTCACACGCACCGGACGGTCGGCGCGACCTACGGCCAGACACCCTACTTCAATACCGGGCACTGCGTCACGCCGGGAACCCTCACCGGCCTGGAAATCCAGAACGGCGGGATCGGATTGGTACGTTGGCGGGCAACGCCGGGGAGCGCGTCACCCGGCCAACGCGAGTTATTGAGCGCCCCGAGTAAGCTGAAACATTTCGCCTCGACTCGGCAACCCAACCACTAATCGAAGTACGTATCCCCCGGCCACAGCAGCGATTTGGCGACCTTGTCGTTCAGCTCGACGCCGATGCCGGGCGCTTCGGAGACGTGCATCCAGCCGTTGCGGATGAAGGGCTTGTCGCCGTCGCAGAGATCGTTCCACCAGGGGATTTCGCGCCCGTGGAATTCCAGCACCAGGAAATTGGCGACCGCCGCGCAGACGTGACACGCGGCCATCATCCCCAGCGGCGACGAGACGTTGTGCGGCGCGATGGGCACGTAGAAGGCGTCCGCGATGTCGGCGATGCGCTTGGCCTCCATCATGCCGCCGGCTTTCGAGAGATCGGGCATGATCAC
>DAOUAY010000670.1:0-3007 GCA_034432995.1 Anaerolineae bacterium | reverse complement strand
TCCACCGCATCTCCAGTCACGCGCAATGTCGCCGCATACGACGTTAAATAGTCTCCGGGAGGGAGTTGAATGATGACGAAAGAAATCATCGAGATGACGACCAGCGTGGGAATCATCATACCAATACGGCGGAGAATGTAACCTAACATGCTTCACCTCTAGCTTACGGAGTAGGGAGTAGGGAGTAGGGAGTAAGAAGTAAGCGCATTGACGGTGCGTTTATTTCCCATTCCCCGCTCCCTACTCCACCAGATGGAGGGCAGACCCGCCAGGGGGTCCACCCTCCAAATGTGCCATACACCGAACTAGTACATCGCGGCAAAAGTCCCGCCCCGGTTAGCTCTACTTGAAGCGGAAGCGGATGCGTAGCATCCGGCCAGATCCGCGGTTCTTGCGAGCTACGCCGGGATCTGACGATCCCTGGCAAGCATAAACTGGGCAGGTATTTGCGCCGCACGATACTAGACTTTGTGTTTCTCCGGGTCGTCCCAGTAGAAAGACTCGGACTGCAGGAATTGTTCGTCACCGGTGGTGTCGTCGTTCGGATAACCGTCGAGAACGTTCATGAAGCCATTCTTGGCAATGGTCGGTGAGGGCATTTCGCCCAAGATGCCGATCATGGGCAGTTCCTCGGCCCAGATGTCCAGAATACCTTCAAACAATTTGACCTGCTTAGCCGGATCGGGTTCCACCGAAACCTGGTTGTCCCAGATGTCCCAGATCTTATAGATGAAGTGGCCATCCGGTGGCTTGACGCCGTTGACATCCTCAGGGTTGTTGTAGTAGAAGCCGTAGCCAGGGCACCACGGACGATCGGGCTGCACGCCACGGAAGATGATGGCGCCTGGCACCAGCGGGAGGACCGTGCGGTCGCCGCCCCAGTAGGCTGCCTCGATCTCGTTGGCGCTGAAGTGCTCCGTGTACAGAGCGCGCTCGAAGTACTTGTACGTGGCCTTGATGCCGACAGCCCCCAGGTACTTGCACACCAGTTGCACAGAATCCTCGTCCGGCGTGCCGGTATCGGCCGTCCCTTCGATGATGAAGCTAATGGGGGTGCCATCGGGGAACAGACGAATGCCATCACCGCCCTTTTTGTCGTAGCCAGCAGCATCGAGCAGTTGGTTGGCCTTGGCGGGATCGTATTCGAGGTAAGCATAGCTGAGCTTTGGATAGTAGCTGGGCGACATCGGCAGCGGGCTGTACTGGCGCGGCTTCAACATGCCGTTCCAGATCAGCTCATTGATTTCCTCGCGGTTGATCGCGTGTGAAACAGCGATGCGCACGTCGCGGGTGTTGAAGAATTCGCTGAGCTGCTGATTCTTGCAGGACAGGTTGAGCTGCAAGGCCTGGTGGCCGGCGGAGACGCCCAGGAGAACCCTGTAATCGCCGTTTGCTTCGTTTTCCTTGTACAACGTGTAATTGCCGAAACTGAGGTGGCGGGCCTGGTAGTCGATCTCGCCGTTGATGACCCACATGTTGAGCATCTCGGAGTTCTCGAACAGACGATGGGTGACGGTATCGATGTAAGGGACCTGATTGCCCTCCGGGTCGGTGGCATAGTAATAGGGGTTGCGCTCCATCACGAAGCGCTCTTCCGCCATCGAACCTTTCATCAGCCACGGTGTAATCTGCGGGCGGTCCGGGTTCAGATCAAAGCGGTTGCGGTTATCGTTGAAGTAGCCGACCCAGCTATCCGCGCCGGCGTCCTTGACCTTGGTCTCCAAAGCCGCCTTATCGTCTACCAAATCCATATGCCATTGCTTCATGTAGTGTCCCGGCGTCAACCAACCGACGATGCTGCGCGTGCCACCGCCTTCGTAGAACAACATCGGCTTGGGCAAGGCGAACTTTAGCACCACGGTGTAATCGTCCGGGAACTCCATCTCACAGACTATCCACTTGCCGTCCGGCCCGCGCACAGCGTGTGACGCGGGAGGAGTCTTGGTCAGTTCGGCATTTTTAACCTGATTTTCAAAGAACCACTTGAAATGCTCGCTCGTCAGCTCCACCCCATCGGAGAACTTGACGCCCTTGCGCAGGCGGAGCGTCCACGTCTTGGTGTCCGCCGAAACTTCCCAGCTTTCGAGCAGTTTGGGCTTCATTACCAGATTCTTATCAAACCAGGACAGCGTGCGGTCGTTGATCTTCGTGGGCCCCCAGCGATCGGCGACGCCGCTGAAACCACGCCGCCAGTTGCCGCCGTACTTGCCGATGCTCTCGGCAACGTCGACGATGTAGGGGTTCATCGGCAGGCGCTCATCCACCGGGGGCAGACTGCCAGCCTCGACCAGCTTCGCCAGCATTGGGGCTTCCTTGAAGCGCGGACCGGGGGTCGCGGTCGGTTCAGGAGCCTTGGTAGGCTCTTCCTTCTTGGGTTCTTCCTTGGGCGCTTCCGTCGCCTTTGGCACTGCCGTCGCTTGAGGGGCTGTCGTCGGCGCTGCGGTGGGAACTGGGGTCGGTTGCTTGCATGCTGTTAGGGCTACACCCGCCGTCGCCAACACCGAGACCTGCAGAAATTCGCGCCGTGTTAGCTTGCGTTTCTCTTCCATCTGAATTCAACCTCCTTGTCTAAAATATTGAATTGAACTATGGTGCGGAATCCAATTGTTGTGTGGACTTTGGTACTGGGCATCGAATCGATTGATCACCTCCTCTTTTCCTAAAGTAGAGCTTATAACGATCACCGTGAAATTCGCACAACGCGTTATTCCATCACTCAGGACAAGGGGTAAAAGAAACCCCGTTTGGTTCGGGTCAAGGATGTTCTAAGACAATCATAGCAGGAATTCCAAATAAGAAAAGTGAGATCCTGCTTTCTGAAAAGTTCTCAGGCTCTTTTAACGTCGTTGTGAGCGGTAACGTGAGCGTTCACGGTTCAATATCATTATAATAACGAGTGCCCTGCTTGTCAACTGGCATCTTTCCGAAAAGCGCGTGTTCAGTCTCAGTAGATCAAAATTTCAGCAGGAACCAGACTACAAAAGTCTCCCGAGGCGTCTGGTTGAGC
>DAOUAY010000669.1:0-3473 GCA_034432995.1 Anaerolineae bacterium | reverse complement strand
ACATCAAGCGCGTGATCGGACTGCCCGGAGAAAAAGTGGAGGTGCGCGACGGTCGTGTGTGGGTCAATGGCATTGCGCTAAACGAGCCGTACATCAGCGGCCCCCCCACCTACAACGAAAGCCGCATTCTGGGCGACAATGAGTACCTGGTCCTGGGCGACAACCGCAACAACTCCAGCGACTCGCACGTCTGGGGTGTCCTGCCACGCGAGAACATCATCGGCAAATCCATCTTCCGCTACTGGCCGCCGGAAAAATGGGGCCTGATCCCACACTACACCTTCCCCGAGTTGGAGGTAGCCCCGTGAAACTGCCAGAAGTCCCCCCGTGCGAGGATGCCCACAGCAACTACACCTGCCCCGATTGCGCGATGGGTACGCTCAAGCCGATCAAAATCACCTACACCCGCCGTTGGGGACAGCAGTTGATCGTCGTGCCGGATTTTGCGGCGTGGCGTTGCGATTCGTGCAGCTTCACCCGCTATGACAGCGCCGCACTGGCGAAAATTCGGCTGCTGCTCGGCCCGGATGAAGAGGAACTGGTCGAACCTTATCTCCGCCGCGCCCGCGCGGAAGGTCCCGGCGAGATCGGCCCACGGCGCTGGATGCCGTGAGAATTTAGCTTGACAAATTAAAAGCCTACGCTACAATGAGCCGTGTTGCCGAGATAGCTCAGCCCGGTAGAGCAGGGGACTGAAAATCCCTGTGTCCTGAGTTCAATTCTCAGTCTCGGCACTAAAAACGGGGTCGCGTCAGGCGGCCCCGTTTTGTTTTCCACCACGGGATAAGGCGTCCCCTTATGGGATTCCACAGCAATATCACCAAAATGCTCGCGCCGGATCATAATCCGGCACAGCGGAGACGGCGGATTGTAATCCGCCTTAGGCGTTGAAGTAAAGCTGTTTTGCAGGGAGGACAAGATGAAGCGAGTTGCTTACGTTTTGGTTCTGCTCACAGTGTTGATCGCGTCGCCGGCCTTTTCAGCCCCCGCTGATCCCGTCATTCCTCCAACCTGGGACGTCGTCGCCGACAACTTCGAGAGCGGCAGCCTCGCCGCCTGGGGGACCTCAGGAGCGTCCCGCTTGAGCCTGCTGCCCGGCGGCGGGCGCAACGGCTCGGCCGGCCTGGCGGTCGCCGTGGGCCAGGAATCGGCCTATATCTACCGGAGCCGCGTCGCCTACGCCGTCGAAGGCTATCTCACCTTCTGGCTCAATCCCAACGGCGTAGTTCTGCCGGAGCCGACGCCCAACTACTGGCCGCCGGGCTCGTCGCTGTGCGCCGGTGAGGTGCGTAGCTCCGCCAGCGATTGGTGGCCGCCGTTGATCGGCTTCTGCCTGCGCAAACCGCCCGGCCAGGGCTACCAGGGCTACCTCGCCTACCCCAAGGCAAGCGGTTATTTTTACGACTGGCAATCCGGCGCGTTCCCCCTGGTCGATGGCTGGCAGAAAATCACGCTTGGCTACCGCATCGACGCCTGGGTCGCCGTGTGGGTCAACGACACGCTCGTGCGCTACTATGACAGCGAGGTCGTCCACGACGATCCCTCCGGCGACGTGATCTATTTCGGCAAGGTCAACACGAATTCCAGCAGCACGCCCTCCGGCTCAATCCGCCTCGATGACGTGGCGTTCCAGGTGCCGCGCGTGGATGACCTGTGGGTGGACGGCGTCAACGGCAGCGACGCATACAACGGCCTGACGCCCGCCACAGCCTTCCGCACCATTCAGCGCGCCGCCGACCTGGCTGGGCCGGGCACGACCGTCCACATCCTGCCCGGCATCTACCGCGAGACGGTGTACCCGGCTTTGAGCGGCAGCGCCGCCGAACCGGTCGTCTATCGCGCCGAATACGGCCCGGGCATGGCGGTCATCCGCGGTTCGGAGCGAGCGTCCACACTCACGTGGACGAAACTGACGAGCGATCCCATCGGGATGCCGGCGGGCGTCTACGCGAACGTCTATTGGGCTGACCTGAGCGCGTGGAATCTGGACGGCCCGCCGCGCTTCATCATGGAGATGCCCGCCTTTTCATCCTCAGCCCGCCCGCAAGTGGAGGGGAACCGGCTGCCCCTCGCCCGCGAGCCGGATTGGCAGGTGGCGACGGAATGGAAAACCCACGAGTTCTGGTGGGCCGCCGATGGCGGTTCCGCGCCCGCCACATGCGATCCCGTCACCAACAGCGATCACAACTGCGATTTGCCGCAACGCTCGATGACGCAGCTCACCGACCTGACGAACGACAGCGAACCGGCCGGCGTCGAGGCCGGCAATCTGACCACGCTCGGCAGCCTGATCAGCGGGACGCTCGTCGCCATCGATACCTATCAGGGTCATTATGTCTACCGGCGCACGATTACTGCGCACGACATCGCTGCGGGTCGCATCACCGTGGATCGCGTCTGCGAGCACGACGGCGGTTCCGGCAATCCTGGCCTGGGTTGGGGAAGCAAGTACTACGTCGAGAACAAACCTTATCTGCTCGACACGCCCGGCGAATGGTGGTACGACCCGGCCACAAAACGGCTCTATCTGTGGCCGCCCACCCCCGCCAATCCCGCAACCCTGGACATCGAGATTTCGCGCCGCACCAACGGCTTCAGCCTGCGCGACCGCTCCTACACCATCCTGGACGGCCTGACGATCGAATTCCTTAACGGCAGCGCGATCTATCTGGCGAACTGGGAGACGCACAAAGCATACAAGAACATCGTCCGCAACGCCACGCTGCGCCACGCCAATTGGGGGCTGTACATCGAACAATCGGTGCGCGCCACCGCGCCGCCTGGGAACATCATCGATGGCTTCACGCTGGAGGATTCGGAGATCGCCTACATGGACACGTTCGCCATCCGGCTGATCGACTGGTGGGAGAACAGCGCCGCCGCCGATTCGTTCACCCGCTCGGGGATCGTCAACACCGTCATCCGCAACAACGAGATGCACCACCTGGGCTTTCGCACCGACGGCGACAACGCGGTCGGGGCTTCGTTCAGTTTCGCCAACAAGCTGCGCTTCGAGGGCAATCACGTGCATCACGTGGCGCACAACGGCATCCAGTTCTCCCGGTCGGTGATTCAGTCCGCCAAGACGTATGGCTTTTCCCCGGAGGAGATCAAGACCGGCGACATTCTTATCGCCAACAACATCTTCGAGCGGGCCTGCCAGTTGACGACGGATTGCGGCGGCTTGAAGTTCTGGGGCAGCCCGCCGGACAATCACGTCTTTCGCAACGTGCTCATCACCGGCAACATTTTCCGCGATAGCGTCGGCTGGACCTACGTTTCCGAGAAGCGCGGGCGCTGGACGGGCGGGACCGGCAGCCAGGTGCGCGGGATGGGCGCCTTTGGCCTGTACGTGGATCACGCCAGCGGCATCCACGCCTACCGCAACCTGGCCTACAACAACGCCTACAACGGCTATATGTTCTCCGGCGTCTGGCGCGACGGGCCGATGATCTACGTCAACAACGTCGCCG
>DAOUAY010000668.1:0-3732 GCA_034432995.1 Anaerolineae bacterium | reverse complement strand
CCGATTTCCCAAATCACCCAATCTCACATCAACCAATCCTAAATCTGTATGATTGAACTCAGCGACGTGACCTTTGCCTATCCGGGCCAGCCGCCGGTGTTCGAGCGGTTCTCGTGGCATGGGGAACGCGGGGAGGTGTGGGCGGTGTTGGGGCCGTCGGGGTGCGGGAAGAGCACGCTGTTGATGTTGTTGGCGGGATTGCTATTTCCGCAGGCAGGGGAGGTCACTGTCGATGGCGAGCGCATCGTCCGTCCACGCCCGCGCACGGGGTTGATTTTGCAGGAGTACGGCCTGCTGCCGTGGGCGACGGTGCAGGATAACGTGAGGCTGGGGCTGCGCATCCGCCGCTTCTACGGCCCGGATGGGCGGCACGTCCCCCGCGACGAACGCCTGGATCCCGCCGAGGCGCAGGCCCGCGTTGAGCATTGGCTGGCGCGGCTGGGCATCGCGGATGTGGCGGAGAAATATCCGGGCCAGATTTCCGGCGGGCAGCGCCAGCGCGCGGCGATTGCGCGCACGCTCGTCCTCGACCCCGACCTGGTGCTGATGGACGAGCCGTTCTCCGCGTTGGACGCCCCCACCCGCGAAGGCTTGCAGGCATTGACGTTGACGCTGTGCGAGGAGGCGGGCGTGACCGTGGCGCTGGTCACGCACAACATCGAGGAGGCGGCGTTTGTGGGACAGAGGGTGTTATTACTCACCCAACCTCCAAACCGCCAGGCGTACATCATTGCCAATCCACATACTACCAATCAGGAATACAGACATTCGATAGAATATCAAGCTGTATACACATGCTTACGCGAGGCGTTATAGCCAATGGCGAATGCTCTGCTATAATGGAACTATAGTAGAAGATGGAGGCGGCTTATGTTTGGATTTGATCGTATTACATTTGATCCTAACGTGATGGGTGGGAAAGCCTGCATACGCGGTATGCGCGTCACGGTTTCGTTGATCGTTAACCTGATCGCTAACGGCATGACAACAGACGAGATCATCGAAGCCTATCCCTATCTGGAACCGGAGGACATTCAACAGGCGCTCGGTTATGTTGCGTGGCTGGCTGAAGAGTCGGTCTATATGATGGAGCCTGTCTTCGCATGAAATTCCTGGCCGATATGGGCATTTCGCCCATAACTGTTAATTTTCTATACAATCTTGGATACGACGCTATCCATTTACACACATTGGGTCTTGACCAACTGCCCGATTCAGCCATTCTCGAAAAAGCGCGCTTTGAAGACCGGATCATTCTCACCCACGACCTGGATTTCGGCGAACTAACGGCCGCAAGCGGCGCAAGTCTTCCTAGCGTGATTGTTTTTCGCCTGCGTAACATGCAACCTGGATATGTCAACGGCTACTTGCACAGTATCATCCTCCAGTACGCGAAGGTGTTAGAGAACGGAGCCATTATTAGTGTGACCGAGGGGCTGATTCGAGTGCGCAATCTCCCTATTCACGCACACAACTAAGGCGCTCGAATGATGAAGCGCCGTGACGTTTTACTCGCAACACTCGTGCTCCTTGCTCTGTGGTACGGGCTTGCCGCAATCATCCAACGCCCCATTCTCCCCACGCCGACGCGTGTGTTGGCGACCTTTATCCGCGACTTGCCCCGCGACCTGGGGCGACACACACTTGTCAGCCTGTATCGCGTAGTGGCGAGCATCGCCCTGGCGATTGCGCTAGCGACGCCGGCCGGGCTGGTGTTGGGCCAGAGCGCGCGGCTCAACCGCATCTTCGCGCCGTTCATCTACTTGCTGTTTCCGATCCCCAAGGTGGTGCTGGTGCCGATCGTGCTGCTGTTTTTGGGCGTGGGCGACCTCCCCAAGATCGTCATCATCACGATGATTTTGTTCTTCCAAATTCTGGTGCTCGTGCGCGACGCGGCTGCCGCCATTCGCCCGGAACTGCTGCTCAGCGTGCGCAGCTTGGGCGCAGGACGGCGCGCGCTGTTCCGCTTCGTCTACCTCCCGGCGAGCGTCCCGGCGATCCTCACCGCCGTGCGGCAGTCGATTGGCGCCGCCGTCGCCGTGCTCTACATCGCCGAACTGTTTGCCACCCGCTACGGATTGGGGTACTATATCTACTACCAGGGCAGCACGCTCTTCGATTATCCGAAGATGTACGCGGGAATCGTGGCGATGAGTTTGCTCGGGCTGGGCTTGTATTTTGGGGTGGATACGGTGGAACGGCGAAAATATCGGTGGGCGAGGGTAGACGGTAGACAGTAGACGGTAGACGGGGGGAGAGAATTCACCCATTCACCCATTCACCCATTCACCCATTCACCCATTCGCCCATTCGCCCATTCGCTCATTCGCTGATTCTTGATTCGCTGATTCTTGATTCGAGGAGGATTATGAAGGTCAATACATTGCGGGATTTTGCGCAGTTGCTTGAGGCGCGCGGGGAGTTAGTGCGCGTGCGTGCGCCGGTTTCGGCGGCGCTGGAGATCACCGAGATTGTGGAACGGGTGAGCAAGGGGCCGGCGGAACGCAACAAGGCGCTGCTCTTCGAGAACGTGACCGGCTATTCGATGCCGGTGCTGATCAATATGTTTGGTAGCGCGCAGCGGATGGCGTGGGCGCTGCACGTGGATGCGCTGGACGACCTCACCCGCAATCTGGGGAAACTGATCGATTTGCGACTGCCGCAGAACGCGGGCGCGGCGGTGGGGCGCGGCGTGGGGTTGCTCAACGCGCTGCGCGCCGCCGGGATCAAGCCGCGCAAGGTCAAAAACGCGCCGGTGCAGGAGATCGTCGAAACGGAAAACCCGTCGCTGGACGGGCTGCCCATTCTCACGTGTTGGCCCAACGACGGCGGGCCGTTCGTCACGCTGCCGCAGGTCATCAGCCGCGATCCGGTCAAGGGCGTGCGCAACGTGGGGATGTACCGCCTGCAGAAAGTGGATAGCCGCACGCTGCTCGTCCACTGGCAGCGGCACAAGGGCGGCGCGGAACACGAGCGCATCGCCAAAGCGCTGGGCAAGCGCGTCCCCGTCGCGGTGGCCCTGGGCGGCGATCCGTCATGCATTTGGGCCGCGTCCGCGCCGCTGCCGCCCGACATCGACGAGTACCTGCTCGCCGGCTGGCTGCGCGGCAAGCCTGTCGAGCTGGTGGATTGTATCACGCAGCCGCTCTCCGTCCCCGCCGAGGCCGATGTCATCATCGAGGGCTACGTCGATCCCGACGACCGCCGCCCGGAGGGACCGTTCGGCGATCACACCGGTTACTACACGCCCGTGGAGCCGTTCCCCGCGCTGCACGTCACTGCCGTCACCCGGCGGCGCGACCCGATCTATCCCGCCACCGTCGTCGGCATCCCGCCGGCCGAGGATTACTGGATGGGCAAAGCCACCGAGCGCCTGTTCCTGCCGCTGTTGCGCCTGTTTTTGCCGGAGATCGTGGACTTTGCGATGCCCGCGCCGGGTCTCTTCCACAACCTGGTGCTGGTGAGCATCCGCAAACGCTTCCCGGGCCACGCGCGTAAGGTGATGCACGGCCTGTGGGGGCTGGCGCTGCTCAGTCTGGCGAAGGCTGTCGTCATCGTGGATGAATGGGTGGACGTGCAAGACGCGAACATCGCCGCGTGGCAAGCGTTGGGCAACGTGGATTGGTCGCGGGACGTCGTCATCAGCGACGGGCCGACCGATCACCTGGATCACGCCTCGTACCACCACTCTTTTGGCGGCAAAATCGGCATCGACGCCACGCGGAAATGGCC
>DAOUAY010000667.1:0-1878 GCA_034432995.1 Anaerolineae bacterium | reverse complement strand
CAATACGATCAAAGTGCTCGTCGAAACTGAAAATTTGCTGTATTCCTTGTAGAATGACGTTAGTGTCTACGTAAACCTTCAGCATGGCTTTTTGACCTCATAGAGAAGTTCTGTTCCTCGTTCCAGAGCAACTGTTTCCCGAATCTCTGTAGTCCCTGGATATGGACGAGTCGCCTGTAATGCACCCCTCAGTATACTCTGGATTTCTGTTTATGCGAAAGTAATCAGTTTTCTCCGCGCGCCGCAGCTTCGCCGTCTTGCAGTCGCAGGATCAGCGCCAACCCTGGTGTGATTGCCTGTGCCGACGTGATGATGTGCCCCGTCTCGCGTTCTTGCACAATTGCGTATCCTCGCCCCAGCACTGCGTCGGGATTTAACGCCGTGAGGCGTGCTGCCAATCCCTGCACGCGCTGCCGCTGCACCACGAGGCGATGCGCCACAGCCGTGTCTGCGCGCGCCAGCACATCGTCCACGCGCTGGCGGGCGTTGGCAAGCCGCGCGGCTGGGGAAAGGTATTGCAGAGCGCGATCGAACCGGGCGACACGCTCGCGGAAAACGCGCAATCGGGTCTCGAAGGTGCGTGTGAGGCGCGCTTGCCGCTGTTGTAGCAATGCCTGCAACTCCGCGCGGTCGGGCGTCGCCATCTCTGCCGCTGCCGATGGGGTAGGGGCGCGGCGGTCGGCAGCGAAATCGGTCAGCGTGAAATCCGTTTCGTGCCCCACGCCCGAAATCACCGGGATGCGCGAAGCCGCCACAGCCCGCGCCACGCGCTCGTCGTTGAAGGCCCACAAATCCTCCAGCGACCCGCCGCCACGCACGATGAGGATCACATCGATATCCTCGCGGGTATTCAACGCCGCCAATGCCGCGACGATCTGGGGTGGGGCGGTCTCGCCCTGCACCAGCGTCGGCGCGAGCAGGACTTCTGCCAGCGGATAGCGCCGCGTGAGCACGTTGATCACGTCGCGGAAGGCCGCCGCCGTGGGCGATGTGACCACACCGATGCGTCGGGGATAGGCCGGGAGGGGCCGCTTGCGCTCCGGCGCGAACAGCCCCTCGGCTTCCAACTGAGCCTTGAGGCGCTCGAATTCCTGGTAGAGCGAGCCGCGCCCCGCCGGGCGGATGGCGTCCACGTAAACCTGGTAGCGACCGGCCTGCTCGTACAGGCCGATGCGTCCGTGGATGACGACTTGATCGCCAGAACGGGGAATGTACGTGAGTGCTTGTGCCTGGGCGCGCCAGATCACGGCATTCATCTGCGCCCCTGCATCTTTCAGTGTGAAGTAGATGTGACCCGACGACGCCCGCGAAAAGTTGGAGACCTCGCCTTCGATCCACACATCTTGCAGCAGCGGCTCCTGCTCCAGCAGCGCGCGAATCCGTCCCGTGATCTCACTGACGCTATAGGGGCGCTCAGGTTGTGAGAAAAGTCCGATCTGGTTCCACATCGTTCTGCCTTAGAAGATGAGTGTCAAGGTGATGATCAGGAGCAATCCACCCCCGATGCCGAGGAGCAGAATCGCCGTCGCTGGCGACATCACTAACAGATTGATGCCACCGAAAACGCCGATGAGGTAGAGGAGTGCGCCGAGGATAAACAGAACTCGTTCGACGCCGCGGATGCGCAGTGTGCTGCTGCGTGATGACGCATAGCGGGGTCGTCTGGAATATGATGTGCGGCGTCTGCGTGTCATATCAATCTCCATGCGAATAGCAAATGGCAAATGGCGAATGGCAAATGGCAAATGGCGAATGGCGAATGGCGAATGGCAAATGGCGAATATTTGCCATTTGCCATTCGCCATTTGCCATTTGCTATTCGCATGGAGATTGATATGACACGCAGACGCCGCACATCATATTCCAGACGACCCCGCT
>DAOUAY010000666.1:0-4204 GCA_034432995.1 Anaerolineae bacterium | reverse complement strand
CTGCATTTTGATAAAATTGATATTGCTAACCGGAAAATCAATTTCATTCAAGATAAAAATAAAGATTTCTCTGTGTTCTCCGTGTCTCTGTGGTGAATTTTCCTTTTTGCAGTAGGGTCACGGATAAAACGGATTTTTACCACGAATGTCTGCATTCGCCGAATTTGCGCGAATCTACACTAATTTTTGATTTTGATTCGTGAAAATACGTGCAGATTCGAGGTTAGTTCCTTTCAAACCAATTACCAATTACCAATTACCGATTACCAATTACTGCTTACCAATTACTGCTTACGGAGAACAATGAAAACGACAGACCTGGATTACATGTTACCTGAGGACCTGATTGCGCAGACGCCGGTGGAGCCGCGCGATAGCTCGCGGCTGCTGGTGTTGCGCCGCGCCGATGGACGGCTGGAACATCGCATCTTCCGCGACATCGGCGACTACTTGCGACCGGGCGATGTGCTCGTCGCTAACGAGAGCCGCGTCATCCCGGCGCGGCTGTTCGGCCACAAGGAACCCGGCGGCGGCAAAGTCGAAGTGCTGTTGCTGGGCAAGCTAGAGGGGACGACGTGGCGCGCCTTGGTAGGCGGGGCGCGGACGCACGTGGGAACAAAGGTGCGTTTTGAACAGCACCACGCGGTTGGCTGTGGCCGGTCTCCGACCGCGCCACTGACGGCCGAGGTGCTCGAAGTGGGCGAGCGCGGCGAGCGCACGCTGGCCTTCTCCGAACCGGCGGAGGCGTATTTCGACGTGCTCGGCGAGATGCCGCTGCCGCCTTACATCCACGAACCGCTGCGCGATCCCGAACGCTACCAGACCGTCTACTCGCACACGTTGGGCAGTGCGGCGGCCCCGACTGCCGGGCTGCATTTCACGTCGGAGCTGCTGTTGTCGTTGCGCGACCGGGGTGTGGGACTGGCCTTTGTGACGCTGCACGTCGGGCTGGATACTTTCCGCCCGATCAGCGAGGACGATATCGAAGCACACCGCATCCACACCGAATGGGGCAGCCTCAGCCTGTCTGTCGCCGAGCAGATCAATCGCGCGAAGGTGATGGGCGGGCGCATCATCGCCGTGGGGACGACGAGCGTGCGCGTGCTGGAGACGGCGGCCCGGCGCGGCCTATTGCAAGCGGATGACGCTCCCGGCGGCGCGTGTCCCTGGCGTCCGCTTGCGCCGTTCGAGGGCTTCACCGACCTCTACATCACGCCCGGCTTCACCTTCCGTGTCGTGGATGCGATGATCACCAACTTCCACCTGCCCAAGAGCACGCTCCTGGCGCTGGTGATGGCCTTCGCCGGCGAGGAGAATATCCGCCGCGCCTACGCCGAGGCCATTGCGCAGCGCTATCGCTTCTTCTCGTTTGGGGATGCGACGTTGATGTTGTGAGTATCCTCGTGCCGCCACGCTTCGATGAGCAGCAGCCCGATGCCGGCCATAATGGCGACGTCCGCGAGGTTGAAGATGCCTGTGCGCACCCTGCCAATCCCGATGTTGAGAAAATCCACGACTGCGCCACGATGAAACAGGCGATCGATCAAATTGCTGAATCCACCGCTCACGATCAGCGCCCCAGCGGTGACAGCCCACATACTGAGCGAGTGCATCTTCAAGGTGAAGATGAGCGTCCCCGCGAGCACCAGGCTGTTGAAGACGATGAAAATCCACACCCGCGCCGTCTCCGGCAAGTTCGCGCCGAGGCCGAGGAATGCGCCGACGTTCTCCGAATAGTGCAGCATCACCGTACCGCCGAGCGCGTAGATGGTCGGCGCGCCGGCGAGATGCTGTTTGGCGATGGCTTTCGTCGCCTGGTCGGCGGCCACGCACACGCAGAGGATAATGAGGATGAGCAGGATTTTGCGGTGGGTCTTCATTTTACAGTTTGTCGTATGCATCTGGCTCAATGTCGGGGGCTTTTTCCAACACAGCCAGAAGCTTTTCACGAGAGCCCCGTTTAGCGCGGATTTCCAGATAATCGACAGTATTCAGGGTAGCCAGTTTTTCGGCAACAGCAAGTGTTATGAATTGGTTCATCGAGATACCTTCTTCCTCTGCTGTTTCTTTGACCTGGCTGTACATGGATTTTGGTAACCGTAAACTCATGATACTCATTTTAGCGCCTCTATTTCATCCAATAGTGTTTGGGGGGTGACAACTCGCACCCCAAATTTCTCCGTCCCGATGAAGTCTCGCTGATTATACGTGACAATGTGACTGCATCGGGCGGCGATGGCCAACTCCAATATCAATTCATCCTTTGGATCACGCAATTGTGGCCGCCACAGGAAATGGATTTTATGATGCTGCCCTAGCGCACACAAAGCATCCACTAAATCAGCGACATTCTGTCGCGTCAATTTCAGATCTCCGCTCTGACGTTGGAGCACTTCTTCATATTCGAGCACTAATGGGACAGACAGGTGAATATCAAAATGCCCTGTACCGATCAACGTCATAAGTTTGGCCGATGCTCCTCGCCGCGAGCGTTGGGCGGCGATGATGATGTTTGTATCAAGCACGACATTTGGTTTTGTCATACTGATATTATAATCGATGTTACCTGCGATATCAAATATGGCGATGCCTTGCTATAGTAGAGTTGTGTCTCTGCCACTTGGGAGTATAGTAGACCGCACTAGCGTAATATTTGACTTGCAACTTACAACCTGCAACTTGTAACTATTTTTTAAGGAGGATAGCTATGGATTACACATACTTAGACATCGCCAAGATGATCGATCACTCGTTGTTGAGTCCCACGATGGACGTGGCGACGCTGGAAAAGGGCATCCTGCTCGGGCTGGCCTACGACACGGCGAGTATCTGCATCATGCCCTACTATCTCAAACGTTGCGCGCAATTGCTCCACGGTTCGACGATCAAAGCCAGCGCGACGATCGGCTTCCCGCACGGCGGGCATACGACGGCGATCAAGGTGGCCGAGGCGGAGCAGGCTTTGGCGGATGGCGGGCAGGAGCTGGACATAGTCGTCAACATCAGCAAAGTGCTCAGCGGCGATTGGGGTTACGTCCGCGCTGAGATCAAGGCCCTGGTCGACGTGACGCACGCGGCTGGACAAAAGATCAAGGTGATCTTCGAAAACTGCTATCTCCAGGACACGCACAAGATCAAACTGTGCGAAATCTGCGGCGAGGTGGGCGCGGACTGGGTGAAGACCTCCACCGGCTACGGCGCCGGCGGCGCGACGCATGACGATCTCAAGCTGATGCGCGCCCATTCGCCCGCCCACGTGCAGGTGAAAGCCGCCGGCGGTGTGCGCACCTTCGACCAACTGCTCGAAGTGCGCGCGCTTGGCGTCACCCGCGTGGGCGCGTCGGCGACAGCGAAAATCCTGGACGAGTGCCGCGCGCGGCTGGGGCTGGAGCCAATCCAGATCGCAGATAAAGGTACGTCCTCGAGCTACTAGAGTTGTTCCCCAATAGCGCCAGCCAGGATTAGGACGCGGATTTTCGCAGATTCTTTGTAAATCTGCGAAAATCAGCGTGAATCTGCGTCCGAACCCTTGTTCATGAACAAGTCTATTGAGGACAGTTTCCACGAAAAACCGGCGAGGTACGAACACCTCGCCGGTTTCTTTGGCTACGACGGACGCGCTCTAGCTGCTCTTGGACGCGGCTACTTGCGCCTGCAAAGCCCTGATTTGATTGGCGAAGACGGCGTCGCGGCGGCCCGCCGGCGCGATCAATACCTTGCCGGTCCCGGTAAACGTATTGACCAGACCTTCGCCGGAAATGGCCGTGCCGAACAGTCCTTTGGTGGCCTTTTCGACTTTGAATTCGATGTTGCCGGTTCTGGCGACGGCGAATGTGCCATCCACCACCAGCTTCGAGTTGTTCAGTTCGACGGTCTCCAGCGGCCCCTGTGACGTGATGACGACCTTCCCCCTGCCGGACACCTTGGTCTGGAAGAAGCCTTCGCCCGAGAGCATCCCGGACCACGCCTTGTTGGTGACCACACCCACGTCGACGCTCATTTCAGAAGCGTAATACGCGCCTCGGTCGAGCATCCACTCCTCGCCGTTCAATTCCAGAATGGTGAAATCACCATACGACGGCTCCAGGAACAGTTGCCCAGTTCCGCGATACACCGGGCGGACGACCGATTCGGCAGAGACTAATGACTTGAGGAAGCCGCCTGCGGAAGGCGCTTTCGCTTCCATCGTGATGTTGCCGATCAT
>DAOUAY010000665.1:0-1747 GCA_034432995.1 Anaerolineae bacterium | reverse complement strand
AGAAACGGCGCGATGGCCTCGCGGGGCAGTTCTAGGAGTAGTCCCAGGTGAAAGCTAGGGGGTAAATATGCGCCGTTGAGCGCCCAACGCGGGCCGTCAGGGGTTATGTGTCGTGTTATGTTCATCGCGTACCTCCGATCTATGGTATTGGGCATATTATCCTTGCGGTTTGCGAAATCTGCAAATCGGTAAAATGAAAGCGCGTCAACGGTTTGGCCGTCGACGTGCCTGGGTCGTTCAAGTCTGCAAGTTTGCGCTTACACTACCACACGCCGCACTTACCACCAGTCCCCACCACGAACCGAGTATCAGGAGAAGTCCGGTGTCCAGAAGGCACATGCCGGTGTGCATCGGATGGCGAACGTGCCGGTAGGGGCCGATGGTAATTGGTTGTAGTTTGCTTAAGCTTCTCCAAAATCGCGTATATCCTGTCATCCTGCCTGGAAGGGACCGTTGCCCTCACTTCGCTGTCGGCTGCGCTAGCGCCTGATATTCTTCCCAGGTGATGAACGTCCCGCCCTCGATTTCCTGTTCCACGATGCGATAAACCTCGTCGAAGTGGAGTGTGGCATAGATCAGGCTGAAGCACGCGCCGTCCATAATCTCCTTGCGTAGTGTGTAACCGCCGCGTTCGTAATCGCGGTGCAAGTCGTGATGTTTGTCAGCGCGGATGCGCACGGGCGCGCCGCATTTTTTGCACTTCACGTAGAAGTAGATACCGTCCGGGTCGCGCAGTTGGCCGTCCGCCGAACCGACGAATAGTTTGCGGAGTTTGTCGAGAAAACCCATTGATCGCCTCCCAAAGTTGAACGTGCCTTCTTGTGTGCTGACCAGCTAACTCAGGCCGGGAAACCTGGCGTCGAGTGTGGCCGATCGGCTTTTTGCTTATGACGACAGTCTGTGCATAAATCGGGAACATAATCCCAGTTGACGTTGTAGCGGATAGTCGTTCCGCACCTGGCGCACCGTTTCTCTTTCCATTCGGCTTTTTTCTTGTCTCGGCAGCTCTTGCACAAATCGGGAATGCGTTCCCAATTGACGTTGTAACGGATCGTCGCTCCGCAATTCACGCAGCACTTCTCCTTCCATTCGGCTTTCTGCTTTTCGAAACAGCTTATGCACAGATCGGGAACGTAGTCCCAGTTTACGTTGTAACGAATCGTGGTCCCGCAGTTGGCGCAGCGTTTTTCTTCCCATTCAGCTTGCTTCTTGTCGAGACATTTCCGGCACAAATCCGGGATGCGGTTCCAATCGGTGCGATACCTGATCGTCGCGCCACATTTCGAGCAGTGGGTCTCTTTCCAGACTACGTCCGTTTCTGTCGATTTGGGCATACCTTTTCCTACCGCCTTAACCTTGCCACAATCGCCTCCACGTCATACACGCATCCGCCCCACGTCCCGCCGCTGACCTGTTGCAGCGCAGCCCACAAGCGGGTGTCGTCCGGCATAGCCGGATCAGGCGCAAGATCGGGGTGGGGCGGACGGGCATCGAGCACACGCGTGCCCTCTTCCGGGGAATAGCGTCGCTCGCCGTGGCCCACCAGGTTGACGCTGCCGTGCAGATTTACGCGGTCGATGACGATCTCGATCACGTCGCCTTCCTGCACGCGCCCCAGGGGGCCGCCTGCCAGCGCCTCCGGGCCAACGTGACCGATGCACGCGCCTGTACTCACCCCGCTGAAGCGCGCATCGGTGATGAGCGCCACTTCCTTGCCCCACGAGATGTGCTTCAGCGCCGCCGTCAC
>DAOUAY010000664.1:0-8800 GCA_034432995.1 Anaerolineae bacterium | reverse complement strand
CGTCACACCGCGCTCGCCGACCTTGAGCAGTTCCCACTTGCTTGCCTTCCAGCCGGTGATCGCGCGCACCATCTCAATGATCTGATCGTCCGACCAGGGGACAAAAACACACAAGCCCAGGCTGTTCTTCAGCCACGTCCAGTTCGATGTGTTGGTGTAAGCGCGCACCTTGGCAGCGTTCAACACCGTGGGCGGGATCGGTTCATAGACGCCCACGTTGTACGCGCCCTCCCCTACCGGATCGCGGGCAAAACCCTCGTCCCAGACGTTGTGCATGTGATCGGCGCCGGTGGGCGACAGCGCGTAGCCGAGCGCCTGCCCGTGCCGCGTACGCCCCTCGTGCATGGGGAAAGGCTGCCCCTTCACGTTGATCGCATACGCATCTGCCCCCTGCCCGATTTTCTGCGCCGCGAACGTCGAACCCTCGGCCAGCAGGTCGCCCAGGCCCTCGCGTTCGCCGATCCGCCGGACCATCTCGACCATCGCCTGGCCGTTACCGAAGCGCAGTTCCAGGCCGCCGGTATCTTCCACGTTGAGCAGTTCGTTCTCGAAGCACTCCATCGCAAACGAGATCGCCATGCCGGTGGAAATCGTATCCAGGCTGTAGGCGTTGCACAGTTCGTTGGCCTTGGCGACGGCGCGCAGATCGTCCACGCCGCAGTTGGAGCCGAGCGCGCCGAGCGTCTCGTACTCCGGGCCGCCGTAGATCGGATCGACGTCGTACTCGTCGTCGTGGACTTCGACCACGCGCTTGCAGCGGACGGGGCAGGCATAGCAGCCGCCACGATCCACCAAAATCGTGTCGCGCATCGCTTCGCCACCGATCTTTTCCGCGCCCGCGAATTGCCCATCCTGGAAGTTGCGCGTGGGCAGCGCGCCCACCTGGCTCAGCCCGGTGAGGCCGCCAGAGGTGCCGAGTTCGTGCATCCCCCAGGCCTTATCCTTCCAGGTGTCGGTCATGGACTTGGCGAGCGCCTTGACGCCGGCATCGTCGGCCACAGGCACAGCCGTCCGCCCCTGCGCCGCCACGCACTTGAGGTTCTTCGACCCCATCACTGCGCCCAGGCCGGTGCGCCCGGCGGCGTGCTTGAGGTCGTTGATGATGCAGGCGTAGCGCACCAGCTTCTCGCCGCCGGGACCGATCATCGCCAGGCGCGCGTTCTTCGCGCCCAGTTCGGCGCGCACGGCTTCCTGGCAGTCCGCCGTCAGCATCCCCCACAGGTGATCCGCCGGACGGAGTTCGGCCTCGCCATCGTGCAGCCACAGGTAGACGGGCGAGGCCGCCTTACCGCGCACGACGATCGCGTCGAAGCCTGCGCGCCGCATCTCCGCGCCGAAGAAGCCGCCCACATCGGATTCGCCGTAACCGCCGGTCAACGGCGACTTGCCGCCCACCGCGCTGCGGCCCGCGCCGGCAATCGGCACGCCGGTCACAGGGCCGGCGGCGAAGATCAGCAGATTATCCGGGCCAAGCGGATCGACGTCAGCAGGCATCTCCTTGAGCAGGTAATGGCCGATGAAACCGTTTCCGCCAAGATAACGGCGGTAAAAGGCCTCCGACGGCTGTTCGACATCCAACACGCCGGTAGTCAAATCAACTTTTAGAATTTTCCCTGTGTAACCATTCATTTCATACCTCCACAGTCAATAATTGGTGATTCGGTGATCGGTAACTGGTAACCAGTACATCGTAGCAGAAATTTCGCGCTAGTTTGCCATGCTCGAAGCGGATCGCCAGATCCGCGGTTCCTGCGCGCTGCGCCGGGATCTGACGATCCCTGGCAAGCATTGACTGAGGAACTATTTGTGCCGGGCTGAATTAGTTACTGGTTACGCATTACTCATTACTCATGACTCGTTACCCCAACAACGTACCGCCCGCGTCTGATTGCGCCGGGCCTTTTTTGTCCCAGTCGATATCATCCATACTATGCGTTGTGCGCCATTCGGCGAAGTCGGCTTCGATTTCGTCCGTCCATTTGGTATCCATCTGGCTGGAGTTGTAGATACCCTCGCGTAGCCGTTGGTGGCTGAAGCGCTCGCGCATGTGTGTGCGCTCCGAGTGCTCGACAACCTCTTCAGCCAGGTGCGGGGGGATGAAAAGAATGCCCGTCAGCGTGCCCAAGACAACATCACCCGGCATACAGGTCGCCGCGCCGACGCGACAGGGGACGTTTATCCCGGTCAACACAACGTTGCGGATCGGCGTGGGATCGAAGCCCTTGCAGAACGTGGCGAAATTGGGGATCTCGACGATCTGCTGCGCGTCGCGGATGCCGCCGTAGATGACCTGTCCGCGCTTGGTGCGCGTGGCGATAGCAGTGGAAAGGTTCGCGCCGGAGTACGTCCCCTCGTAGACCTTGCCGAACAGGTCGATGACGATCACATCGTCTTCGACGAGAGTTTCGATGACCCAGGAATTCATCGCGCCGATGCGGCCTTCGATCTCGTGCCCGTAGTCCATCAGATAGTCGTGCAGGTCGGGGCGGTGCGGAACGAAGACACCGGTCACGGCTCGGCCAACCAAAACGATCTCAGGGCGCAGTTGCGTCCAGTTGCCCTCGAACTGAAAATGATAGCCATGCTGCCAGAGCACCGACCACGCCTCTTCGGTCACAACGCGCTGCATCCGCCGCAGAATGTCATCCGGCACGCGCGGGCGACCATCGGGGAAGCGTTCGCCCTCCCACAGCGGCGTCAACTGGGTAATGTCTTCACGATTGTTGAATTTCATACTGGATTCTCCTCACTGGATTGGTTATGGACATATTGACACTATATCAGACCGTGTTACAATCTTTATAGAAGCGGCATCGTAAAGCCTGGAGACCCCGGACACTCGGAGAGTGTACCTAGCTGACGCTGAAATGTGTCGGGACAGACTGAAATCAGGGACCAGGGTGAGCCGCTTTTTCGTTTATTGGATATGCGATGACTTCCTCAGCAATGACTTTGTCAGCGATAAACCGGTAGAAGCGATCATCTCCATGTTCATACTTCTGAAAGAAGGCCCAGGCAACATAATCTACAGCCTGGAGCAATTTGTTGGCAATAGAGTCTTCCTGGCGAATAATGACCACTTCCTGACGCAAATCAACCAGACTCTCGCGGATTTCACGTTCCAACAGATAACGTAATGCCTTGTTGGTGTAGCGCTTGTCCAAGCACATATCAACTCTAGGCCATCGAGAAACAACCAATCGAGTTGTATGCACAACCATCCACCGATAAAGCGCCTCTGGATCGGGCAACGGGTTTACCATCGCACGTTTGTCCATAATAGTAGCGATGACGCTGACGGGTTCATCCGCAATAGCCGTTAGTAACCGCACAACCACCTTTTCACGCGAAGCAGCCGCTTTCATCTCACCGGAACGAAGCGAAGCCCCATAAGTCTCAAGCGCTCGCTTTATGTGCAACTCAATCGGACGGGGACTCTGCACACCGAGTAACGCAACCACCAGAAAATGGCTACCTGAGAAAGGCGCTACATCGCCCGATTCATCCAAAAAGACGTATTGCACCTCCTTACCCCATTACCCGTTCCCCGTCGCGCCAAAAACGTCCAGGTAATGGCCGCAACGTTCGATGAAGGATTCGACGGCGACTTTGCCGAAGGCGAAGTAATGCATGTCCTCGGCGCGCGCGACCTCGGTGAGACGGTGAGCGGTGGTGACGAAAAGGTCGGTCGCCACGTTGACTTTGGCGATACCGGCGGCGATGGCGTCGCGGAACTGTTGGTCGGAGCAGCCGGAGCCGCCGTGCAGGGAGAGCGGGATATCCACCCGCGCGCGGATCTCGCGGAGCAAGTCCAGGTCGAGGTGCGGCTCCCCGGCGTACAGGCCGTGCGCGGTGCCGATAGCGACCGCCAGAATGTCCACACCGGTCTCCGCCACGAATCGCTCCACGTCGTCGGGGTCGGTGAAGCCCTTGCGCTGCGCGCCGAAGTCCTGGTACTCGTGGCCGGAACCCACGTGGCCCAGTTCCGCTTCGACGGCCAGGCCGACCGCGTGCGCCGCGCGCACGACAAGCCGTGTGTTGGCGACGTTCTCTTCGAACGGCAACTTGGAACCATCGTACATCACGTCGGTGAAGCCGAATGAAATCGCCTTTATGCAGTGCTCGAAACTGCCGCCGTGGTCCAACATCAACGATACCGGCACGGTGGCCGCCTCCGCGCGCGTGCGGATGTACGCGGCAAACGCGCGCGCGTTGGGGCGGTCGAGCGCCCCCGCGTAAACGGCAATCATCGCCGGAGCCTTTTTCTCTTCCAAGACAGCGAACATCCCGTCGACGCTGTACATGTCGGCTGTATCGAAAAGAGGCAGCGCATAATGCTGCTGTTGCGCCTTTTTAAGGTACGGAAGAATTGAAACGAGAGGCATGAATACTTTATTCTCCTTATGTGAAATATAGTGTATGCTATTCTATAGTGACTCCGCGTTCGTGCAAGAACGCCATCACCACGTCGAAACATGGAATTCCAGCGCGCCCGCCAAGTCGCATACATTTGAGCGCCGACACCGCCGTCGAAAAAAGCGCGATCTGCCGCAATGCCCATCCGCGCAACAGGCCGACGATATACGCGCCGTGGAATACGTCGCCGGCGCCCGTCGTATCGATGACATCCACAGGGAAAGCAGGTGTGTGAAACTGTTCTTGCGCCGTGATTGTGTAGCTACCATTGACGCCCTCTGTCTGCACGAAGAGGCGCGGCCCCATCGCCAGAATCGCCGCGCCGGCCTCCCAGATGTCGTCGATGCCGGTCAAGTTGCGCGCAAACCCCGATCCGCTGATCAGGATATCCACGTGGGGAATCAGCCGGCGCAGGTGCTCGCGCACCGGCCCGTCGGTCTTGTGACCGTCCAGCACCACCGTCTTGCCTGCGGCCCGCATCCACTGCGCGGCCTGGATCGCCGCCGCGTTGTGGAAACCGTCCAGGTGCAGATAGTCCGCCGAGGTGATGTAATCGCGGTCCAGCTCCTCCGGGCGAATCGGCTCTTCGCCCCACCGCTGCACGCCCGAAAAGATGCGCTCGCCTGTCTCCGCGTGGATGTTGACGACGACTACCTGATCTTCCGGCGCAGCGCGGTAGACCATGCGGCTCAAATCGATGCCACACTCGCGCATCGAGCGCAGCTTGAACTCGGCGGGGGCATCGTTGCCCGCCGCGCCGACGAAGCCCACCCGCGCGCCCAATTTGGCCGCAGCCACCATCGCCGTGCCCACCGGCCCTCCACCATCGAAGCTCAAGGCGCTGATCCGCGTTCCCCCTTCCCATGTCGGCAAATCCTTGCAGCGGATCAGCACATCCAACGTGCACATCCCCAAACCGATAATCTGTAATCCCCCTCCCATCGTCCTCCCCTTAAAATATGCTGTCAGCTGTCAGCGATCAGCAAGCTGTCGGCTGACAGCTAATCGCCGAGTGCTATCCCCTCAGAATGAAGAATTGCAGAAACGTCTTGATTATAAGTGATTTTCACGCTTTGACCTCTTGGCAACACTGCGTTATACTAGAGGTGACCAACGATGTAGAAAAACTAAGTCGACGTCCGCTCTAGTGCGTGCGTCATACTCATATTATGCCCAATGAAAGAAGTTGGTTAAAAATGGAACAGGGATATTTTTACCACTATCGACTAGGAATGCAAAAGCTCGTCAGCACGTTGGGCCGGGACCACCCACGGATTTATGAAGCGCGTATCCTGCAACACCGCCTCAACGAGAATCTGGCGCAAACGCTGGAACACGGCTCAACGCCATCCCTTGAAGACAGCCGAGCGCGCATCCTCGAAAGTTGTGAGCGACTCAGTCGCCTTTCAACCGGCGTGTCTTTTCACGACTTGTGCGGGCTGCCGGGGACATCGACGTCGCGGGTCACGGCGAAGGACAAGCAACAGCTCCTGGATGCGTACTTCACGCGGATGAGCGATCTGCTGGTCTATCAGGGCTTGCGCAACGCCCACGCCGCCAGTGAAGTGCGCGGCATCGCCCGCGAGCAAACGTTGGCGGTGCTGCACGGCCTCGGCGATGACGGATCGAGCAAGGGGCAGGTATTGCAATTCTTGTACGAATCGGGCCTCATCACCCAGGGAACGGCAGTCTTCTTTCTGTCTGAAGCCAATTTGCGAGACGTGTGGCTCAACGGCGCGTTCCTGGTCGAAGCGCACCTGGCCGGTACACATATGGAAGGCGCGCATCTGGAACACGCGCATCTGGAATGGGCGCACCTGGGCGAGGCGCAACTCAACGAAGCCCATATGAAGAAAGTATTCCTGGTTGCCGCACACCTGGCTCGCGCCAACCTCTTGAAAGCGGATATGCGCGAAGCTCACCTGGTGGGCGCAAAGTTGGCCGGGGCGAATCTCAAGGAGGCCGACCTCACCAACGCACATCTGGAATGGGCGTTTATGGGCACCACCAACCTGTTGGGGGCGTGCCTGAAAGGCGCGCAAATGGTAGGCACCGAACTGCGCGGCGCAAACCTGGCGTACACTGATCTCTCCGACGCCAATTTGGAAGACACCAGCCTCACATGGAGCCGTTTGCGCGGCGCGACCTACAATGAAAAGACGCTCTGGCCGGAAGGCTTTGATCCTATTTCAGCCGGCGCCGTGCTGAAAGAATGTCCGGAGTAAACGGCAACACCCATAGCGTACAACCAGCCATCAACGTAACGGAGAAACGCTTCGAACAACTGCTGGAGCGCATTCTTCTGGAGGCCAAGGCGCTCTGCAACGCCGACGGCGGAACGCTCTACCTGCACACGGATGACGAGCATTTGCAGTTCGTCATTATGCACAACGACTCGCTGCGCATCACCCTCGGTGGCGCGCGTGGTGAGACGATCCCCTTTGCGCCGCTGTCCCTGTATGATGCGGTCACCGGCGCGCCCAACCATCACAATGTCGCTGTTTACGCGGCGCTCACCCGCCAGACCGTCAACATCCCGGATGCCTATCACGCCGAGGGGTTCGATTTCTCCGGGACCAAGGCTTTCGACCGGCAGACTGGCTATCGCTCGCAATCGTTCTTGACCGTTCCACTGCAAAGTGAGCGCGCGGAGTTGCTGGGCGTGCTGCAACTCATCAACGCGCGCACGCCAGGCGCCAATACCGTCATCGCGTTCAGCGCCGAACTCCAGAAGGTCGTCGAATCGCTGTCGAAGCTGGCGGCGCTGGCGCTGGCGGCTTACATCCGCGAACAGCGGCTGCGCGCCGAAATCCAGGAGTTGCGGATCACCGTGGACCAGGAGAGAAAAGAGCGCCAGGTCGCGCAGATCACCGAGTCCGAGTACTTCCAAAAGCTGCAAATCGAGGCCCGTAAACTGCGCAAGCGGATTACCAGATAATCTGATCGGCAATTGGTAATCGGGGATCGGTAATCCAGCGTCCCCAATTACCGATTTCTAATTACCCGTTACTATTTCCCAGGAGGCGCAATGAAAACCACAGAACCGTCTATCGAAACGTATCGCAAGTTCCTCAAAAGCGACCAGTGGGACAAATTCGGCGAGATGCAGACCGATCAGCAGAAACGGCTGCCCGCGCCGCCGCTGCAGAAACCTTACCCCGAAGGTGCGCTGCTGCTTGATCTGGTCGCGCCCGCCGATCTGACCGTCGGCGCAATGCCGCTGCTCGAGGCGATCAACGGGCGTCAAAGCCATCGCCGGTTCACCGACGCGACGCTCTCGTTGGAAGAGCTGTCGTTTCTGCTGTGGGCTACGCAGGGCGTCCACGAGGTTTGGCGCGGCGGGATTGCAGCGCGGCGCACCGTGCCTTCGGCGGGCGCGCGCCATCCGTTCGAGACGTATTTGCTCATCAACCGGGTGGAAGGTGTGGAACCGGGACTGTATCGCTATCTCTCGCTGGATCACAAGCTGTGCTTCCTGCGCGCGGACCCGGCGCTGCCGGCTGAGGTCGGCGCGGCGTGCAACGGGCAGGGCTTCATCGGGACGGGCGCGGTGGTGTTTATGTGGACGGTGATCCCGTACCGCACCGAATGGCGCTACAGCATCATCTCGCCCAAGATCATCGCCATCGACGCGGGTCACGTCTGCCAAAACCTCTACCTGGCCTGCGCGGCCATCGGCGCGGGGACGTGCGCGATCGGGGCGTACAATCAGGCAGCGCTGGATGAAGTGCTCGGTGTGGACGGCGAAGAAGAATTCGCCATCTACGTCGCGCCTGTGGGGAAAGTCTAGAGCAGAATTGTACACGGATGCCACGGATTCTACGGATTCTCTTATAAACCATCCGAGCGATCCGTGTTCATCCGTGTACTAGAAAGTTCAGCGTCGACGACGACGGCGGCGACTGCGCGATGACTTTTCGCCGGATTCAAGCGCCGGCGTTTCCTTGGATTCCGTGTCCTCGGTGGGCTGCGGAATAGGCGCGTGAAGCATACGCTGGTAATCGTCATCCAGCAGCATTGTGATGATCTCCAGGCCGTCGTCGTCTTCAGCAAGGCTGCGCGCCAGGGGGATGAAGCGCTGGCTGCGCTCGGTCTTGAGCTTGTCGCGGGCGCGCAAACGGGCTTCGAGCAGCGCCGTCAGCCGCTCGGCCACCACGTCGGCTACATCCTCATCGGTTGGCATCTCGCGCTCCTCCATTTCGATGCTGTAGTGCTGCATGATGCGTTTGAGCATCAGTTTCTCGGTCAGCCCCACCAGCGAAATCGCCACACCGGCCGCACCCGCGCGGCCCGTCCGCCCGGCGCGGTGGATGTAGCTCTCGACGTCTTCCGGCAACTCGTACTGAATCACGTGCGACAGTTCGGGAATATCGAGGCCGCGCGC
>DAOUAY010000663.1:0-11618 GCA_034432995.1 Anaerolineae bacterium | reverse complement strand
GCCACAGGGCCATCACACTCGCGTGCAGCCTGCGCCCCGGAGAGCGCCAGGCGCTCCGGCTGCTGCATCACGTGAGCGATGGCCTCCAAGCGATTCCCCACACCCAACTGCCGGTAGAGTCGGGTCAGGTGATTTTCGATGGTCTTGGCGCTCAATCCTAACGTCGCAGCGATATCCTGATTGGAGCGACCTTGCCGCAGTAGTTCCAGAATATCCCGCTGGCGCGCACTCAACGTCTCTGCCGGATCGACGGGCAAGGGGCCAGTCACGAGCTTGTCGAGCAATGGACTGGAAATCCAACGCTGGTCCTGAAGCACCCGCTCGACCGCAAGCGATAAATCGCGCAGCGGCTGATCTTTCAGGTGATAGCCGTGTGCGCCGGCTGTCAGTAAACCTCGCACATACACGGCGTCATCGTAGGCGCTGATGATGAGAACTTTGAGCTGCGGGTATTCGGCGCAAATGCGCCGCACCGCCACGATAGGATCGAATTGGGGCATCGTCACATCGACCAAGGCCAGATCGGGACGCAAACTGCGCAACAGGGTTAGTAACTCCGGCCCGTCGCCAGCCTCACCCACAACTTCAAGGTTGGGGATGTTTTCCAACGTATTGCGAATCCCGGCGCGCACGATGGTATGATCGTCAGCAAGAACAACCCGTATCGTCGTCATATCCCCATTATACCCTGTCCTGCGCCAGGGGGAAATCCCCTAATGCAGATAGGGGGATATTCCTGGTACGACACAAGGGAAAAGGACAATAGATAAATAGCGTATCTACCTGTATAATGGGTGCGTTTTGTGTTTACGGAAACGATACCGGTGGTATAATATGCTGTGTGCGTGATAACGCATGACAAAACATTCAGCCAAGGAGGTTCAGATTCCACAAAACACGTTCAACGGTACCTGCATAGTATATGATCATTCAAACATATTAAACAGGAGGGAATAGAAATGTCTCGTAAATTTCGATTGGTAACAGCCATTTTCTTAGTGGCCATGCTCATGACCAGCCTCGCTGGCTGCAAAGGTAGCGGCAAGGTCAAAGTCGGCCTGTCGTTCTCGGACTTCGCCACCGAGCGGTGGAAGAACGAAGAAATTCTGATGCGCAAGCTGCTGGAAGACAAGGGCTACGAGGTTATCTCCCAGGAAGCCGCGCACGACGTGAAGCTGCAGAATGACCAGATCGACAATATGGTCACGCAGGGCGTCAAGGCCATCATCATCGTCGCCGAAGACGGCGCCGCCGCCGCCACCGCCGCCAGCGCCGCCGCCAAGAAAGGCGTCATCGTCCTGGCCTACGACCGCTTGATCAAGACCCCCGACATCGCCGCGTACGTCTCCTTCAACAACGTCGAAGTAGGCCGCCAGCAGGCGTTGGGGGTAATGACCGCGCTCGACATCGACAACTGGGATGTGGGCGCCAATGGTCCCGCCCGGGTCGCGAAACTGGGCGGCAGCCCCACCGACAACAACGCCATCCTCTTCCGCCAGGGGCAGGACGAGATCCTCGATCCACTGGAGGACGCCGGCAAGATCGAAATCGTCGCCGATCAGTGGGTGGAGAACTGGGATGCCAAGAACGCGCTCGGGTTGATGGAAAACATCCTCGTGGCGGCAGGCAACGACATCGACGCCGTGGTCGCTTCCAATGACGGCACCGGTCTGGGTGCGCTCCAGGCGCTGAAGGCCCAGGGCCTGGCCGGCAAAGTCCCGATCTCGGGTCAAGACGCGACCGCCGATGGCTGCAATAGCATCGTCAAGGGCGAACTGACCGTCTCCATCCTCAAGGACATCCGTGATCTGTCCCCGTTGGCCGTCGACCTGATCGACAAACTGATCAAGGGCGAGAAAACCGACCTGCAAAACTACACGCTGGCAGAACTGACCAATGACCCCTCCCTGCAGGGTAGCGTTCCGTGCAAGTTCTTGCCCGTCTATCAGGTCAACCAGGACAACGTCTACGAACTCGTCGTAAAGAGCGGATTCCAGAGCTACGATGACGTTTATCGCGACATCCCGGATGCGCAACGTCCGCCGAAGCCCTAAGCACGCAGGCGCGTAATCCAATTCAGTAAGCGATAGTGCCTCCTTGTAGTAAGGCGTGTGTCACTTGCTATAAGGAGGCACTCTTCTTAGAAACTTTGCCAGTTGTGTTTGTAAACAGTCTCGCAGTGAGGAGTACGCGATGAATGATGACAATGCTGTGATCGCTGCCAGTACCAACGCCGGCAGCGCCACGATCCATCCCAGCAACGATGACATTATCCTTGATTTTCGCAACGTCACGAAACAATTTCCCGGCGTCGTGGCCCTGCGTGATGTGTCTCTACAGATAAGGCGCGGGGAAATCCACGGCATCTGCGGAGAAAACGGCGCGGGTAAATCGACCCTGATGAAAATTCTGTCCGGCGTCTACCCCTGGGGGACGTATGAAGGTCAAGTCTTTGTCGAAGGGCAGGAATTAAAGCTGGAAGGCAGCGCCATCCGGCAGGCCATCGAAACCGGCATTGCGATTGTGTACCAGGAACTCACCCTGGTGCCGGGCATCACCGTGGGAGAAAACATCTTCCTGGGCAAAGAACCGCTCGAATTCGGATCGATCAACTGGGATAAGCTCTACGCGGATACGCAACGACTTTTGGCCGAATACAAACTCGATATCCATCCGCAAGCCCTGGTCAAGAATCTCGGCGTCGGCAAGATGCAGATGACAGAGATCGCCAAGGCGCTCTCGGAAAATGCCCGCATTCTCATCCTCGATGAGCCGACCAGTGCGTTGGCGGAAGCCGAAATCGAGAAATTGATGGAAATCCTGCGCACGCTCAAAGAACACGGCGTCACGTGTATTTACATCAGTCACAAGTTGAATGAGTTCTTCGCCATCACTGACAGCATCACCGTCATGCGCGATGGGCGCATCATCACCACGCAACCCACCCAGGACCTGACAGTGGAGAAACTCGTCAGCTACATGGTGGGACGTGAGATGACGGAGCGTTTCCCCGAGAGCAACCGCCAGCCCGGCGAAGTCGTACTCGAAGTCAAGGACTTGCATGCCGTCGATCCACAGGAGAGCGCGCGTGAAGTGCTCAAAGGTGTCAGCTTCGATCTGCGCAAGGGCGAGGTTCTGGGCATCGCTGGCTTGATGGGGTCTGGACGCACAGAGTTAGCGATGACGCTCTTTGGCGAGTATGGGAAAATCACCCAGGGTACGGTGAAACTGGAAGGGCGGGCCCTCAACAACAAAAGCTCGCGCGCGGCGATGATGCAGGGTCTCAGCCTCGTCCCAGAGGATCGCAAGCGCCACGGTCTGGTGCTGATCCAATCCATCCTCCGGAACATCTCCTTGCCCAACCTGGACCGCTTCGCCACGTGGTATAAGATCGACGACAACGCGGAATTGGATGCCAGCCGCACTTATGCCAGAAGCCTGGCCATCAAAGCGCCGCACCTGAACGTGCAGTGCAACACCCTATCGGGCGGCAACCAGCAAAAGGTCGTCATCTCCAAATGGCTGATGTCCAACCCTAAAGTGTTGATCATGGACGATCCAACCCGCGGGATAGATGTGGGCGCCAAATACGAAATCTACAAATTGATCAACGACCTCACCGCGCAAGGCATTGGGATCATTATGATCTCCAGCGACCTCGAGGAAGTCCTGGGGATGAGTGATCGGGTCATGGTCATGCACGCGGGTCGTTCCGCCGGCACGCTGGACATCGCCGAGGCGACCCAGGAGCGCGTGATGGCATTGGCCACCGGCATTGCTTGAAACAACATCCTGACAAAGAAGGTGAACTTATGAACACAACCTCCAATAACGTTTCGGCGCAAGGCGTCATTTCCAATCTCGCCAAACAGTTCCGCACCAATATTCAAACGTATGCCATCATTGTGGCAATGATCTTCATCTGGATCCTCTTCACCATTACGACCGGCGGCCTGTACATATCGGCGCAAAACATCTCCAACTTGATCCGCCAGATGACAGTGACGTCCTTCCTGGCCGTCGGAATGGTGCTGGTCATCGTCACCGGCGGCATCGACCTGTCGGTGGGTAAAGTGGCCGGTTTTGTGTCGGTCATTGTCGCCCAATTCCAGGCCAATATTTGGAACAAGATATTGCCCGGCCAGGAGCTGCTAACCACGATCCTTTCGGTGGTCGTGGGCCTGGGGATTGGCACCCTGATCGGCGCGGTTCAGGGTTACATCATTTCCTATCTGGCCGTACCTTCTTTTATCGTCACCCTCGGCGCCCAGTGGGCATTCAATGGCGGCATCCTGATCGTGACACAGGGCAAGACGATCCCGGCCAACCAACCCCTCTTCTCGTGGATCGGACAGGGCTACCTGAAAACAACGCAAGGGTGGATCGTCGCTATAGTGGTGGTGGCGCTATTATTTTATACGATGTTCAACAGTCGCCAGAAGAAACGCCGTTACGGTTTCGAACTCTCGCCCTTATACATGGACATTCTCAAGACGGCGCTTTATTCTGTGTTGATCCTGGTCTACGTTGCCATCGTCAACACCTTCAACGGCGTGTCCATTCCCGTGCTGCTCTTGGCGATCGCTGCCGTCGTGATGGCCTACGTCTCGAACAACACCCGCTTTGGGCGCTATGCCTACGCCATCGGCGGCAACCGCGAAGCGGCGCGGCTTTCCGGCGTCAACATCAAGAAAAACGTCTTCAGCATTTTTGTGGTGATGGGGCTGCTGTGTGGTGTGTCTGGTGTCGTCTTAGCTTCTTATATCGGCTACGGAACCGTCGCGGCAGGTGGGGGCTATGAACTGGACGCCATCGCCAGTTGTATTTTGGGCGGCACCTCCACCCTCGGCGGCGAAGGAACTGTCTTCGGGGCGATGATCGGTTCGCTGATTATGGCAAGCCTCACCAACGGCCTGCAAATCCTGAACGTGCCCTCGTCCTGGCAGTATGTGGTCAAAGGTATCGTTTTGATCCTGGCCGTCTATACCGACGTCTATTTCAAGAAAAACCGTTAATCAAACAATGCGTCAATACGCCTGCCATTTGTGCATGGTGTGGGATTTGATAACGTGCTATGGACCCGCTGCTTAGGGTAATCAACGTTTCGCGAACTTTCAGCGATTTGTGGGCGCTGGAGAACGTCAACCTGGATATTCTGCCCGGCGAGGTTGTCGGCGTGGCGGGCAGCAGCGGAGCTGGCAAATCAGTGCTGGCCAAGATTATCGCCGGCCTATACGAACCCACCAGCGGCGACCTTTATTTCGAAGGTCGCCGCTACAGCGGAGAGCGCCCCTATGTGATACGCGCGCTCGGCATCGAGGTGATCCACCAAAGGCCGGAACTGGTGGATCAACTCGACATTACCGCTAACGTCTTCCTGGGGCGCGAAATCACCAGCGGTGTGTTCAAACGTAATATGCGCTGGGCCGACCGTAAGGAGATGAATGCGCAAGCCCAACATGTTTTTGACGACCTGGGCGTGCGGTTCAACTCATTGCAGGAGAAAGCGGCCAATCTCTCCGGCGAAGAACGCCAAGTGGTCGCCATCGCGCGCGCGCTGATCGGCCGAAGCCAGCTCGTGGTCATCGACGGACCCTTATCGGGACTCAGCATCACCCTGCAAAAACGACTGCTTACCCTGGTACATCGCTGGCAGGAGCGTGGTTGCGCCGTGCTGATCTGCAGCGACAACCTGGGCAATCTCTTCGCCGCTGCCGACCGCCTTATCGTGCTCAATAAAGGCCGCAAGGTCGCCGAGCGCCGCACCGACGAGACCACGCAAGAAGAAATCGTCGCGCTGATGGTCGGCACGCCGCCGCCCGAACAGGTCACGCCGCTGATCTGGGCGCTCGACAGCTACTACCGGGCGCGCGAGCAGGCCGAAAACCTCCAACACAACCAGATGCTCCTGCAACGCGACCTGGCCGCGCAAGACAACCTCAACCGCCAATTGCTCGACCAACTATCCCAACAAGTTGCGGCTCTGGATCAAGCCAACGCCGCTTTGCAAGACGCGCAGCGGCGTTTGTTATTGGAACGCGAAGACGAGCGCAAGCATCTGGCGCGCGAACTGCACGATCAGGCCATTCAGGATTTGCTGGGCATCGGATATCAGATTGAAGAGATGCTGAGCCTCCCGGCATCCTCAGAAGACTTCGCCCCAGGTCTAACGCTTATGCAGGATGACGTGCGCCGATTGATCGGCGACCTGCGCCGGATTTGCAACAACCTGCGCCCGCCCGCACTGGACAGCCTGGGGCTAGGCGCAGCCGTCCGCTCGCACGCCCAACAATGGGCTGAGCGTCACAACATTTATTTGACCCTGGAGATTGCGCCAGACTTGCGCCGACTGCCCGAAGCTACCGAGCTTTCCGTCTTCCGCATCGTCCAGGAAGGACTGAACAATATCCAACAACACGCCCAGGCCACCGAGGCCCGCGTTAGCCTCAAACATACCTCGCCGCGCACGTTGCAAATCACGGTCAGCGATAACGGCAGGGGGCTAGACGAAGATGCCGACCTCGCGGCGCTGGCCGCAAGCAGTCATTACGGCTTACTCGGCATCAGCGAGCGCGTGGCGCTGCTCGGCGGCAAACTGCAACTCCAAAACCTGCCCTCAGGCGGGCTGTCGATCAACGTCGAGATTCCCCACCCCCGCACACAGAATACCAGAAAATCCGCTCATCCAGAAATTTGATAGACTCCCGTTATGTGCTACCATGGCGGAAACTGATGAGCCATGTATAACCAACAGCTGCTCCGACTGGATCTAAGCGTTCCTGAATACGACGCCCTGGGTGGACGCCAGGGACGGCGCACCGAGGCGTACTATGCAGCGCTACCCGAATACCTGATCGCGCGTTGTCCCTTGTGTGGGATCGAAAACATCGAGCGGATCGATACGTACTCGCTGCGCGAATGGCCGGGGATGAACCTCCTCAACGGGACATCGCTCTTTGGTCATCCCGCCGTCGTGCGGCATTGCGAACACTTCGCCCTGGTGCAGCGTTTCCTCAACCTGCGCGGCGTACAGTCAGGCGACATTTATGGCAGTATCAAAGGGCCGGAGGTCCCGCACGTCATCGGCTATCTGCTCAAGCCCGCTCCATTCCCGGTTCCCCATGCGATCGACCACATCTTGCACAAAGGAAAATTTTACTGTCATGCCGTCCTCCACGCGCTGCCGGTTTGTCGCCCGGAGGGCGCACACTTCGAGCCAGCCCACAACGTCTTCATCGTCACCTACTTCTCGGCAAACCCAGGCGACACGCGCGAAGTGGTGCGCGCCTACAACACCTTCTTCGGCGATCCTGGCACGCCGCCGATGTTCTGGGAGCCGCCAGATGGCCGTGAAGCCTGGTGGGATTTGCGCCAGTGGGTGATGGCGGGCAAACTTCACTGGATAGACGCCCACACACCAGATCTGAAGTTGCATACGCGTTCCGTAACCGAATTCCCCTATGGCGATCTCGAAGGCCGTCGCTATCCCTACTTCATCCGCCCACACCGGCTCGACACCTGGAAAAACCCGCCGACCATCGACCAGGCTCGCCCAACCATTGTCCGATTTGGATGGCAATGGGATTATGATCAGGACGGCAACGACATCCCGGCCGGGCTGGTGGTGCGCTGGGAGGGTCTTAAAGACACCGCGGCCTTTAGATTTACTCGCCATCCGGTCGCCCAATACTGGCTGCCGGAGCCGGAGACGGCCCACCGTGTGCGCAGTGTCAACATCCTGATCCACGACATCAAAGCCTTCGCCACACGCCCCGATGCCGAGAGCGGCAAGACCGAGGTGCTGCTGGAAGTCCACTATCCGCCGGGCGAACGCACGCTGGGACTGACAGGCAAGCACGACGAGGCATCTCAGTGGGTCGCAGATGCCAACCAATTCCTGAAAACCGTCAAAGCGATACGGCGCGTCGATTTCCTGCACCTGCTCCGGCCAGAAGGCTGAAATCGATGCATTTTTACTTTAGAAATTCACCAGGATAAGAACGGGGAACACCTACGCCTGGTATCGCAAAGAGCATCACGACGGCTATCCCAATGACGGTGAAATTGGCCTGCACATCGACGCATACGCCTTTGCCATCCTGGTGCAGCGCGAAGACGGCATCCTCGTCTCACGCGCCCGGCCCTGAAGAGGCCGGGCGAAAAGAACGAAGCCCTTCGGGCTGAAATCTAGCCCGAAGGGCTTCGCTCTTTCAGCGCGCGGGCTTCAGCCGCGCGCTTTTTCAGCGCCCGGTTTCCACAACATCATCAACACCGCCGCCGCCAGCGCCATCGCCGCGCCGAAGAAGAACGGCGCCGAGGCCCCCAAACCGTCCCAACTCCCGAGACCTTGCCACAAAATCCCGGCGATGAGCGACGCGGGGAAATCCAGAATGCCCAACACCGCGTTGTATGTCCCGTAAGCCGTGCCGCGCAACGCCTCCGGCACGAGATCGGCGACCATCGCCTTCGTCGTCCCGTAGGCCAGGCCATAGTACACGCCGTAGATCGCGTATAGCACCCACACGTGCCAGCCCGTCCCCGCGATCGCAAACCCCAGATAAATCGCCGCATAGACCAACCACCCGCCGATGATGACGCGCCGCCGCCCCACCCTATCGGAGAACGAACCGGCCGGCGCACTGACCAGTGTGTAGACGGCATTGAACGTGACCAGCATCCCCAGAATGCCAATGATACTCAAGCCACGCTCCTGCGCACGCAGCACCAGGAAGGCATCCGACGAGTTGCCAAGATCGAAAAGCCCCACGATCAGCATGAAGACCAGGAAAGGTGTACCTAATCCTCTGAACGAGATGCGCGGCAACTCGCGCACTTTGGTCACCGCCACGTCCCGCGTCCCAACGGCGAGCGCGATCACCGCCAACACCGCCGGGATCAGGCTGACGAGGACCACCGTCTGGAACGTCGCGCGCGTCAGTTCGCCCGAACTTTGCTGCGCGAACCACACGACCAACAGCGCGATGAGCAAGCCCAGCACTGCGCCGGCCGTATCTGCCGCGCGATGAAAGCCGAAGGCCAGCCCGCGCTGCGAGTCGTCGATGCTATCCGCAACCAACGCATCGCGGGGCGCCGTACGCACGCCCTTGCCGACCCGGTCGGCCCAGCGCACGCCCGCCACCAGCCCCCACGTGTTGGCAATGTAGAAGAACGGCTTGGCGAGCGCCGAAATCCCATAACCCGCCACCGCCAGCCACTTGCGCGCGCGTAGCTTGTCCGAGAGCCAGCCGGAGAACACCTTGAGGATACTGGCGGTCGCCTCGGCAATGCCTTCGATCAGGCCGATGATGTTGGTCTTCACCCCCAACACGTTCGACAAAAACAGCGGCAGGATGTTGATGACCATCTCGCTGGAAATATCCATAAAGAAGCTGGTCAAACTGACCGCCCAGACGTTGCGCGGCAAGCCACGCAGCTTTTCCCCAAACGAAGTTGATGAGCGCGTCATGAAAATTCCTCCTTGCGACAGAATAGCCACTACAGTTCGAATTCCGATAGTAATCCCATTACGATGATAGTCAACAGATTTCCCCTGGCGCGAACGTCGTGAATTGCCAATCCACCTATGATGAGTATAACAGAGGGTGTGCCAGACGTACCCGTCTCAACAAAAGGGGAGGAGTGAGACCATGAGTCAATCCATTACATTTCGCGCCGTGATCGAAAAAGCAGAAGGCGGAGGCGCCTATGTCACTGTCCCGTTCGATGTCGAAGAGGTCTTTGGAAAGAAGCGGGTCAAAGTCAAAGCCATCATCGAGGGCATACCTTATCAAGGCTCGTTGGTGCGGATGGGCGGCCCATGCCACATCCTGGGCGTGCTCAAAGAAATCCGGGAGAAGAGCGGCAAAAGCTTTGGGGATGAGATAGAAGTGACAGTCGAAGAAGACACCGAGCCGCGAGAGGTCACCATCCCCCCAGACGTCGCGCAAGCGTTGGAGACGAATCCCGAAGCGGATGCTTTCTTCAAACAGCTTTCGTACTCGCATCAAAGGGAATACGTGCAGTGGATCGAGGAAGCGAAACGCGACGCGACGAGACAGAAACGCATCGAGGACATGGTCGAGATGCTCGAACAAGAGAAACGAGGGCGGTTTTGATCCGTTCAAATCGTCGAAATTATCGGGAGGAAACGTGAACACAAAATGCATCACCGATCCGGTGTCTATCGAGGCGGCAGACAGCCGCTTTTATGACGTACAGACGCACGCAGCCGGGCCACAGGGCGCGCTTCCGCTGGATGCCGAGTACCTGCGCGATGTCACCAGCGGCGATCTCTTCGGGCTGACGATGGACGCCGGGATGGGCTGGCCGCCCGACCAATTGCGCCGCCCGGAATACCTCATCCTCGGCATCGCCGGTGGGATGCGCGCAGAGGATGGCACGCCGCTGGCGTTAGGCCTCCATTCCGGGCATTGGGAAACCGACAGGCTGATGCGCGCCGCCGCCGAGACGTTCACCGCGCGCGGCGCGATCCCGTTCGCCGCCTATTTGACCGATCCATGCGACGGGCGCACTCAGGGCACGCCGGGAATGATGGATAGTCTCGCCTACCGCAACGACGCGGCGATTGTGCTCCGCCGCCTCATCCGCTCGCTGCCGACGCGGCGCGGCGTGCTGGGCGTCGCCGCGTGCGACAAAGCTTTACCGGCGATGATGATGGCGCTGGCGGCTCAACGCGACGGCGCGTGCGTGCTCGTGCCTGGCGGTGTCACCTTGCAGCCCACAATTGGCGAGGACCTGGGCAAGGTGCAAACGCTCAGCGCGCGCTTCGCCCAGGGCGAGATCGCGCTGGAAGAGGCCGCCGCGCTCGGCTGCCGGGCGTGCGCCTCTCCGGGCGGCAGTTGCCAGTTCCTCGGCACGGCAGCGACCGGCCAGGTCGTCGGCGAGGCGTTGGGGATGGCGCTCGTCCACGCGGCGCTGGCGCCTTCCGGACAGCCGCTCTGGCTCGACGTGGCCCGGCGCTCGGCGGAGGCGCTGATCAGGCTGGTGGAGGCAGGGGTGACGATGCGCGACATTGTCACTGAGCACGCGCTGCACAACGCGATGGTCGTCTACGCGGCGTTCGGCGGGAGCACGAATCTGCTGCTGCACCTGCCCGCGATTGCCCACGCCGCCGGGCTGCCACGTCCCACCGTCGCAGATTGGGATCGCGTCAACCACAGCACCCCCCGGCTGGTGGACGTGCTGCCCAACGGCCCGGTCGGGCATCCGACAGTGTACGTCTATCTGGCGGGCGGCGTCCCGGAGGTGATGCTGCACCTGCGCGACCTGGACCTGCTGCGACTCGACGTGCTAACCGCGCAAGGTTGCCCATTGGGGGAATCGCTGGACGTGTGGGAACGCTCGGAGCGTCGCCGCCGCCTGCGCGAGCGGCTGTTCGCGGAAGATGGCGTTGATCCAGATACGGTCATCTTTTCCCCGCAGGAAGCTGCCGCGCGTGGAATCACCAGCACGCTCACCTTCCCCACGGGCAATCTCGCGCCGGAAGGGTCGGTGGTCAAGAGTACGGCGATCGATCCGAGCGTGGTGGATGCGGACGGCGTCTATCGCAAAACCGGCCCGGCACGCGTCTTCACCACCGAACGCGCGGCAATAGCAGC
>DAOUAY010000662.1:0-2519 GCA_034432995.1 Anaerolineae bacterium | reverse complement strand
GATGCGCCCCAGGCAGGCGCCCACCCGTTGGCCAGACGGCGCGGCTCGCCGGTGCCGTCGGTGTTGGCAATGTAGATCGACCAGGCGCCCCCCGTGGCAGCGGCGTAAGCCACACGGCGACTGTCGGGCGAAAGCGTGGGCCAAGCCTGTCCCGACGCCGGGAGGAGTTGCAGCGGGATTCCCTCTTCCGGCAGCACCATCTTGACCCCGCCGGCAGCCCGGTCGCGGTATGCCATACGGCCTGTCCCCAATTCCCACCAGGGTTGGTCGGCGCCCACGGCAGCCCGCAGGATGCGCCCATCGGCGTAGAGCGCGTAGAGATCGTAGCTATTGGTCGTGCTATTGTAGACGGGATAGGCCAGCCGTCCATACGTAAAGCCGGGGATCGGCTGTGGCGTCAGGTGCGGCGTCGCCCCTTCCAGCGGCACCGGTGTGGCGATGAGACATATTTGTGCGGCGTCCGCCCGTTTTTGATCGATGCTGGGATCGGCGTACAGGCGCTGCGCTTGCGCATACTGCATTTCCGCCGGGCACATCTCACCCTGCGCGGCGAAGTAATCGGCGTAGGCCAGGTAGGCCCGGTAGACGCGCTGCGCCACATCCCTGTAGCCGGGATTACTGGCGTGTAACGCTTCGAAGCGTTCGATGCACAATTCCCAGTCCACGCCCCAATAGTTGAGCGCGTCCAGGTAGCGCGCCGCGAGGTTGCGCTGATTGACCGCGTCCGCATCCAGAGGGCGCAGGGCGATGGCCTGATCCAGATAGGAGATGCCCACCTCGAGCGCCTCTTCTTCCAGGAACGCGATCCCGGCGTTGTACAGGCTGGTGAAGAGCATTTGCTCAACCGCATTGGTTTCATAGTCGGGATCGAGTGCGCGCAGTTGGGTCAGCGTGCGCGCCGTCGCCACCCAATCGTTGGCGTCGAATGTGGCGCGTGCCTGGTCGAGCAGTTGTTCCGCCAGCGAGATGACGGCTTCGAGCGTGGGAGTGGGCTTGAACGCCAGCCGCGCCCGGGCTTCGGTAAGCCCCTGCTCTGCCAGGGCGTGCTGTGGATCGAGTTGCAGCACGTATTGGAATTCCGCCACGGCGCGCTCGAAACGCCCTTCATTGAGCGCCACCAGCCCGGCGTTGTAGTGTTCTTGCACCACGTTCTGCCGCGCCGATTGCCGGTCGCGCTCACCGTAGTACAGCCCGGCATACGCTGCCGCCGCCATGACGCCGATGAATACCGCCACAGCCAGCAGGATGACCAGCAGCCGTTTCCACAGATTGGGCGTGAATCGCAGGTCGAGGCGCGGTTTTTCTTGCGGTGTGGGACGCGGCGTCGCTTGTTTCGCGCGCGGCGGTGATTCTTGCCTCACGGGGCGCGGCGATGGCTGTCGCTCACGTTTTTCGAAACGCGGCAGGGAGGGCAGTGTGAGGCGGGGTGATTTCCGCCGCCCGGGTTTCTTTTCTGGGATCAACGTGAACCCACAGTTGGAACACAATAGCCCTACCGGTTCGGGTAGCTCGTAGCCGCAGTTTTTACAGTGTGCCATACCCTAAGATTAGTCCCAGTGGAATTCCTCGAGAGATGACCCGCCGATGAACTCACGCAGCAGGGAGTTTTCCGGCACTTGCGCCGTCTCCACCGGCAGGAACCATTGCAGGAACGTGAGCAGGCGCTTTGCCTCGACCCACTGCCGCGAATCGCGCTCTACCTGGAGCAGCAGCGGTTCGGCGAGTGGTTTGAGCACAGAGAGTTCGTACACCAACGCCGAGTTGAACATCACATCGGCGTTTTCCTGGTAGGGGAAGATGTGGCGCTTTTCGCCCCGGCGCACGCTTTCCCAGCGGGCGATGGTCTCCGCCGCGCTATAGCCGCGCGCGCGCGCATCGCGGGTGATGCGCCGGATCAGACGGGTGTCGGTCGTCGGTACGCGATTGTGGCGATCCAGGTTGAGCTGTGTCAGCGCCGAGACGTAGACGCGGTAAAGCGTCTCAGGCGGGAGCGCGTACACCAGTTTTGGGTTCAGGCCGTGGATGCCTTCCACGATGATGATGTGGCCTGGACGCAACTGCACGGTGCGTCCCGGTTCGCGTTGGCCGGTGAAGAAGTTGAAATGGGGCAGTTGCACGACGTCACCCCGCAAAAGCGCCTGTAGATTGGCGTTGAAGAGTTCAACATCCACGGCTTCGAGGGCTTCGAAATCGTAATCACCGTTCTCATCACGAGGGGTGTTCTCGCGGTCGACAAAATAGCTGTCCAGTTCCAGCGCGAATGGATGCAAGCCGTGGGCCAGGAGTTGAACCCCCAACCGTTTCGAAAAGGTGGTTTTGCCCGAAGACGACGGTCCGGCCACCAGGACGATCTGCACGTGCTTGCGGCGCTCCCAAATCTGGCGCGCGATGTCGGCAATGCGTTGCTCGTGCAGCGCCTCGGAGACCAGAATCGTGGTGCGCAACTCCTTGCGGGCGATGATCGCGTTCAGTTCGCCAACACTCTCTGCACCGAGCAGGCGCAGCCACCGGCCATAGTC
>DAOUAY010000661.1:0-1813 GCA_034432995.1 Anaerolineae bacterium | reverse complement strand
CTGGTCGCGTGGATGATCGTGATCGCATTGTAGCCGATGCTCATCACTTGCAAAGCACGCATGGCCTCCCCACCGAGCATCTCACCCACGATCAGCCAATCCGGACGCATCTGCGAGGCGGTTTTGAGCAAATCAACGACGTTGATATTTGCCGGGCCGCCCGCTTCCAGCCAGACGCGATGGGGATGATCGATGCGCATCTCGTGTGTCTGCTCGACAACGACAAGGCGCTGGTCAACGGGAATCATCTCGGCCAGCATATTGGCGACAGTCGTTTTCCCGCTGGCTGGCCCACCGCTGACCAGGATATTGACCCCGGAGTGAATGGCCATGCGGAGAAAATCCCGCGCTTCTGGGGTAACCGAACCATATTCGATGAGTTGCTCCCACGTCATCTTGTAAGGGAGTGGCTTGCGAATGACCAGCGTTGGACCGTTCAGCGCGGTCGGCGGTACGACGGCCACCAACCGCGCGTCATCAGGCAAGCGCATCTCGCCAATTGGGTGCTCCGGGCTGAGCGCAATCCCCGCCAGTGCCAATAGCTCATCGATAACGGCACGGAGCGCTTCGGGAGAGTCGAATCGCACGCCGGTTGCTTCCAGCTTACGGTGACGATCCACGTACACCATATCCGGGGCGTCCACCATGATTTCGAACACATCCGGATCAACATACAACGGGGCCAATGGCCCAAGTGCGGTCAGAACTTCTTGTGTCTTCATCTGTATCTCCTTTGCTGTTTGCTGATCGCTGAAAGTTGAGAGCTTGTCACTGCTTTCAGATTTGTAATCAGCATAGCATGAACCAACAACGGCCACATCCGCCGTTACCACAGGAGCCTTCCTGTCAAAATCCACAGGGACTCGTAATTCGCTATCCGTAATTCGCTATCCGTCATTCGCCATATCCAGCCACCGCCGTGACAACGCCAGCGCAACGGCCTCCGTGCGCGACTGCGCGCCGGTCTTGTTGAAGATCGTATTCACGTGGAACTGCACGGTCCGGTCGCTGATGCCGAGCCGGTAAGCGATTTCCCGATTGGTCAGCCCTTGCGCGACGAGGATGAGTACTTCGTATTCGCGCGGGGAAAACGGGTGCGGAGCCGGAGTGGGCGGGGCAGCCGATAATGCGATGTCACGCGCCTCCGTTAACGCCTGCCGCGCCAACTCGCCAAGCGTGGCGACCGCCGCGCGCGCCGGATAGCTGTCGGGTGGAAGTGCGCGCTCATAGGCCCGCGCCTGGGAGACGAGCAGTTCCAGCGTCTCCAACAGTTCCGCGATGGGCACTGCCTCGCGGGGCGTCGCGGCGTTTTTTGCAGCCATGACAAACCTGCTTTGTCGTCAACGGATTGAACGGATATAACGGATTGATTCTAGCGCCAAAGCCGGGCTTTGCAAGAGATGAAAACCGCTTGCATTTTTCTCGACTATCTCGTATACTCTAACCATAACATCGATATTGGTTTGTGTGATTCCCCGTATCATAGTGTGGCCGAGCGAGGGGTGACGAACCCGACTGTCTTTTGTGTTTTAGCAAACACTGCCATTCCCAACATATTTCAGGAGGTCACGATATGATGCCCGTGCGTTGGTCCCGAGGTTTGTATCAGGCCGTAGCGGCCGTGGTGCTGTGTACACTCGACGGGCAAGACGTGGCGATTCCACCACTGGATCTATGGCGGGACGGCCTACCTCGACGACTACCGCGAGTTCGACACGAGCGGGTTGAGCTGGACGCCCGACGAACGGATGGGCTTTACCTACGACGCGCTCGACCGGCTGGTGGGCGCGAGTCCGGTGAATGGCGGGCAAGG
>DAOUAY010000660.1:0-5560 GCA_034432995.1 Anaerolineae bacterium | reverse complement strand
GTTTCACGCACAGCACCGATGCGCAGCGTCCAACGGGCTAAAATCATCGTGGCGCTACTGGAAGAGCCGACACTAACAGCCTCGGAAGCGGGCTGTCGCGCCGGATATAAAAGCCCCCAAGTAGGTCCGCTGTGGGTAAAACGCTTCAATGCGGCGGGGCTACCGGGCCTGGATGACCAGCCCCGCGCGGGGCGCAAGCCCACACATAGCGAGGAAGTCAAGAGTAAGCTGGTGGATCTGGCGTTGCAGAAACCGCGCAGCTTAAAATACCCGTTTGAGTTGTGGACCTTGGAACGCCTGCAGACGGCCTTCGAAGAGCGCGAACACGTCCATTTATCCGATTCTACGATCTGGACGTGGATGGAAGAAGAAGGCTTTAGCTGGAAACGCCAGCAAAGTTGGTTTCGGGAAGCGGAAAAACACGACACGGAGTTCGTGGAAAAAAGGGGGCCATAATCACGGCCTATGTGGCACCCCCGCCGCGCACGCGGGTGCTGTGTCTCGACGAATTGGGGCCGTTGGCCGTCAAAACCTATCCGGGCGAAGTCTGGCAACAGGGGCGCAACCGGGCCACCTTTGAACCGGACTACGGGCGGCGTGGGGTGTTGTGGGTCTTGGGAGCCTTTGAACCGGCGACGGGTGAAGCCGCCATCGTCTTGAGTCCGCGCCGCGACAGTGCCAGCTACATTCAATTGCTGGAAAAGATCGTGCCCACCTTCCCGGCGGACCGATGGTTGCTGATTGCCGACAATTTGAGTACGCATTGCAGTCGGGAAACGACCTTGGCGTTGGCGGCCTGGCCGGAGATACGAACATTGTTTATTCCGAAGTATGCGTGTTGGTTGAACTTGATTGAGCCGTGGTGGAAGCAATTGCGTTCCCTGGCGCTCAAGGGCCGGCGTTTTGAGAACATCGATGAACTGAGTACTGCTCTGAACGCCGGACTGGACTACTGGAATGCGCATCGGCATCCGTACCGCTGGAAAAAGAAACCGGCAGAGCAATGTATTTTGCGTGCAGAATTCAGTGTTGTTCACAATCTTAATATCTCAATTGATTAGCGAGAAAACCATTTAGTATCCACGGAAATCGTGTAGATGTTGCGATACACGTCAATGAATCCCTTAATAACCCAATCACCCGCATCGGTAGCCAGCGTTTGGGTAAATGCTTCGAAATCAGCCATAAAGGCTGCTCGAAATGACTCTTTATTCCACGTAGATGTCATTGTCATCCTGACCTCACTGTGCTACAAATAAAACTTCTTCGGAACGATGATTTGTCGAGAGCACGTATTTGTATTGCCCAAACCACTCTACCCGCACATCGCGTTTGTATTTTTGCAAAAGCGCGAGAATTTCTTCTGGCGCAGGGATGCCGTCGCTGCGATAGGAAACCACTAGGATACTGTCTTGATAGTGATGGAAAAGCTGATCAAAGGCGGCATAAACCTGTTTCTTATCCGTCCACACATTCGTCGAACGTCTCAACCGCCGGTGTTTAGAACGATAGTCAATGTGCGTTCTCCACACATCGTACATCGTCAATCCCTCTAAGAAGTGATAAAAATCTCGGTAATCCACACCCTCTCCCTGCCGTGAAATGTATGGTGTGTCAATGTAGACAAGCTCGTATGTTCCTGGAACGGCTAATGCGTCAACGTTCAATGCCTGATTCGCCTGCCCATTATCGAAAACCGCCTGATTCGCCTCAACCACAAAATCACAAAACCACGCCGCAAAAGGTCGATCCCACGAAGTCTTGTTCCCGAAAGAACGTTCGACGTCGGCCAGGCGCACGTACAAGTTTTTCCGATGGAAAAGGTTATAGGGGCGCTTGATAATCGCCGCCTGCGCCAGAGCAAAAAACGCCAATGCGAATTTGTAAGGATCAGTGATACAGTTGATATTGGTCATCGTTTGATCCAGCCAGGCGTTTTCCTCAGCGGTAAAGTAAATATCGTGGAAAGTTCTCTCGATGAAATTCGGATAGACAATATCTGGATGACGGGTGAGAATCCATTCGACATCGTCTGTTGTCAATTGCACAGCATTGTTTTCGATCAACGCGAAGCCAATGTAGTAGTTGAACCGCAAAACGTCATTGTAGGTGACGCGCTTGTTTTCCTGCTTGAACCGGTAAGCGACTGCGCCGGTGCCGCCGAAAGCATCCAGGCACGTATCAAAGTCCAGCACCCTGACCTGCTCCCAAATCCAATCTGCCAATTTCGCCTTGCTGCCCTGGTAACGGGTGCCGGGGAATTTCGCAGCAGCGACCTGTCCGGCAAACAAGAGAGGTTGGTGTATATACGTTGCTTGCATATTCGTCATAGTTCAGATGCTTGCGCCTTTATCGCTTTTTGATACGCCGCGAACGTCTCCCGCGCGGTCGTTTCCCAGGTGAAACGCGCGGCCCGCTGAATGGCGCGGCGGCGCAGTTCGGCGTGGAAGGCGTCGTCGGTCAACAGACGAACGAGCGCGGCGGCCATGCCGTCGACATCGGCGGGATCAAGGAGGACGCCGCCCTCGCGCACCACCTCCGGCAAGCTGGCGGCGCGGCTGCCGACGACGGGCGTGCCGCACGCCAGCGCTTCCAGCGGCGGCAGACCAAAGCCTTCGTAGATCGAGGGGAAGATAAAGACCCGCGCACCGCGATAGAGCGCCGGTTTAGCCGCTTCGGGAACGAAATCCACGAAATGGACGCGCCCTGCAGGGATGCCGGCCTCCTGCGCCAGCCGGCGCGGATCGGGCGCGAACGCCGAATCCACTGCTGGCAGCTTCCCCGCTATCACCAGCCGCGCATCTGGTACAGACTGAACGGCGCGCGCAAACGCCGCGCAAACGCCGCCCACGTTCTTCCGCACGTCGAACCCGCCCAGATAGAGGACGTATCCCGGCTGCACGCCCAACTGCGCCAAGACAGCCGCGTCTTGTGCGGCAGAGATTTCACAACGGAGCGAACGGACCTCGGCGCTCGCTTCCTCCGTTTGATCCGTTGAATCCGTCGCGCCAAGCGGTACATAGATGCGATCCACCGCCAGATAGACCGTCTGCACGCGGTCGGGCGAGACGTTGAGATACTCGACGATGTCCCGACGCGAGGCTTCCGAGTCGGTGAGGATCAGCGTTGCGCGAGGCGACGCGGCGCGTACAAACACAGTGTACAAGCGTACCAACGATCTGCCGCGATAGGGCTTCAGCAGCATAGGAATAAGATCGTGTACGGTGACGACAGTGGGCAAAGCCGCACGGAGCGGCGGCGCCCAGTACGGCACGTGGAGCACATCCACGCCAAGCTGACGCGCCGCCTTGGGAAGCGGAACTTGCTCCCACCACACCTTGCCGAGGTTTGTGTTCTTGCCTGGAACCACAAGGAACTCGACGTTTGACGCGCAAGCAACTTCAGGCGAAGGCGGTATTGGCGTCAGCACCGTAAACTGCGATGCAGGCGCATACCCGGCCAGCGCCGCGACCAGATAGCGCAAGTACTGCCCGCTTCCCGTCTCCGGGCGATCCCAAAACCACCCACTCAGGGCGACACGCATCAGCTCATCCGCTTTAATAAGGGAGTGGGGATCAGTAATCAGTAATCAGTAATCAGTAATGAGTAATCAGGGATCGGTAATCAGGGATCAGTAAGAGTATGAGTCATTAGGAATTTAGGAACCTCATTATGCACCAATCACCAATTACCAGTTACCAATTACCAGTTACCAGTTACCAATTACCAGTTACCAGTTACCAATTACCGATCCCCAACACGCCTATTCCCGCAGGTGCACGTTGACGGCCTGCGGGCCGCGTTCTGTGGCAGTCACCTCGTACCAGACCGGGGCGTTCTCCTTCATCACCTGGTCCACGTCACCCTCGATCCCGCTGTTGTGGAAGAAGACATCGCTGCCATCCCGCTGCGTGATAAAGCCAAAGTGCTTATCTTCCCGGAACCACTTCACCACGCCCGCCCGCAATCCCGGCCCGAGCGCCTCCTGCGATCGACAGTCTGCGCACTGTTGGGGCGTCTCCGGCTCGAAGCCCAGCTCCGCCTGCTGGCGCTGTTCTTCGACGCGATAGATAAACGTTTTGCCGCATGTTGCACATGTCAATAATTCGTCTCGATAGGTCATTGGTTATCTCCCGATTCAACTTTCGCTCACCGCTTCATTGCGTTCGATCTGAAAAACGACATCGACCACCGCGTCTTTGCCCTGCAAGGCGATGATCGATTCCCCGCGCGTCGCGCGGCCCTGCTCCGGCACGGAACGTCCAGTCACCGTCTTCGATGCGCCACGTTGCGTCACCGGCATCAGACGGCTCGATCCGGTCATCATTGCCACGCTGGCGATACGTTCCTTCGCCGCCAGTTTGGCAATCTGCACGCCCTTGCCACCGCGTTTCTGGGCTGGAAAATCGCCCACAGGCGTGCGCTTGGCAAATCCTTGATCGGTTATAGTGAAGAACGAGGCGCGGGACTGCACCACCGCCACCCCCACGACGGCATCACCCTTCTCGACACGGATGCCGGCCATCCCGCCGGCTTTCGCGCCGGTAGGACGCACATCCGTCACTTCGAACCGGATACCCAACCCCTGCGCCGTTCCCAGAATGACTTCATCCTTCTCCACCACCCAGGCCACACCCGCCAGCGCATCCCCTTTATCTACGCGAATGACCTGCGTGAGGTCGCGCCCCACCGCCGGCAGTTCTTCCGGCGCGAGGCGCTTCACCTGGCCTGTAGCGGTAGCCAGGAAGACGGTATGCCCTTCCGGCGGCGTTTTCGGCAGCGCCATCGCCGCCACAAGACGATGGCCATTGCTTACCCGCAGCAGCGTCGACCAGGGCGCGCCGCCACCGTCCCAGGCCACACCTTCCGGCAGTTGATGCACCGGCGCGGCGATCGCGTCGCCCGCCGCCGTGAAGAGGTAGAGCACGTCGCGCGTCGAAGCGCCGATGAGCGCCAGCGGAGCCTCCGCCGGGCGGGCGGCCACGCGCGGTGGCGTCTTGCCGTCATCGGGGATGCGGCCAATGCGGCCCTCACGGCTTACCGTCACCCACACCGGCTGATCGGGGGTCAATGCGCTGGCGGCCACTGTCGCCCCTTTGACGTCCAGAATGTGCGTACGCCGCGCGTCGGCGTAACCCGTCCGCATATCTACCAGTTCGGCGCGGATCGCGGCGCGCTGTTTCACCGGTGACTTCAGCAGCGCCTCCAGCTCCTTGATCGTCGCCAGCAATTCGTGGTACTCATCCTGAAGTTTCTTGCGTTCCAACGCCGCCAGACGCCGCAATTGCATATCCAGAATGGCCTGCGCCTGGATTTCCGTCAGTTTGAAGCTCTTCATCAGATTCTGGCGCGCGGTCTCGACAGTGCGGGAGCGGCGGATCGTGTCGATGACGGCGTCGAGGTTGTCCAGCGCAATCAGCAAGCCTTCGAGAATATGCGCGCGGCGGCGGGCGTGTTCCAGTTCGTAGCGCGCCCGGCGCTGCAAAACTTCAAGGCGGTATTCGAGGAACAATGTCAGGGCGCGCTTGAGCGTCAGGCGGCGCGGCTCGCCATCCACCAG
>DAOUAY010000659.1:0-3318 GCA_034432995.1 Anaerolineae bacterium | reverse complement strand
TCCTCCGGCAGATCGACGATCTCGACGAACGCAGCGCCGGCCAACTCACACGTCCGGCGGGAGGCGTAGTTGTCGGGATTGCAGGTGATCCACAGGGGATTCAAGCCGTGGCGGCGCGCCAGGGGTAAAAGCAGAGCGCAGCTTCGAGCGGCGTAATGGCGACCACGATACATCGGCAGCACGCGATAGCCAATATGACCGGCGTATAGCACGATATGCTCGGAGTTGCCGACACGCAACTCAATCCGCCCAACCTCTTGCCTCTGCCCGGCGAGCGTCATCTTGAAGCGGTAGGCCGGGACGTAGCCACGCCGTTCGTCACCCGGATACGCCTCGCATAGGACGAGCGCCAGGTCGCCATCCTCCAACCGGCCAGGATCATAAAACGCGAACATCGTGCGAATGCGTGAGTCTTCTCTCGTCATATTTTCTGTAATAGAACACCCCTACATTTTACTTCCCCCTGCAACACAAAGCAAGCCGCCCACACACAATCATGGAGCGTATCTGCGTCGCAAGCTACTGGCGTGTAAACCCAAAGGACTCGAACAACGCATCTCCCGGCGCAGCATCGCGGGAAGACACTGTCGCGCGATCAGCCCGTGGGAGATCTGTCCTGTTTTAACCCAACGTTAACATGACGTTGAATGTTCATTAACCTCAATGTGGTATGATGGATACATGGCAAACTACTGCAAAGATCCGGCAACAAAGGGGCCGATTTCAAGAAGGCGACTATGAACAAAAAGCGGGTGCTATTTCTATGTACAGGCAACTCGGCGCGCAGTCAGATGGCTGAAGGTCTCGTGAATCATCATCTTAACAACACCTGGCAGGCCCTCTCTGCCGGGGTAAAGCCCAACGCGAGCGTCCATCCTCTGGCAATTGCCGTTATGGCGGAAATCGGCATTGATATAAGCGATCATCACCCGAAATCCACTGAAGAATTCCGCCACAGTGCATTTGACTTAATCGTCACCGTGTGCGATCATGCAGCTAAGAACTGTCCGACGTGGCTCGGTGCGGGTGAGAAGATTCGCCTGGGATTCCCTGATCCGGCAGCCGCCGAAGGGGGCGATGCAGCTAGAATGCAGGTGTTCCGACAGGTGCGCGATGCCATTCGCAAGGAAATCCTAAACTTGCTGACCGAATGGGAGAAACAGCCGCACCAACAAGAGCTTCAGTTTGTGATGAAAACAGCGTGAGGTGAATATGTCCAGTCCTAGAAGAACTTTTGAACGCGAGTTACAACTGCTGCAAGACCAGGTCCTGATTATGGGCAGTATGGTCGAAGAGGCCATGATGACCGCCATCGATCTGCTCAAACGCCGCGACCTGGAAGGCGCACAGCGCCTCATCGAACATGACATCGAGATCAACACCAGACGCTATGCCATCGAAAGCCAAACCCTGGCCCTGATCGCGTTGCATCAACCGGTGGCGCGTGACCTGCGCACGCTGGCTGCCATTCTGGAAATCTCCACTGAACTGGAACGCATTGGGGACTACGCGAAGGGAATCGCCAAGATCAATCTGTTGATCGGTGAAAAACCACTCATCAAGCCACTCATCGACATCCCACTGATGGCGCAAAAAGCCCTGGACATGCTGCGTCGCTCGCTGGACGCTTTCGTGGCGCAAGATGTCGAGGCGGCGCGTGCCATTCCAGCCGAGGACGATGAGGTCGATCATCTCTACGAACAGGTCTACAACGAGTTGATGACCTTCATTCGCGCGGACCCCGCCAATATCGAGCAGGCCAATCATCTGCTGTGGGCAGCGCACAACCTGGAGCGCGCCGCCGACCGGGTAGCGAACATCTGCGAGCGCATCCTGTTTACCGTCACCGGTGAACTTTCAGAATTCGATTCTGAGGTTAAGATCCGTAAGTTTGAGAGCTAGGGCGATCACACGCAATTGAGCAGAAACACCATACTTTGACGATGAACGAGTGCGGATGCGCCTCCCACGTCTCGCGGAAACCGGCGTAGCCGTGGCCCAGGTCCACCATAGATCGACGCCGAAAAGATTGGTGCGGTTCTCTCGATCGGAGTAGAAGACGATTTTGCAGCCGTTATCGTACCAGCACGGGTACGTAATTCCTAATTCGTAATTTACTGCAACGCCCCACGCGCGGCGACGGGCCAGACGACTTCCACTTTGCCGTTGCGCGCGCCGACGATCTGATTGAACAGGTTGCTGACAACGCAGCAATGGTTGGGAATCACCGTCACGCGCTCGCCGATCTCCGGTTTGCGCGGGCATTGCGAGAAATCGACGTGCCCGTGTTCCTCCGACATCCCGTAGAAGCGCGCCTCCGGGTATTCCAGGATCAGACCGTGCCCTTCCAGCCCCGACAAATCCGACGAGAACGTCTTGCTGCCGCCGTCGAGAATGCCTCGGCCGGCGGTGGGACGGCTGACGACGGTGGTAATGACGGAGAAGGCGATGTCCTCCATCCCCATCGCGCCGGACTTGAGCATGGAGCGGTCGCCATAGACGTAGGTCCCGGCGCGGTGCTCGGTCACCTCGGCGTGCGTGTGCGCCTGCCACATCCCCGGCGAGCCGCCGCCGCTGACGCAATCCACGGTCACGCCTTCGGCTTGCAGCAGCGCCTTCGTCTCGCGGACGAATGGATCGGTGCGCGCGTTACTCGGATAGGTCATCAGCCCGCCGAAGCGCAAGCCGGGCGAGCGCGCGATGATGAGCGCCAGCTCCGCGGCCTCCACAGGTGACTGCACGCCGCAGCGTTGCAGGCCGCCATCGAACTCCACCAGCACTGGCAGAACAACACCGCCTTCCTGCGCCGCCGCCGACAGTCCGCGCACCGTGTAGGCCGAATCGGTGGTCAGGCTGAGCGTCACCCGGCGCGCCAGGCGCACCAGCCGTTCCAGCTTGGATGGGCCGATGATGTTGTACGGCAGGAAGATGTCCTGAATACCGGCCGCCGCCATCGCCTCAGCCTCGCCGATCTTCTGGCAGGTGATGCCGACGGCGCCCGCGCGCAATTGCATCCAGGCGATTTCGGGAATTTTGTGCGTCTTGATGTGCGGGCGGTTGGCGACGCCGTGTTCATCCAGGTAAACTTGCAGCCGGTGGATGTTGGCGACAAGCCTGTCAAGGTCAACGAGGGCGACAGGAGTTTCCAAGTCTGTGATATCCATTGCGCCTCCTAACAATAAACCGCGAATCTCGCTAACGTAACTTTTGTGCAACTAGAAGCCGAATTGTGAAAAACGGCTCAAAAAGAGAACTTTTACAAGTGAACCTTGCGGCGTAAGCTTATGGCATCTTGCCCAGGAGGCGTTGCCATGCGCG
>DAOUAY010000658.1:0-2422 GCA_034432995.1 Anaerolineae bacterium | reverse complement strand
ACTACCGTCATCAGGTCGATCATCTGAGGACGCTGCGGCAATTGTGGCGCGTCGGGAATATCAAGCGCAATCACCGTCCGTAACGACGCAATCAGGTAGGCCCAGAACCGCGCCGGATCGCTGTCGCCTTCATCGAGGGTTAGCCAGGCAACGGGCCGGTGTTCAGCCGATTCGCCAACATACCGGTTGGCCCATTCGCTCAGCAGCGTCGTTTTGCCGTAGCCGGCCGGCGCTGCGATGAGGGTGAGCCGACGTCCGAGACATAGTCCCTCGTCCAACCGCGCAAGCAGGTGCGGACGCAAAATCACATTCGCATGAGGCGAAGGGATATAGAGTTTGGTCGCCAAAAGCGACGAAGTATGCACGCTGGCGCTCATACTTCTATTTTATTCACAATCACGAACTGCGCCATAACGCTTGTGAAACCTGCATCCGGGTCAAGAACACAATAAGGGGCATCGTTTTACATGTCCAACAAAAAACGTCCCGGCTATCCGCCGGGACGTTTTTGTGCGAATCGGGCCAAGGCCACGCAGCGCCTACATTAGCTCCTCTAGCTTTTCTTCGACCGGCTTAGCAGCGCCTTCCTTACCATCCCTTCCAATGCGGCCTAGCAGCGGCCATTGCAATCCGCGGCGGCGCGGAAGATGCTTTTCCCCGTCATCGTCCTGTTCAGTATAATCCTGATAATAGTGATAGTAGTATTCACTCCCCGTGCGCGTGCTGACTCGATTCACAACAACGCCTAGCATATTGGCATGCACACGTTGAAATTCCTCCACGGCGCGTTTTGCCAGCCCGCGCCGAGTTCTGCCGACATCGGTCACAAGCAACACGCCACCTTCCCTCAGACGCGCTGCCAAAACCGCAGCATCGGTGACCATCAGAATCGGCGCGCTATCGAAGATAATCAGATCGCCTATCGCCAGCAAGATGTCGAGCACCGCCCCCATTCGCTCCGAGCCAAGTATCTCGGCTGGATTCGGCGGCAAAGGGCCACAAGGCAACAATTGCAGGTTTTCCACACCTGTATCCTGCAGATAAGGTTCTGGATCAGGCTCTGGGGCCAGGAGAATGCTGCTTAGTCCCTCTGCATTGGAGACATTGAAAATTTTGTGGAGCACAGGGCGCCGGAGGTCTGTATCGACCATAATAACCCTAAATCCCGATTGGGCCATTGCCACCGCCAGATTCGCCAGTGTTAGACTTTTACCTTCCGAAGGACCAGGACTGGCCACCAGCAAGGTACGCATCGGGCGATCGACGAAGGAGAAGCGGATGTTGGTGCGTAGCGCGCGATAGGCCTCAGCAGTGACCGAAAGGGGCTGGTGGTGAACAACGAGTTTTTCCCCGTAACTGTCACCCTCCAGACGTGCGATGGCGCCCAGCACAGGAAGTTGAGTGATCCGGGCGACCTCGTCCGTCGACTTGATGGTATCGTCAAGGAACTCGATGAGTACAGCACCGCCCACTGCCAGTCCCAGCCCAATGGCAGCTGCGAGCAACACGGTCTGGGCCACATTGGGGCTGATAGGTTTAAAAGGCAGAGACGCGGGTTCAACAACGGAAATGAAATTGGGCCCGCCTTGTACCGATAGATTGAGCGAGGCATAGGTGGATACGTAACCAGATAACCTTTGTTCGAGAGCGTCGATGTTAGCCTGATATTGCTGAATCGCGCGGGCACTGTTCGACGCATCGAGCTTGGCTTGCTCCTCGACAATGCGCGCCTCAGTTTGTTCAATATTGGTTTGCAGGCTTGTCAACCGTTGCTGAACAAAGTCCTGGCGCTCAGATGCCTCGCGTCCGGTGGGACTTTGCAGGATCAACTGCTGGGCGATTGCGTCAGCAAGCGCCTGCGCACGTTCGGGGATCGTATCGCGGACGCTGATCTCCAGCAATTGCGTGCCCGGCACCAGCCGCGTGGAGACAGTGTCGGCTGCCGGTGTATATTCGAGTCCCAGCGCCTGCGCTGCGCCGCCGAGGACAGGCTGGCGTTGCACCATCTGCGCATACGTCTGCGCCAACTGTTGGCTGATATAGAGATCGCCACTGCTTGGGTTGGCCTGCTGCAAGGTTTGGCCGACCATCACCGTCGTTGTGGCCTGGTAGATGCGCGGCATTGCTCTAGTACCGATGTAGCTTGAGCCGCTCGACACCAGGACGCAGGCGACCATCAACCACCACCACCGCTTAAGGATGTTCCAATACTCGATAAGTTCCATAATGCCCTTCTCGAATCCTATTATACCAGAAGTAAATCGTAACCCGTGATACCGAAAATCTCCACATCTTACGTTTCATATTTTGTTTCACGACGACACAGCGTTTCCGCCGATTAGTCTGGCGTAAATATCCTCCCACGCGGGATAGACATTGCGCCAATGGTAGTGCTCTTCGACCCACGCGCGTCCCTGTGACC
>DAOUAY010000657.1:0-1813 GCA_034432995.1 Anaerolineae bacterium | reverse complement strand
CGCAGGGTGTTTTCGACGTCGGCGGGGCGCAGCAGCGCGCGCGGGCCGTGGATGTAGCGGCAGGGCACGGCGATGGTGATCGCCGGGACGCCGCCGCGCGCGCGGGTGATGCTGGCCGCTTCGGTGCTGCTGATGCCCGGCTGCTTGAGCTGGTAAGGGATGCCCTCCGCGTCCGCCGCCTTCAGCACGTGGCTCAACAGCCGCGGCGGGGTCGTGTACGAACGATCCTTCACGGTGATCGCCGGGCCTTTGCCCAACTCGGTCGTCGGGCTGACGTCCTTCTCCTCTTTGGGCAGATCGTCGGCGATGGTGCCTTCCAGCGCGAAACCCACATCGGGTTCCACGGCGAAAGCCGCGACCTGCGCGCCGCGCAGTCCCACCTCTTCTTGCACGGTGAAAACGCCGTACACGTCGCAGGGCAGCCGCTCGCCCTGCAAGAGCGCGATCAACACGGCGCATCCGGCGCGGTCGTCGAAGGCTTTGCCGGCGACGGCGGCGCCCATTTCGCGGAAGCGCGTGGCGAACGTGATGGGCGTGCCGAGCGGGGCCGCGCTCTGGGCTTCGTCCTTGCTCGATGTGCCGATGTCGATCACCAGCTTCTCCACCGGCGTGACGGATGTGTCGCCGTTCGCGCGGTGAATGGCTTGCAGGCCGATCACGCCGGGCAGTTTGTCCTTGCCCACCCAGACGTGCAGCCCCGGCAGCAAGCGCGCGTCGAGGCTGCCGATGGGTTCGGCGCGCAGTCCCCCGTCGCCGGTGTGGCCGACGACCATCAGGCCGACTTCGTCCATGTGCGCCGTCACCAGGACGCGCAGCGGGTTCTCGCCCGTGCCGCGCTTGTGCGTGATCAGGTTGCCAAGCGCATCGACGCGCAACTCATCGACGTGGTCTTGCACCAACGGCTTGATGGCGCTGCGGATGGCGGTCTCGTTCCCCGAAACGCCGGTAAGGTCGGAGAGCGTTTGCAACAAAGTAATGACGGTGTCGGTCATAGCTCGTCCTCCCAGCGGGGGCGAAAATCGGCTTCCAGCCGGGCGATGAAGCTGGCGAGCAGCCGCCCGGCGCGTTCGATATCCTGCAAAGAGCCGGTTTCGACCGGCTGGTGCATGTAGCGCAAGGGGATTTCGATCAGGCCGGTGGGGATGCCCTCCCGCGCCACCTGGATGCCCCAGGCGTCGGTGCCGCTGCTGCCGGGCACCGCTTCGAACTGGTTGGGGATTTCCTCGGCTTTGGCGGCGGCCTGCAAGCGTTCCACCACCTGCGGGTGGAAATTCGGGCCGCCGGCGATGGTTGGGCCTTTACCCAGGGCGAACGTGCCCGGACCCTCATCATCGTGCTGCAGCGCGAAGGTCACGTCCAGGGCGATGGCGATTTCCGGCGCGAGGCCGTAGGCGCTGGTGATCGCGCCCTTGACGCCGACTTCCTCCTGGACGGTGGCGACGGCGTAGAAGTCCCAGACGTGATTGCGCTCGCGCAAGGCTTGCAGCGCCAGCGTGACGGCGACGACCGAAGCGCGGTTGTCGAGCGCCTTGCCGGCGACCCGCTCATTCTTGAGCGTCAGCAACTCGCGGTCGAACGTGATGTGATCGCCGACCACGACCAACGCGGCAAGTTCGTCGCCCGGCAGGCCGGTATCGACGTAGACTTCTTCCCAGGCGATGATTTTCTCGCGTTCTTCGACGGTGAGCACGTGCGGCGGACGGCTGCCAACGATGCCCGGCAATTCGCGCTTGCCGTGGACAACGACATCCAACCCCAAGAGCACGCGCCGGTCGATGCCGCCGAGCGAGTGCGCGCGCAGGAAGTCGCCCTC
>DAOUAY010000656.1:0-3756 GCA_034432995.1 Anaerolineae bacterium | reverse complement strand
GGGAAACAGCGGCTCAACCCCATCGCCCGCGACAATCCCCATCCGTGGTACATGCATCTTGCGTATCTGATCGGCAAAGTTCGCCCGCAAGATGGGCGCGCGCGCGGATTCCTCTACCGCTGTCTCAGCGAATTCCCCGACATCACGCTGAAGGGCATCGCCATGCAGGCCATCGGCGAACTCTACGACACCACCGCCACACGACGTTTTACCGACGTGGCCCTGGAAGATTTCTCCACCCTGAACCTGAGCGCCCCCCCCTTGCCCGACGAACGTCGCTATCTGCAACACAAGGCATTGGACGCGCTATTCTACATCGGCGACGCCGAGACCTTGCGGCGCCTGCAAAAACGACCCAGCAGTTGGAGCCTGGAACTGGAAAACGCCTTCTACCGCACCATCGAGCGCATCCGCTCCCGGCAGAACCAGCAATGATGTGATGCGTGAAGGCTTACGAATTACGAATTATGAATTACGAATTATGAATCATGAATCACGTTTCAGATCGATGAGAAAACATATCACATAGACATTCCATTTGGAGGTTCTTATGCACATCACCAAAGCCGTCATCACTGCTGCCGGACGCAACCAGCGCGCCCTGCCCATGCAGACGCTCACCGACCGCGATGGCGCGGAGAAATCCGTGCTCGCCATCCTGGTCGAGGAAGCGCTCAGCGCGGGCATCGATGAAATCGCCGTCATCGTTGCGCCGGGCGATGAAGGCCCTTACGCCGCCGTCGTGGGCGACCACGCCGGCCGGCTGCACTTCATCCCGCAGACCGATCCGCGCGGGTACGGGCACGCCATCTACTGCGCCAAACCCTTCGTCGGCGACGCGCCCTTCTTGCACCTGGTGGGTGATCATCTCTACGTGAGCGCCGACACGCAAAGCTGCGCGCAGCAGCTCGTCGCCGTGGCCGAGGCGGAGAATTGCGCCGTCTCCGCCGTCCAGGCGACGCGCGAGAACCTCCTGCCCTACTACGGAACCGTCGGCGGCAAGCGTGTGCCGGGACGTAAAGACCTCTACGAGATCGACACTGTGATCGAGAAGCCCACGCCCACCGAAGCCGAACTGCGCCTGATCGTGCCGGGCCTGCGCGCGGGTCATTACCTCTGCTTCTTCGGGATGCACGTCCTCACGCCGGCGGTGATGGAAATTCTCGAATCACGAATCATGAATCAAGAATCAAGAATCGGCGAATCGGCGAATCAGCGAGTCGACGAGTCAACCCCCAACTACCACCCCACAACCCAGAACCCAAAACCCAAAACCAATATCACTTTATCCGAAGCCTTGGCCATGCTGGCGACGCGCGAGAAGTATCTGGCGCTGGAGGAACGGGCGCTGCGCTACGATGTGGGCGTGAAGTACGGGCTGCTGATCGCGCAACTGGCGCTCGCGCTCAGCGGGAATGACCGCGAGGAGCTACTGACGCGCCTGGTGGAGATGCTGGCAACCCGCGAACTACGGAGGGGCGCATGAGCGGCCGTCTGATCGACATCATCACGGCCCGCGATCCGGAGGTACGCAGCCGCTCGCTGGACGCCTTCTGCCGCTCCGCGTCACTGGCAGAACTGCTCGACGAGTGCGCGGCGCTCGAAGCCTTCCGCCGCGCCAGCGACAACCTCTACGAGCGCGTGCGCGCGTTGTTCTTCCTCTACGCCATTCACCGGTTTCACATTCCCCCCCTCTTATCCCCCCCAAAGGGGGGGAGGCCGGAAATCTCCCCCCCTGTGGGGGGGACGTCAGAAATCTCCCCCCCTTTGGGGGGGACTAAGGGGGGGCTGATCCCCTACGACGGCTACACCCACCTCCTCCAACGCCGCTTCGAAGAAGCCATCGACTGCTTCCTCGCCCTGCAAACCGCGGACGGCCCCACCGACGCCATCTCCAGCGCGCTCGCCGAAGCGTATCACCGCTTGGGCTTTCAGACATTGGCGAACCAGGTGCGCCGCAGCGTGCGTTCCGTGCGCGGCAACCAGTGGATGTTCCGCACCGGCCATCCGATGGATCACCCGCTGCGCGTGCGCCGCGAGTTGTTGACCCGCTCCGCCGAAGGGCTGTTCCCCGTCCTCCACGAGGCCACGCCCGTGCGCATGGACCTCTCGCACAGCGGCTGGAGCGACATCTTCTTCCTGGGGATGGACTTCCCCGAAGGCGCGCGCGTCCTCAACGTCTCCATCGACCTGGCGGTGCATGGCCGCGATCCCGCGCCGCGCCCGCCCGTCGAAGCCTACCTCCGCGTCATCGACGAGCCGCTGCTGCGACTGGTGAGCGTCGATCTGGGCGCTGTCGCCGAAATCACCAACCTGGCGGAGGTCTTCGACTACGCCCGCGATTATCTGGGCCTGCTGAAGGCTGCCATCATCGCCGCAGGCATCATCCCGCCGGGCATGGAAGGCTCCGGCGAACGGCTGCAAGACGTGCTGGCGCGGTTGGTCCCCCCCTTAATCCCCCCCAGTGGGGGGGAGAGAGAGGGGGAAGCACGGGTCTCCCCCCCCTCGGGGGGGACTAAGGGGGGGTGCGGCCTCGAACTCGTCAGCCAGGTCAACGGCATCCCCAAAGGCTCGCGCCTGGCCGTCTCCACCAGCCTGCTGGCGTGCCTCATCGCCGTTTGTATGCGCGCCACTGGACAGACGCAAGCGCTCACCGGGATGCTGCAAGAGCACGAACGCCGCCTCGTCGCTGCGCGCGCCATCCTGGGCGAGTGGCTGGCCGGATCGGGCGGCGGATGGCAGGACTCCGGCGGCGTCTGGCCCGGCATGAAGCTCATCACCGGGCAACTCGCCGGCCCCGACGATCCCGAATACGGTATCAGCCGGGGATGTTTGCTGCCCGGCCATCATCTGATGGGGCGCGACGAAGTCTCCGCCGACACGCGCGAACGCCTGCAGAAAAGTCTCGTCCTCGTCCACGGCGGGATGGCGCAGGACGTCGGCCCGATCCTGGAGATGGTGACGGAGAAATATTTGCTGCGCTCCGAGGCCGAGTGGATCGGGCGGCAGAAGGCGATGGGCATCTATGACGAAATCGTGGGGCTGCTGCGCCGGGGCGACGTGCGCAGCATCGGCGACGCTACAACGCGCAACTTCTTCGATCCCATCCAGACCATCATCCCGTGGGCCAACAACCTCTACACGACCACGGTCATCGACCGCGTGCGCGCGGCGTTTGGCGACGATTTTTGGGGCTTCTGGATGCTCGGCGGGATGTCGGGCGGCGGGATGGGCTTCATCTTCGATCCCGCACGCCGCGCCGAAGCGCAGGAACGCCTGCTCGCCACGATGCTGGCGACCAAGCGCGAATTGGAGCACGCGCTGCCCTTCGCTATGGAGCCGGTGGTCTACGATTTCGCCATCAACGAGCATGGGACGGTGGCCGAACTGCGCACCGACACCGAGGCGTTGATGTCGCCCGGTTATTACACATTCCTGGTTCCCACGCTGCTCAAGCGCGAACGTTACACCCTCACCCACGCCCGGCGCGCCGAACTCGATCGCTTCGGCGCGGCGTGCCGCACGAACCCGGCGCTCGCCGGTATGGTGCAAACGCTCTTCGACCGCATCATCCCGCGCGCCGATCAGGAGGATGTGAGCCAGCGCACCCTCGACGCGCTGCTGGAGGAACTGGGCTTCGACCGCATCCAGCACGCGCAAATCCGCGCCGACCTGCGCAGCGGGCGCATCGGCCTGGCGCAGAACCGCCTTCCGGCGAGCACGGTCATCGAGGATGTGTATGCGGGGGATGTGACG
>DAOUAY010000655.1:0-4991 GCA_034432995.1 Anaerolineae bacterium | reverse complement strand
AACCGCCGCTCCCAATCGTTGTACAGCGCGCGCACCTTCTCAGCTTCGGCGTGTTGGTGGTTGCGCGCCAGTTCGCCGGCGTAGGCGTCGAGCAGCTCGCTCAGGTTGACGCCGTCCTCCGCCGTCACCGGACCGAGCGTCACGTTCGCGCCGCAGGCGATACGCCGCCGGATCGCCGCCATGTCCAGCCCCAGCTCCGGCCACAGGCGCAGATAGAGCACGCCGCCCGTCATCCCGGCGCAAATCCACGGGCCGGGATCGCCCATCACCAGCACGCGCCCGGCGGTCATGTACTCGCACAGAAAGCCCTTGACGTTGGCGCGTGCGCCGATGAAGCCGAGCGCGTCGTTCACCGGCTGCGTCACCTCCCCGCCGATGATGACATCCGCGCCGGAGAGCCGCACGCACGCGCGGCTGTCGGCGTTCCCCTGGACGACGATCAGGCCATCGATCGCGCCATAGCCCAGTCCCTTGCCCACCGCGCCGTCGATGCGCGCGCCGTTGTGATTGTACCCTTTGAGGATGACCACCCGCCCGCCGTACAGCCCTTTGGCGACGCCGTCCTGCGCGCCGCCCTCGACGAAAATGGTGACCGGCCCGCCGCTGAACGCGCCCAGGCCGTTCCCCGGCACCGTGCTGGCGTAGAAGCCCAGGTAGACATCCTCGACCGTGTCGTGATGCCCGCCACCGTTCCCATTGACCGGCTTGCGCCAGCTTTCGCCCTGCCCGCCGACGCCGCCGTGGCCGGGCGGCCAGTTCCACTGCTGGCGATAGCGCGTCAACGCGCCGGCCAGATGCGTGCCCAGCGCGCGGTCCACCGGCGTGACGCGGTCGTCCTCGAAGGCGACGATGTCCTCGCCGCCGGCAATCGTCTCCATCACCAGATTGGAGACCACGGTGGTCAGGTGGTTGCGCGGGCGGCGCAGCGGCACTAAACCCGCCGGGCGGTCTCCCGGCGCGCTCGCGGCGGGCGTCAGGAGGTCGGCCAGATTGAATCGCAAAAAGTGCGACGTCTGCTCCAACAACTCGGCGCGGCCCACCAGGTCTTGCAGGCGCGCCACGCCCAACCGCGCGGCAATCGCCTTCACTTCGTCGCCAAACGCGCCGAACAACCGCACCAATCCCGCCACCGACTGCGCGTAATCCAGCGGCGTAAAACGCTTGAAGCCCTGTTCCGCCGCCTCTTCCGCCGTCTTGACCTGCGTGGTAATCCCCGTCGGGCACATGCCGGTCTTGCACTGGCGACACAGCAGGCAGCCCAGCGCGAGCATGGCGAGCGTCCCAAAGCCCACGCGATTCGCGCCCAGGCACATCAACTTGACCACGTCATCGGGCGAACGAACCGCGCCGTCGGCCCACAGCTCGACGCGCTTGCGCATCCCGCTCGCCAGCAGCGCGCGGTGCGCTTCCACCACGCCGATGTCCACCGGCAGGCCGACGTGCTGCAAACTATGCGCGCGCGCCGCGCCCGTCCCGCCGTCGTAGCCGGTCAGGTTGATGATGTCGGCCCCGGCTTTGGCGATGCCCACGGCGATCACACCGATACCGGGCACCACCGGCGCTTTGACGGCCACCCGCGCTTTGGGATTGGCGGTTTTGAGTTCCTCGATGAACTGCGCCAGGTCTTCAATGGAATAGATGTCGTGGTTGTTGGACGGCGAAATCAAGTCGATGCCCGGCGAGACATGCCGCGCGCGCGCCACCTGCGCCGAAACCTTGCTGCCCGGCAGGTGCCCGCCCTCGCCCGGCTTGGCCCCCTGCCCGATTTTGATTTCCAGCAGGTTGCTGGCGTTGAGCAGTTCGATGTTGACGCCAAAGCGCGCCGAGGCGATTTGCTGGCCGCGATTGTGCGGATACTTGCCCATCAAGTCGGCGATTTCGCCGCCCTCGCCGTTGAGCGCGATGATGTTGAGGCGCTGCGCGGCTTCCGCATACGCGCGGAAGGCCGTCTCACTCTGCGAGCCGAACGACATACTGGCGATGACGAACGGCAAGGCGTGCCCTGTAAGACCGGCGTCCACATCCTCAGGGCGAATTTTGCGCGCGTTATCAACCACCGGCGCGTTGAAGCCGATGACGTGCCGCAGCATCACCGGGCGCTGCTTCTCCTGCTGGCGCAGCGCGGCAAACGCGGCGGCGTTGTCTACTTTGCCCTGCGCCAGATCGCGCAGGACTTTTCCCACCAGCGGGTAGAAGCGTGGCGTCGGCGATAGCGCGGGTTTTTCCGCGTGGAGCATGTGGCGGCGGACCTCGACATCCTTATCCAGGTCGGCCCACGTGAGGCCGCGCTCGGCGCTGCCGCAGTAGTTGGTCATTTCCAGCACCTCCACCAGCCCTGTGCTCAGGCCAATGCTGGCGAAGATGCGCCCGTAGCCGCGCAGCTCGTGGATGCCCATCGTGCTGATGACTTTTTCCAGCCCGGCGTCGAGGGCGCGCAGCGTTTTGTCGAGCCGCTCGGCGACCGCCGTGGTGTTGGCGGCAGCATCCACTGCCGTCTCCAGCAGCACATACGGCGCGGCTGCGTCGGCGCCGAGGCCCAGAAGCAGAATCAGGTCATGCAGATTGCGTAAGGCGGCGCTGCGCACCACCAGGCCCACGTCACGGCGGCATGAGAGGCCGTCGGTTGCTCTCGGCGTAAGTCGCAGCGCCTTATCGATTCTGGCGACGGCCAGATGCGGATCGATCCAGCCTTGCCCTTCGACGAAGACCGCGCCGTCATCCAACGTTAGCAACGTCGCGCCGGTCTGTACCGCCGAGACCGCCGCTGCTGCCAGACGTTCTACGGCGGCGTGAACGGATTCGCCCGGCGCCGTCGCCAGCGCCAGCACGCATACCTGCTCCGGCGGGAAGGCCGCCAGCACATCCTCGTAACGCAGCATCCCGTGGCGCGCGGCAAGTTGGCGGTAGGCGTCGTCGGGGAGCAGCGCATCTCCGGCGTGCCCACCCGCCAGCACCGGCGACGCCAGCACGACGCACGGGCGCGCGGGCGCATCATCCGGCGTCAGTGCGGGGCGCGGCCCGATGACAACCTGCGTGGAGAAATGCTCCTGCTCGCGCTCGCGGTCAATCGCGGGGTTCGTGACGACGGCGACCTTCTCCTTGAAGTAATCGCTCAGGTTGCGCGGTTGATCGTTCAGCGCGGCCAACGGCCCGTCGTAGCCCAGCGACGCAATCGGGTCCTTGCCCTGTTCGGCCAAGACGCGCGCCCACGCCTGGTCGTCGCGGCTCCAGCCAAAGGCCGTCAGATACGGCGGCGTCGGCTCGACGGGCAGAATCGTCGCCACAGCGGGGGCGCGGTCGGGAGACCGGCCGCGGCCCTTCGACGTTTTGCTGCTCTGGCCGATCTCCGGCGGTTCATCTGAGTTCACCGCGGGCCGCGCCAGCGCCAGCCCCTCAAGCCCGCCAAACCGTTTCCCCGCCAGTTCCAGCAGCCGCTGCTGGATTGCCGGGTAGTCCAGCACCTCCACGCCGCTGTTGCGCTGCACCGTCACGGCGATTTTCTCGCCCGGGGCGAGCGGCTTGGGGTCGCCGTTGAGCAAGTCCATTGGCACGACGCCCTTCTCCGACGAGAAGAAGCACTCCTTTTCCGTCTCGCCGAACCACAGCGGGCGCAAGCCGAGCGCGTCCACGCTGCCCGCGCAGGTGTCACCGTAACGCGCCACAATCGCCGCTGGCCCCTGGCTGAACGGCCCGAAGGCGCGGCGATAGTACTGGTAGAGCGTCTGCAAATCGGCCGGCAGGCGCTCCACTTCGCTCAAAATCGGCGGGAAGATCAGCTCCAGAGCCTCGATCAACGTGAAGCCGTAGCGGTGGATGAACGTCTCGAGCAGCCGGTTGACGTCCTGCGAGTCGCTGCCGCCGTCCACCAACTGCGTCCCCAGCATCTCGGCCTGTTCGCGCAGGCGGGTGATCGTGTTGATTTCGCCGTTGTGACCGAGCAGGGTGAAGGGCTGCACACGCTCGAAGATCGTGGTGGTGTTGGTGGAATAGCGCGCGTGCCCAATGGTGATCGCGGAGGTGTAGTCGCGGCTGCGCAGTTCGGGGTAGTAGTGATAGAGCGTTTCGACGGAGCCGCGTACTTTGTACACGACGCTGTGACTGGAAAGCGACGCCACGTGAATAGCCGTTTGCGCTTCAATCGCCAGGCCAAGCGTGAAGAGACGGCTCTCCACCGCTTCCAGCGGGCAGCGGCTCATCACGCCGGCGATCTGCCAGAAGAGCGGCTCCTGCGCCAGCGCCAGCCGGCCCAACGCCTGGCGGCGCGTCGCGCCGGGACGCTCCAGCAGCAAGTCGGCGCCGCTTTCGGCGATGAGGTCCAACGTGCGCGCCTGCCACTGTTGAACGTTCGCGCGCGGCGCATTGGGAATCATCAGATGTCCCACAAAGAAGCGCCGGTCGTCGGACAACCACGCGGGCCGCCCGGCTTCCTCCAGCGCGATAGACCACAGGCTGCGCGGGATGTCGGTGAGCACTCCGCAGCCGTCGCCCTCGCTCTGCACGTCGCCGGAGCGGTGGCCCATTTGGCCGAGCGCCTCGATCGTGCGTTTGAGATTCCCGTGGGTGGCTTCGCCGCTCGTGCGGATCGAAGCCACAATCGCGCAGGCGTCGTGTTCGTCGACGCGCGAGCGCAGATACCGCTGCGTGATCAATGGTGTTTCCATAGGCTCCCCTCCTGTGGAAATAGTCTGGCAGTCGTTAGTTGCGTAGTCTGATAGTCGTTTTTCCTTGGTCTGGTTGTCGCGGCGGCAAGGCTGGTTGCCGTATAATACAATTCGCTCCCTAATGATAGGGAGCGGATGTTTTTGGCGACAGTCTCTATTGTACCCTGGAACGCGAAGGGGGCAAGGGACAGGATGCAAGATGCAGGATGCAGGATGCAGGATGCAAGATGCAGGATACAGGATACAAGAACAATGGGTATAGTGCAAATTATTGGGAAGTGCTCGGGCCGGTCTCCGACCGTGCCCGCATAGCCCATTACCTGAGCCTGC
>DAOUAY010000654.1:0-22016 GCA_034432995.1 Anaerolineae bacterium | reverse complement strand
CGCTTTGGGCTTCAAAATCGAGAAGGGCGAAATCGTCGGGCGCGTCAAGGACGTGTCTATCGCCGGCAACGTCTACGATGTGCTGCAAACCATCGCCGCCGTGAGCCGCGAGAGCGAGTGGATTTTCACCAACTTCAATGCGCCGTACATTTTGCTGGAGGAGATGAACGTCGCGGGAAAGGCGTGATTGGGGATTGGTAATCGGTAATCAGGCAAAGGTTGGCACATAGAACGATCTTTGTCATCGTCTGTCGCGGCTCGATGTGAACACGTCGAGCCGCGATTTTGTCTTGCCTGGTGATTACCCAGACGTTGAAAATGATCCTGTTCATTTATCGCAAAGGACGCAGAGAAAGCCTTTTTTACATCTTTGCGACTTCAGCGCGCTCTGTGACAAGAATCATCGGAACGTTCTGTATTGACAGAACGTTGAGAACGTGCTATAATGTAACCGTCCTGAAATGGCTACACTTCAGTATACTGTGAATGTAAGGAGATATACTTGATAACGACGCCTACACTACAAGGTCTCACGACCGCAGAAGTCGAGCAGCGCCGCCGTGAGTACGGCGAGAACGCTCTGCCTTCGGCCAAGCGGACGTCGGCCTGGGGGATTTTCTTCAACCAGTTCAAGAATCCGCTGGTCTACATCATCCTGGCCGCAGCCGGCATCTCGTTGGGCGTGGGCGAATATGGTGACTTTGGAATCATCATGGCAGTCGTCCTCATTGATGCTATCCTGGGCTTCATCCAGGAGTACCAGGCGCAGCGCACCTACACGGCGCTCAAGGGGTTGCTCAAACCCACCACCACCGTCATCCGCGAGGGGGTGCGGCAGGAGATCGAGGTCCACGAGGTGGTGCCCGGCGATATCGTCCTGCTGAATGCCGGAGAACACATCCCTGGCGACGGCGAAATCCTCGAGGCGCTCAAACTGACCGTCGAAGAAGCCATCCTGACCGGCGAGAGCGAGCCGGTCGGCAAAACCGCTGGGGCCGATCAAAACCAGGTCTTTATGGGCGCCACCGTTCTCACCGGGCGCGGGCTGATGCGCATCGCCGCCACCGGAGCGCGCACTGAGTTGGGCCGCATCGCCACCAGTCTACACGAGGAAATCGAGGATAAAACGCCGCTCCAGGTGCGTTTGGAAGCCTTCAGCCATACCCTCACGCGATTGGTATTGGCGATTACCGCAGCCATCTTCGTCGTGGGCTTGATCTCCGGACGCCACATCCTCGAAATGCTGCGCGTGTCCATCATCCTGGCGATTGCCGCCGTGCCGGAGGGGTTGCTCATCGCCGTCACCGTCATTCTGGTGTTGGGGATGCGCAAGATCCTCAAGCGCAACGGGCTGGTGAAACGCTTGCTGGCCGTGGAGACGCTCGGCTCTGTGACCACCATCTGCACCGACAAGACCGGCACGCTCACCGAGGGCCGGATGCAGGTGACGCGCCAGGAGGTCCGCGACGCGCAGCGCGCCCTGGAAGTGATGGTGTATTGTAACGATCTGGAAGGTCCGGTGGATGCTGCATTGTGGGAATATGCCCGCACTCAACTCAAGGGCGATCCGCAAGAGATGACCAATGGCGCGGAACGGCTGGGCGAGGAGTTGTTCAGCAGCGAGACCAAGTTCATGATCACCGCTGCTCGCGTCGCGGGACAGACGTTCCACTACCTCAAAGGCGCGCCAGAGATTGTGTTGGGGATGTGTGCGGTGGATGATCAGGAACAGAACCGCATCCTGGCGCAAGTGGAGAAGTGGGCCGGCGAGGGCCTGCGTCTGCTCGGATTGGCCTGCCGTCCGGATGGATTGCTCGGCGATCACAGCGGCTACACCTGGGTAGGCCTGGCGGCGATGGAAGACCCCATCCGCGAGGGCGTGCGCGAGGCCATTCAAGTGGCGCGACGCGCCGGCATCCAGGTGAAGATGATCACCGGCGACTACCGCAAAACCGCCGAACGCATCGCGGCCATGGTCGGCCTGACCTCCCGCCCCGAGCAAGTCATCGATGGTGAGACACTGAATCAACTCAGTGACGACGAACTGGCCGCGCGCGCGCAGGATATCGTCGTTTTCGCCCGCATTCGCCCGCAGGACAAGCTGCGCATCGTGCGCGCGCTGCAAGCACGCGGCGAGATCACCGCGATGATCGGCGACGGCGTCAACGACGCGCCGGCGCTCAAACGCGCCAACATCGGCGTAGTGGTCGGTGCGGCCACCGATGTCGCCAAAGAAACCGCCGATCTAATTCTGCTGGACAACAACTTCAGGACTGTGGTGGCGGCCATCGAGGAAGGGCGCGTCATCTTCGAGAACATCCGCAAGGTGGTGGCCTACACGCTCTCCAACTCGTTTGCCGAAGTGTTGCTGATTTTTGGCGCGATGCTGCTTGGCTGGCCTGCCCCGCTGCTCGTCGCGCAAATCTTGTGGATCCATCTGATCTGCGACGGCCCATCCGATATTGTTTTGGGCTTCGAGCCAAAGGAAAACGGGATCATGGAAGAACCGCCCAAACCGTTGAACGAGCCGGCCCTGAACACATTGGGACTGTCGCTCATCGCCATCATCAGCACAGTCAGCGCGGCGGTGGGGCTAACCCTGTTTGGCCACTACTTCTTACAGCACAACGATCCGACGGATGGGCGCAGTCTCATCTTTGCCAGTTTTGCGCTCAACTCACTGATCTACATCTTTGCCTACCGCAGTTTGCGCCGTTCCATCTTCCAGATGAACCCACTGCGCGTGAACAAACCGCTGATTTGGGCAGTGACCTCCGGATTGGTCCTGGTCTTGCTGCCTTTCTTTGCGCCCGGCCTGCGCCAGATGTTGGACATTGTCCCCTTGCATATGGAAGACTGGCTGTTGGTCGGGGGCGTGGCGCTCGGCTTGTTGTGTGTTGTCGAGATCGGCAAATGGGTCACTCATCTGCGCCGCCAGCGTATGACGGTGTCAAATTCACATCAGCTATAGGAAAGGATCAGCAAAATGCCCGAACGTGACTACGAACAAAAGCACTTTGTCGAAGACATCAGTTTGTATTTCGAGCAAATGGGGATCCCGCGCATGGCGGGGCGCATCCTGGGGGTGTTGTTGATTGCGAACCCGCCGGAGCAATCCATGACCGATCTATGCGAGACGTTACAGGCCAGCAAGAGCGCCATCAGCACCAGCACACGTTTGTTGAGCGAGATGGGGCTGATCGAGCGCGCCCCTTCGCCGGAACCGCGCCATGTCTACTTTCGCTTCATGCCTGGCGGATGGGTCACGTTTATGCGCATGTATCTACGGATGATGGCCTCGCTGCACCAAATCGCCGAGCGCGGTCTGGAACTGCTCAAGGATGAAGACCCCGCGCTGCGCGAGCGGCTCCAGGAAGCGCACGATATGTTCTCGCTCATCGAGGATCAATTGCCGGTTCTGCTCAAACGCATCGAGAACCAGCGGGGCATTGGGACAAACGGAGGATAGACAAAATGAAAAAATCGACCTTACTCGCCAGCATCGGCCTCGGCGTTGGCGCTGGACTGGCTTACCGGGCGTGGAAACGCGCCCAACAACCCGTGACGCGCCCGGCAGATATTCCCATCCCCCAGGCGAATCGTCTCCTGGAACGCGCCGCGCCGCTGCTGCGCTTGCCCACCGCGCCGGAACAACCGCCGGAAGTCCTGCCGGAAGGCGCCGGCCTGCGCTGCCCGGTGACGGGGCGCGTCTATCCCTACCGCGACGGGATTCTCTATCTCCTGGATGCTGCGCCGGACAAGACTTTTACCCAGCAGGCGTTGGACACGCCCTTCACCGCCTGGGCCTACGACCGCTTCCGCGAGACCATCACCCGCGCGTTCGACTCGCCGGATTTCGCCGTCGAAGCGGCGGAGGCGCAGCGCGCGTTGCAAGTACAATCCGGCGACGTGCTGCTCGATCTGGCGTGCGGGCAAGGGAACTTCACCGTCGAATGGGCCAAGCGCGCGGGGACGGACGGGCTGATTATCGGCCTGGACTATTCGCTGGCGATGCTGGCGCGCGCCGTGTACCACGTCCACCGCTGGGGACTGGACAACGTGCTGCTCGTCCACGGCGACGCGCACCATTTACCTTTCGGCGACGGCTTGCTGCGCAAAGTCAACTGCTCCGGCGGCTTCCACCAGTTCCCCAACCTACCTCAGGCATTATGCGAGATTGCCCGTGTCAGCGTTTCGGGTGCGGTGTTGGCGACCAGTACGTTTGCCGAAGGCCCGGCTGATCCGCGCGCCAGCATCAAGCGGTGGTTAAAACGGAAGTTCGATCTGCATTTTGTACCGCTGGTTGGCCTGGGCGAGCAGTTGATCGCGCTTGGGTTCACAGATTACGCCTGGTCGCTGCCTAGAAGCGGCTGGTTCGGCTACGCCGCAGCACGTAAGGTGTGACTGTTCCTTACCGCAGAGTGCTCTGAGCGCGCGGAGAAATCCATAGAATCTCTGCGCCAGGCAAAGCCGAAGAGCAGTTCTGGTTGACGCGGGCGCCGCAGGCATACGGCGACTATTGCTGCAGAACGGGGATGTTTTTCCCCCGAATCCGTTTGTAGTGACCTGGAGCGTGGTAAGCCTCACCAACGATCGCGAAAATCTGTCAACGGATCGAACGGATTTTAACGGATTTTTTCTTTTTAATCCGTTTCATCCGTTGAATCCGTTGACATTTTCCAAGGAGGACAATGAAAAGAAAGAACGCTTTGTGGAGTGCGACCGCTTTGCTGGGCGGGCTGGTCGTTTTTTGGCTGCTTGGACTCAAGCTCCTCATGAAGCTGATGAAAGGGCGCAGCGAACCGTGTCCCACCTCGTGGAGTTGGATTGTCGATAACCCCCTGCGCCGTTGGGATGTGCGTCACGCGCTCGACCGGGCCGGCCTGCGCTCCGGCGAAACGGTGCTCGAACTCGGTCCTGGGCCGGGCGCGTTCACCGTGGATGCGGCGCAGCACGTCGGGCCGGAGGGCCGCCTGATCGCCGTGGACATCCAGCCGGGGATGATCGCCCAGGTGGACGCGCGAGTCAAGGCTGCCGGTGTGACTAACGTAGAAACCTACGTCGCCAGCGCCTACGAACTGCCGCTCGCCGACGCCAGCGTGGATCGCGCCTTCCTCATCACTGTGCTGCCCGAAATCCCCGATCCGGTGCGCGCACTGCGCGAAATCCATCGCGTACTCAAACCAGGCGGCATCGTCTCCACCACCGAAGAGTTCCTCGATCCCGACTATCCACGGCGCGCGACCACCATCGCCTGGGCCAAAGCCGCCGGATTCGAACTGGCGGAGCGTTACGGGAACTGGTGGAATTACACGCTGAACTTCCGCAAACCTACTGCTGAGGCATAACGATGATCGCGATCCAGTCAAAAGTGCGTGTTGCTGGCATCAGCAGCGCAGAACTTCTTGATTTCATGCTCAACTGCACCGACCAACAGTATCAAACATGGTGGCCGGGCACGCACCTGGCTTTCCATACTGTCAAGCGCCGGCCCGGCGACATCGGCAACATCGTCTATATGGACGAGTACGTCGGCCAGCGCCGGATCAAGATGCGGGGCGTTGTGACGCACGTCATACCCGGTAAAAAGATCGTGTGGCAATTCAAACAGCTCGTCCGCTTGCCCGCATGGCTCATCCTGCAAACCGACAACGAAGACGGAGGCGTAACACTCACCCACACACTCCAGGCCGGCTTCAAGGGAATCGGCAGCATCCTGGATCCGCTCCTGCGCCTCTACTTCTCGGACGGATTCGCCCGCGCGATGGATGAGCACGCCCAGACCGAATTCCCGATGCTGGGAGAGATGTTGCGTGATCGTTCAGATCAAGTTTAGGTTCAAATGGTATAGCGGCCGGTGAAAAGGATGGTAACCATGAGCGACAAACCCTATCAAGACAAAGCCGTTGTCGTCACTGGCGCATCGTCCGGGATTGGACGGGCGCTGGCGTTGCAGTTGGCCGGTCAAGGCGCGTGGATCGCGCTGGCAGCCCGCGACGCGCAGCGCCTCGCTGCGCTGGCAGAAGAGTGCCGCCAACGCGGCGGCAAAGCCATTGCCGTACCTACCGATGTCACCGACGAAGCCCAGTGTAAGGCCCTGATCGAACGCGCCGTGGCCGAGTTTGGTTGCCTGGACGTGCTGATCAACAATGCCGGCATCGGCGCGACCGGTTTGCTGGAAGAGCTGCCCGACCTCACCGTATTCAAACGGGTGATGGATGTTAATTTCTACGGAACCGTGTACTGCACTTACTATGCCGTGAAATACCTCAAGCAAACGCAGGGGCGCATCGTCAACATCTCCAGCCTGGGTGGCAAATCTCCTCTTCCCTATAACAGTAACTACATCGCCAGCAAGTATGCCGTACACGGCTTCTCCGATTCGGTGCGCATGGAACTGGCTCGAGCCGGGGTCAGCATAACGGTCATCTGTCCCTACTGGGTGGTGACCGAGTTCCACGAGCGGCTGATGGACAAGGACGGCGCGCCAAGAGGGCCGCAGGGTCGCGCCATCTATAACGAGAAAACGATGACCGCCGATCAGTGCGCGGCCATTACCCTCAAGGCCGCGGCCAGGCGCAAGCGTGAAGTGCTGATGGGGCCTGGCTGGCTGGCCGTCTGGCTGAGGGTGATTGCGCCGGGGCTGGTGGACAAGATCACCATCGATATGGTGCTCAAGCCGGTTGCCAAGCGGGTGCAGAAGGCGCGGAGTAAGAAATAGTGCGTTAGAGGAGAGTCAAATGTCCAAAGATGCTATCCAAAACTTGAACGCAGTCTCCCAGACGCTCCTGATCCCCTTGTATTTTCGGGCAATGGAAAGTCAGCGCCCCGATGCACTGGTGCGCGATCCCAAAGCAGTGGAACTGGTCGGCCAACTCGACTGTGACTTCTCCGGCGTCCAGAAGATGAAGAACGAACAGGTCAATTTCCTGCTGCGTATGAGAGAGTTCGACCGGCTGGCGTTGGCATTCCTGGCAGAGCATCCCGATGGGGTAATCGTTGACCTGGGCTGCGGGCTTGACACGCGCTTTGAGCGGCTCGATAACGGGCAAGTCGAGTGGTACGGCCTCGATCTGCCGGAGGTGATCGAACTTCGGAAAGAGCTGCTTGAAGAGACCCCACGTAGTCATTTCATTGGGTGTTCGGTGCTCGATTTTTCGTGGATGGATGCTCTGAGTGACCAGCCGGGCCGGCCCATACTCTTCCTGGCTGAGGCTGTGCTGGTTTACCTGGAAGAGGCCGATGTCAAGCGGCTGGTGCAGGCACTCGCCGCGCGCTTCCCCGGCGCGGAGCTGGTGTGCGAGGCGTACTCGCCGATGGTGATTCGCTCTCATCCACGCCCGGCGGCCGTGGCGCAGCCGCACTGGGGACTGAAGGATAACCGGGATGTGGAAGCATGGGCGCCCGACATTCGCCTGCTCAGCCGGTGGTATTACTTTGACAAGCCGGAGCCGCGCCTGGGCGCCTTCCAGCTCATACGGTACTTCCCGTTCTTAGCCAGGATGGTGCGCATCGTGCATTACCGGCTTGGAAAGACGGCAGAGTGAAAAGGTTTTCGTGTCCAGGCAGATAGGCGGCAATATGACGCAAACATTCCCGAAATTCGGCTACAACCCGGTCACGGGCGAATGGAACGACAGCCTGAAAGGGGACTATTGTTGGTCCAACGTCAATTTCGGGGAAGCCGCGCCGGATGTCATGACGCCCATTGGCTGGTCGTTGTTGTGGATTTACTTGCACGAAATTCCCCCTATCCATTTCCCTGGCGCGCATCCTCCTGGCGGGAATATCGCCGGACGGCTGTATTTCAACCTGAGCCTGATTTCATCGCTCTATCACGCCGTTGGCATGGATGCGCGCAAAGAAAGGTTTGGGGACTTGTTGGGCGCCCCTCCTCCCGAATTGAACATCCCCTATCTTTCATTTTCACCTCTGACTGTCATCTGGACTGTGCTGCCGGGATTGATCCAAGACCGGATGCTGGCCAGGCATAACATCAAGCAGTTCTCGAATCACATCACCTTACTCCCGGAGTGGTGCAGGGCGATGCGCCCACGCATTCAGCAGTGTGCGGATGCTGCCGGGCTGCTTTCCCTGTGGACCGAATCCATTATGCCTACCATTCTACGCAACTACCGGATGTTGAGGAGTGTTACCACAACTCTATCCGAACCTGCCACCAAGCTCAACCTTGACCTGACCGCACAAGTCGGTGAGACTGAGGCCCGCACGCTCTTATCCAACCTTTCCGGCGCGGCGGGTGACCTGGAAAGCCTGGGGCCACTGCTGGGACTGGCAAAAGTGAAGGATGGCCGGATGAGCCGCGAAGAATACGTCGAGCGGTACGGACACCGCGGCCCACATGAAACAGACCTATCTGTTCCCGGTTCAGACGAAGACCCGGACTGGTTCGAAAAACGGTTCGCCGATTTCATCCGGTCAGGCGTGGATGTGGAGGCGCTTCTGGCAAAGCAGCGCGCCGAATTCACCGCGGCCTGGCAGCGTTTTGAAGCGCGTTTCCCGGACAAAACCGAATCCTTCCGCTGCAGGTTGGAAAAGGTCACGGCAGCGGAGAGAAACCGCGAGATGTTCCGCTCTGAGTGGATCCGCGTATCGCGGCGCGTCGTCCGCCCATTTCTCCTGCAAGTAGGCCAAGTGATGGAAATCGGCGACGGCATCTTTTTCCTGTCCGTGGATGAAATGACGACCCTTCTGGCCGGCGATCAATCGTCTCTTGGCGCCATTCCTATCCGACGCACCATGCACCAGCGCTACTGCGCCTTGCCACCTTACCCGGCGATCATCTATGGACGTTTTGATCCTTTCAAATGGGCTGCCGACCCCAACCGGCGGAGCGATTTTTACGATGCGCGGCAAACCAGGGACACTGCTTTATCTGCCACCATCAAAGGTTTAGCCGGAGCGGTGGGCTGCGTGGAAGGGATCGTCCACCGCATTGACCGCGTGGAGGATGGAGAGCAGATTCAGCCGGGGGAGATTCTCGTCACCACCATCACCAACATTGGCTGGACGCCGCTCTTTCCACGCCTTGCCGCCATCATCACCGACGTGGGCGCGCCGCTTTCGCACGCCGCCATCGTAGCGCGCGAGTTGGGCATCCCGGCGGTGGTCGGCTGCGGCAATGCCACCATGCTGCTCAAAACCGGCGACCGCGTCCGCGTGGATGGCGGAAGTGGAACGGTTGAAATTTTGACCAAGTAACTGTGATCCGGAGGCACAACATGAACGAAAAAATCCAAGCTCAAGACTTGAGCGCCGTCTCAGAAACGATGCTGGCGACGCTCTACTCGCACGCAGTAGAAAGCCGCCGCCCCGATGCGCTGATCCACGACCCGCGCGCCGAAGAGTTGGTGGCTCGGATAGACTATGATTTTGTGCGCTCTCAAATGGGCGAGGACGACCAGGCTGCGTCTTGTGTTCGCCTGCGCCAGTTCGACCGCTTCGCGCAGGCGTTCCTGGCAGCGCACCCCGATGGCGTCGTCGTCCACATCGGCTGCGGGCTGGACACGCGCTTCGATCGCGTAGACAATGGGCAGGTGACGTGGTACGACCTCGACCTGCCGCCGGTGATCGAATTGCGCCGCAAACTGCTGGAAGAGACGCCGCGTTACAAGATGATCGCCGCTTCTGCACTCGATTTGGCGTGGCTGGATGTGGTGGACGCTCACCCAGGCAAATCGTTCCTCTTTATCGCCGAGGGCGTCTTTATGTACTTTTCCGACGCCGAGATGCGCCGGCTGGTGCTGGCGCTGCGCGAACGCTTCCCCGGCGCGGAACTGGTCTTCGACGTGGCTTCGCCGCTGATTGTACGACTGCAAAATCTCGCTCTGGCGCGGATGAAGGCCGACTTTCGGATGCGTTGGGCGCTGCGCCGCTACGACTCGCTGGAGCAGTGGTCGCCCGGTATCCGCCTATTGGAAGCGTGGTACTATACGTCGCTCAAAGAATCCATTCCTCGACTGAAAAAACTCCAAAGCCTGTTCCGCCTGTTCCCGGCGCTCGGCAAAGGGATGGTCATTCTGCATTACGGGCTCGGTGAGTAGATGGTGGTTTATAATCAAGGGAGGACCCCAATGAGCGCAAACTATGTGCTGTCATTATCCGATCCACAAGCCACACTGGCACTGGCCGGCGGCAAGGGCGCTTCGCTGGCCCGGTTGGTTGTCGCAGGGCTGCCCGTGCCCGACGGGTTTCATGTGACCACCGCCGCCTACCAACAATTCGTCGCCGAAAACGACCTGCAATCACGCATCCAGGCCGCCTTGCAGACCGCCGATCCCGCTCAACCCGCCACCCTGGAGGCCGCCTCGACCCAAATCCGCCCCCTCTTCGCCCAAGCCGCTATCCCCCCGGCCATTATCGCCGAAATCGAAGTAGCCTATGCTTCACTTAACAAGGCATCCTGCATCTTGCCTCCTGCATCTTGCCCCGTCGCCGTCCGTTCCTCCGCCACCGCCGAAGACCTGCCCGACCTCTCCTTCGCCGGTCAGCAGGAAACCTACCTCAACGTGCAGGGCGCGGAAGCTGTACTGAACGCCGTCCGGCGCTGTTGGGCCAGCCTGTGGACGGCGCGGGCCATCGGCTACCGGATGCAGCACGGCATCGACCAGGAAACGGTGAGCCTGGCGGTCATCGTCCAGCAACTCGTACCGGCAGAGGCGGCCGGCGTCATGTTCACCGCCAACCCCTTCACCGGGCAGCGCGACCAGGTGATGATCGGCGCCGCATGGGGGCTGGGCGAATCAGTGGTCGGCGGGACGGTGACACCCGACATGCTGACGCTGGACAAAGCCACCGGACAAGTGACCGCGCGCGATACCGCCGACAAGCAGGTGATGACCGTGCGGACATCAAGCGGTACGACAGAGCAACCGACGCCGGAAGCCTTGCGCCGCGCCCCCGTGCTGGATGACACGCAAGCCGCCGAACTGGCGCGGCTGGGGGTGCAAATCGAGAGCCTGTATGGGATGCCCATGGACATCGAATGGGCGTTTACACTCCCCTCTCCCTCTGGGAGAGGGGCCGGGGGTGAGGGAAGGTGCTTCATCCTCCAAGCGCGGCCCATCACAGCGTTGCCCGCCGCACCCGCGATCTCGCCGCCGACCGAGTGGAAACTGCCCGACCCCAAAGCCATCGGCTTTCGCTCCAGCATCATCGAACAGCTACCCGATCCCCTGACGCCCCTGTTCGGCACGCTGGGCCGGCGGGTGATCAACATCGGCACAGCGCAGCTCTTCAACGATCTCTTGAGATGGAACTTGCCGGGCGATATTTACGTGACCGTCAACGACTACGCCTACTTTCAAATGCGCTTCACCCTCAAATCCATGTGGCAGATGCTCATTGGTTTGATGCGGCCCTCGGTCTGGCGACTCATGGGGCGCGTCGAAGCGCGTTGGCGGGACGAGGCGCATCCGCGTTACATAGCTGTCCTGGAACGCTGGGAAAGCCGCCCGCCGCGCGAGTTGCCCGCCGCCGATCTCTTGACCGCCACACGCGAGCTGCTGGCCGAAACTGTGAACACCTACACCGTCCTGCAATCGGGCGTCATCGGGATGGCGATGGGCGTGGAAATGGGATTCGCAGCGTTTTACGATAAACTGGTCAAACGGCGCACCGATCCCCCGGCGCTGACCTTCTTGCTGGGTCTCGATAGCCTGCCGATCCTGGCGGAAAAATCGCTCTACGACATCGCGCAGGCGTGCCGCGAGTCTTCCGAGCTGGCAGACTTAGTCGCGCGCACGCCTACGGCATCCCTGGCTGCGCTGTTGGCCGGGGAAGACGTCCCGCCGAACATTCCTGCCGACGCCTGGCGCGCGTGGCAGCAGCTTTTCCGCACGCATCTGGCGCACTATGGCCACACCACCTACGACCTCGACTTCGCCAAGCCGACCGCAGCGGACGATCCCGCGCCGCTACTGGAAACGGTCAAAATGTACCTCAGGGGACAGGGAACCAGCCCCTACCAACGCCAACAGGCATTGACCACACGGCGCGACGAAGCGATCCAGGCCGTCTCCGGGCGGCTGCGGGGACTGCGCCTGAAATGGTTCCGCAAATTGCTGGGTTGGGCGCACCGCTATGGCCCGATGCGCGAAGATAGCCTGGCCGATCTGGGTCTGGGATACCCCCTGCTGCGCCAGATGTTGGGCGAACTGGGGCAGCGTCTGGTGGAAGCCGGGATGCTCGCGCAGACCGGCGACGTCTACTGGCTGTACGAAACCGAAGCCGATCAGGCCGCTGCCGCCCTCGACCGGGGCAAGAAGCTGAGTCCTATGACCGAGGCGATCTCGCAGCGCAAAGCCGTTTGGCAGGCCGAACAACAGGTCACCCCGCCGGTGGGTTTGCCCGTGGGTTCCAAATTTCTGAGACGAGTCGAAAAAATCGGGCCGGCGCGCACGGGCGGCGACGGGGACAGCGCCGTCCTCGAAGGCGTCGGCGCCAGTCCGGGGCGCGTCGTCGGGACGGCGCGCGTACTGCGCGGTCCGGAGGAATTCGCGCAGATGCAGCCGGGGGACATCCTGGTGGCGGCGATCACCACGCCGGCCTGGACGCCGCTCTTTGCCATGGCCGCGGGCATCGTCACCGACGTGGGCGGGCCGTTCAGCCACGGCAGCATCGTCGCCCGCGAGTACGGCATCCCGGCGGTGCTCGGCACCGGCGCAGCGACGCGGCGCATCCACAGCGGGCAGACGATCACCGTGGACGGCACGGCGGGAGAGGTCATCCTGGCCTGAAAGAGCGCGGGACGGTTTGCTCACCCATCGTCGCGTAAGCGATACCCCACCCCCGGCTCGGTCAGGATGTAACGCGGACGCGTCGAATCCGGCTCGATTTTGCGGCGCAGGTTGCTGATGTTCACCCGCAGCATGTGGAGTTCTTGCTCGTATCCCACGCCCCACACCTCGCGCAGCAGTTGGCGGTGGGTCAAGACCTGCCCGGCGTGCGTCACCAGAACGCGCAGTAAATCGTACTCTGTCGGCGTCAGTTGCGCGGCCTGCCCGGACACCGTCACCGCGCGGCGCGTCAGGTCTACCTGGAGGTCGCCGCAGGTAAACAACGGTTGCCCGCCGGCCTGCCCGGCGCGTCGCAGGGCCGCGCGCATCCGCGCCAGCAATTCGCCGATGCCGAAAGGTTTGGTCAGATAATCGTCCGCGCCGGCGTCCAACGCGGCAATCTTGTCGGCCTCTTGCCCGCGCACCGACAGGATGATGATCGGCAGGCGCGTCCACTCGCGCAGCAGCCGGGTGACGTGAATCCCGTCCAGGTCCGGCAATCCCAAATCCAGAATGATCAGGTCGGGCCGGTCGGCGACGACGGCAGACAGCGCAGCCTGCCCGCTGTCGGCCTCAAAGATAACATAGCCGTGCGCCGCCAGCGACACGCGCAGAAAACGCCGGATCGCCGGTTCGTCGTCCACTACCAAAACGCGGGCCTGCGTCTCGTTCATGGCGCACCCTCGCCGGCGAGGTGCAGCGGCAGCGCCACGGCGACGACCGTGCCGCCGCCGGCGCGATTCTGCACCCAGATGCGACCGGCGTGCGCTTCCACAATCCCCTTGCATATAGACAGCCCCAGTCCCGTTCCGCCCACCTGCCCCGGACGCTGCACGCGGAAAAACTTGTCGAACACGCGCTCCAGGTCATCCGGCGGAATCCCTATCCCGCGATCGGTCACCTGGATGATCACGTCCCCGCCCTCCACCCGCGCCAGCACCTCAATTGGCGTCCCCGGCGGCGAGTATTTGAGGGCATTGTCCAACAGGTTCACCAACACCTGCACGATCAAGACAAAGTCCAGCGGCGCGAGCAGGTCAGGCGGCGATTCGACCGTCAACGGGCGGCTGCGCAGCCGTTCGCCTAGCGATTCCAGCGCCGCGCCGATCACGTCCTGCACGTCGCACAGCTCGCGGGTGAGCTTGAGCGCGCCGGCCTCGATGCGCGTCATGTCGAGCAGGTTGCCCACGAGACGGTTGAGCCGTTCGGCCTCTTCGCGCGCGTTCTCCACCAGACTACGCCGCGCCTCAGTGTCGAGCGCAATCTCCTCCTCTTGCAGGCTGCTGAGCGCGCCGGTAATGGAGACCAGCGGGGTGCGCAGATCGTGCGAAATCGAATTGAGCAGGGCAGTTTGCAGCCTCTCGGTCGTCTGGAGCATCTTGGCGCGCTGCGCCTGTTCGGCCAACTGCGCCCGTTCAATCGCCAGCGCGGACTGGCTGGCAAACACTTCCAGCAGGTGACGCTGATCCGGGCTGAGACGGCTGGCCGGGTCGGTGGGAGTGACGCCCAACACGCCCACCACGCCGCGCGCTGTCTTGAGCGGCAAATAGCGCGCCGTGGCCGCCGGCAGCGTGTCTGTCCCGCGTCCGGCCGGCTGGCCGTGTTGAAAAACCCAGGCGGCGACGGCCAACTCGTTCTCGTCCAGCGTCAAACCGGGGCTGGCTGCGTATAGCGCGACGGTGCGGCGCGCCGCGTCCGGCATCAAAACGGCCACTTCGCGGCCAAAGGTCTGTCCGGCATGGACGAGGATGTGTTGCACGATTTCGTCCAGATTGGCGGCGGCGGCCAGATCGCGGCTGAGGGCGTACAGCTCAATGGTGCGGATTTCGCGGCGCTGCGCCGCTTCGGCCTGCTCGCGCACCTGCGCGGTGAGGTTGCTGATGATCAACCCCACGGCCAACAGCGCGATAAAGGTCAGCAAGTATTCGGTATCCGACACGGCCAGGGTTAACTGTGGCGGCACGAAGAAAAAGTCGAACACCAGCACGCTCAAGACCGCCGCCAGGAGCGACGGCCCGCGTCCCAGCGCGACGGCGGCAATGACGACGACGAGCAGAAAAATCATCGCCAGGTTGGTCGGGGCAAAGAGCGGATGCACCAGCGCGCTCAACCCGGCGCCGGCGGCCACCAGGAGCGCGCTTTGCGCATAGCGCAGCCAGGCGCGGCGCGACGGCTGCCGCGCGGCTTCAGACGGATAACGCTCCCGCCCTTCCGCCGTCCCGCTGATGACGTACACGGCAATGGGGCCGCTGGCGCGGATGATGCGCTCGACGACAGAACCCCACAGCCGCTCTTGCCAGCGCGGGCGCACCACTTTGCCAACGACGATCCGGGTGACGTTATGGCTGCGGGCATAATCGAGGACGGTGGGGGCCACGGCGTGACCGGGCAACGTGACGGCCTTGCCGCCCAATTCTTCGGCCAGACGCAGGGCGCGCGCCACGCGCTCTTGAGCGGCCGGCGTCAGCCGGACGTGACGGCGCGTCTCCACGTACAGGGCCACCCACTCGGCGTCGGCTTCCTGGGCCAGACGGCGCGCCGCCCGCACCAGTCGTTCGGACAGAAAACCGGGGTCAACGCACACCAACAGCGTCTCTTTGGCCGGCCACGGGCCGGGAATGGCGTGCGACTGCATATAGGCCCGCATCTGGTCGTCTACCCGCTCAGCGGCGCGGCGCATGGTGAGTTCGCGCAGGGCCGTGAGGTTGCCCGGACGGAAAAATTGGCGGATTGCGCGGGCGGCTTGATCGGGCACGTAGACTTTGCCTTCTTCGAGCCGCCGCAACAGTTCGGCGGGGGGCAAGTCAATCAGCTCAAGTTCAGTCGTTTCGTCAATCACCCGGTCAGGCAGCGTTTCGCGGACGGTGACGCCGGTGATTTGCGCCACCACGTCGTTCAGGCTCTCCAGGTGTTGGACGTTGAGCGTCGTATAAACGTCTATACCGTTGGCGAGCAGTTCCTCGACGTCCTGGTAGCGTTTGAGGTGACGCGAGCCAGGCGCGTTCGTGTGCGCCAGTTCATCCACCAGAGCCAACTGGGGACGGCGGGCCAGCGCCGCATCCACATCCATCTCTGGCAAAAGGATGCCGCGATATTCGACCTGCTTGCGGGGGATGACCTCCAGGCTGCGCAGCATGGCTTCGGTTTCGACCCGCCCGTGCGTCTCGACATACGCCACGACCAGGTCCACGCCTTCCGCCTGGCGTTGGTGCGCGGCTTCGAGCATGGCGAAGGTTTTGCCCACGCCGGCGGCGTAACCCAGGAAAATCTTGAGTTTCCCGCGCGTCTGCTGCTGCGCTTCCGCCTGGATGCGCGCCAGCAATTGATCTGGATCAGGGCGTTGTTCCATCCATCACCTACTCCCCACTGTAAGAGATACGCACCAAAAGCGCCCTTTTTTCAGCAGATTTAGCAGATCGAGCAGATTTTTAACCGCTTTGCAACCTCTCATCTGCTAAATCTGCTTAATCTGCTGACAGAGAACTGAGGCTTTGCGCGCCTGGCATTTTAGCGAAGCGATTGCGCGTCGTCCAGCGCCAGATTGAGCTTGAGCACGTGTACGCGCGGCTCGCCCAGGACGCCCCACTGCCGTCCTGTGGTGCAGCGGGCGACCAGCGCCTCGACCTGGACCTCGCTCAAGCCGCGCGCCCGCGCCACACGCGGAATCTGGTAGCGCGCTGCGGCGATGCTGATGTGCGGATCCAGCCCGCTGCCCGAAGCCGTCGCCAGATCCACCGGAACGAGCGCGGTCTGAGCCGGGTCTGATGCCCGCAGCGCGGCGATGCGGGACTGCGCCGCCTCGATCAACGCCGGGTTCGCCGGGCCGAAATTCGAGCCGGACGAAGCCGCCGCATTGTACGGAAAGGGCGTCGTCGCCGAAAGCCGCCCCCAAAAGTACTCCGGCGCGTCGAAGGGTTGGCCGATCCACGCGGAACCGCGCGCCTGCCCGTCGCTGACGATTATACTCCCGTTGGCCTGGGAGGGGAAAAGAGCCTGCGCCCATCCCGTCACCAGCAGCGGGTAGAGGATGCCGGTGATCACGGTGAACACGAGCAGCGAAACAAGAGCCGGTCGAAGTTGTGCGCGCATAGCGTTCTCCTCGTATAAAATAGTCCAAAGTCCAAAGTCTTCAGAATCCGTTCAAATCCGTTCAATCCGTTGACAAGTTTTCATCCAACCGCTGGTGAATCGCTGGTTAATGATGAATTCCTATACCAAGTGCAGAGCGACCAGGAGCAGGTCAATCAGCTTGATCCCAATGAACGGCGTCAGCAGCCCGCCCAGGCCATAGATCAACAGATGATCGCGCAGGAGTTGGGCCGCGCCCACCGGACGATACGGCACACCGCGCAGCGCCAGCGGGATCAGCGCCACGATAATCAGGGCGTTGAAAATCACCGCCGACAGGATCGCGCTCTGCGGCGTGGCCAGGCGCATCAGATTCAGCGCGCCCAGCGCCGGATAGGTCGAGGCAAACGCCGCCGGGATAATGGCGAAATACTTGGACACGTCGTTGGCGATGCTAAACGTGGTCAATGCGCCGCGCGTCATAAGCAGTTGCTTGCCGATTTCGACGATCTCGATCAGCTTGGTGGGATTGCTGTCCAGGTCCACCATGTTGGCCGCTTCGCGCGCCGGCTGCGTGCCGGTGTTCATCGCTACGGCCACGTCAGCCTGGGCCAACGCCGGCGCGTCGTTCGTGCCGTCGCCGGTCATTGCCACCAGCCGCCCGCCGGCCTGATACTCGCGGATGAGCTTGAGTTTGGCTTCCGGCGTGGCTTGGGCCAGAAAATCATCCACCCCGGCTTCGGCGGCAATCGCGGCGGCGGTGAGGGCGTTATCCCCGGTGATCATGACCGTTTGGATGCCCATTTTACGCAGGTGGGCAAAGCGCTCCTTGATGCCGCCTTTGACCACATCTTTGAGGTGGATCACGCCCACGGCCTGGCCGTTGCGCGCCACCACCAACGGCGTGCCGCCAGCGCGGGCAATGGCTTCGACCGCGACATGCAGCCCCGCCGGCGCGTTGTGCCCGTGCCCGGCGACCCAGGCCAGAATCGCATCGGGCGCGCCCTTGCGAATACGCAGTCCCCCCTCTGTCCCCGACAGGGCGGGAATGTCCACGCCGCTCATGCGCGTCTGCGCCGTAAAGGGGACAAAGCGCATCGCCGTTTCGCCGACGGCGCGCCCGCGCAACCCGTATTTGTCCTTCGCCAGCACCACCACGCTGCGGCCCTCCGGCGTCTCGTCGGCGAGCGAGGCCAACTGCGCCAGTTCGGCCAGCTCGCGCTCGCTCACCCCGCCGACCGGGATGAATTCGACGGCCTGGCGGTTGCCCAGGGTGATCGTGCCGGTCTTGTCGAGCAGCAGCACGTCCACGTCGCCGGCCGCCTCCACCGCCCGCCCGGATAAGGCGATGACGTTGTGCTGGATCAGGCGATCCATCCCGGCGATGCCGATTGCCGAAAGCAGTCCCCCAATCGTGGTGGGGATCAGGCAGACGAGCAGGGCGATCAGGACGGTCAGCGTGACCGGCGCGCCCGCGCCGGCCGCCCGCACGCTGTAGAGCGAAAACGGCAAAAGCGTCATGCACACGATCAGGAAAATGATCGTGAACCCCGACAGCAAAATGCCGAGGGCGATCTCGTTGGGCGTCTTGCGCCGCCGGGCGCCTTCCACCAGACCGATCATGCGGTCGAGAAAGCCCTCGCCGGAATTGGCCGTCACGCGGATGATCAGCCAATCGGACAGCACGCGCGTGCCGCCGGTGACGGCGCTGCGGTCGCCGCCGGATTCGCGGATCACCGGCGCGCTTTCGCCGGTGACGGCGCTCTCATCCACCGCCGCGATCCCCTCGATCACCTCGCCGTCCACCGGGATGATGTCCCCCACTTCCACCAGCACCACGTCGTCTCGCCGCAGCGCCGTAGAAGCGACGATTTCGACCGGCGCGTCGCGCTGGGGACTACGCAGCTTTTTGGCCTGCGTCTCACGGCGGGTCTTGCGCAGCGCTTCGGCCTGCGCCCGCCCGCGACCTTCGGCCAGGGCCTCGGAAAAGTTAGCAAACAGCACGGTGAACCACAGCCACAGCGCCGCCGCGCCGACGAACCCCGCCGGCGCTTCGCCGCGTCCCGTCAGGGCTTGCAGCCACAGCGCCGTCGCCAGCACGCTGCCGACCTCCACCGTGAACATGACCGGATTGCGCACCATCCGGCGCGGGTCGAGCTTGCGCAGCGCGTCTATGGCGGCGCGGCGATACAACGCTTGTCGCCGCGCCGGGTGTTTTCGAGAGTCTCTTTGCATCGTCTGTCACCACCCCATCATCAGATGTTCGGCCACCGGCCCGAGCGCCAACGCCGGCAAAAAGCTCAACGCGCCGACCATGACGACCACGACGACCAGCCAGGCGACGAACAGCGGCGTGCGCGTCGGGAGCGTGCCGGCGCCGGCTGCGGTGACGCGCTTGCCGGCCATCGAGCCGCCCAACGCCAGCACCGGCGCGATCAACCCGTAACGCGCGATCAGCATCAACAGGCCCAGCGCGATGTTGTAAAAGGGCGTGTTGGCGTCCAATCCGGCAAACGCGCTGCCGTTGTTGTTGCCGGCGGAAGAAAAAGCGTACAACACTTCACTCAGGCCGTGAGCACCGGGGTTGAACACCGACGCCCGCCCCGCCGGGGTGACGACAGCCAGCGCCGCGCCGCCCAGCACGATCAACACCGGGATCAGAATGACCAGCGCGGCCATCTTGATCTCGAACGCCTCGATCTTTTTGCCCAGATATTCGGGGGTGCGGCCCACCATCAGCCCGGCGACGAAAACGGCAATGATGACAAAAACCAGCATCCCGTACAAGCCAGACCCCACGCCGCCATAGACGACCTCCCCCAACTGGATCAGCCACAACGCCGCCAGCCCGCCCAGGGGCGTGTACGAGTCGTGCATCGAGTTGACCGAACCGTTGGAGGCGGCGGTCGTCGCCGTGGCCCACAGCGCCGAGTTGACGACGCCAAAGCGCAGTTCTTTGCCTTCCATATTGCCGCCGGGCTGCGCGTCGCCGGCGGCCTGATCCACACCCAAACGGGCTAGCGCCGGGTTCCCGCTTTGCTCCGCCCACACCGCCAGTCCCGCCATCCCCACAAAAATAACGGTCATCGCCGCCAAAATGGCCCAGCCCTGCCGCATATCCCCCACCATCCGCCCAAACGTGAGGCACAACGCCGCCGGGATCAGCAAAATTGCCAGCACTTCCAGCAAGTTGGTCAGCGGTGTGGGATTCTCGAAGGGGTGCGCCGAGTTGGCGTTGAAAAAGCCGCCGCCGTTCGTGCCGAGCTGCTTGATCGCAATCTGCGACGCCGCCGGGCCGAGGGCCAGCGTCTGCCGTGTCACCGCCTGCCCGTTTGCGTCAACGGTGGGTTGCAGCAGCGATACATCCTGAGAAGGGCGCAGCGTCTGCACCACCCCCTGCGACGCCAGCGCCAGGGCGAGCAGGAGCGCCAGCGGCAGCAGGATGTACAACACCCCGCGCGTCAAATCCACCCAAAAGTTGCCGATTCCCGCTTCAATCTTCCCCACCTGTGGGGGGGATGAAAGGGGGGGATGCTGCGCCAGCCCGCGCACGAACGCCGCCAGCACGGCCATCCCCGTCGCCGCCGAGACGAAATTCTGCACGGTGAGGCCGAGCATCTGGGTGAGGTAACTCATGGTCGTCTCCCCGCCATAGCTTTGCCAGTTGGTGTTGGTGACGAAACTGACCGCCGCGTTGAACGCCGTAAGCGGCGCGACGCCGCCCAGGCGCTGCGGGTTGAGCGGCAGCGCGGCCTGCAAGCGCTGCAGCGCGTAGAGGGCCGCCCATCCCAGGGCGTTGAACAACAACAAGGCGATCGTGTAGGCGCGCCAGTCCATCTGCGCATCCGGGCGCACGCCGGCGGCGCGATAGATCAGCCGCTCGACCGGGCGCACGAGCGGCGCCAGCGCCGTGCGCTCACCCTGATAGACGCGGGCCATATAGACACCCAGCGGCCTGGCAAGCAGCAACAGCAGCGCCAGGTACACTCCAATTTGCAGCCAGCCAAAAAGGGTCATTCGAACCACTCCGGCTTGAGCAGCGTGACGCCCAGGTACACGAGCAGTCCCAGCGCGATCAAACCAACTAACACAGTCATCATACGCCTCCGGTCACAGTATGAGAAAACAATCTCTCCGTATCCGGTAAGAGTGTAACGCAAAAGAGGTCAAAGCGGGGACAAGGACACGGCGCCGGAGGTCAAGAAAGTATCAAGGAAAAACGTCCCTCATAGCATACAGGTATTGACAAGCAGCACATTCGTTGTATAATTTATCGTAAAAATACGATAATCGCAAATATACGATAGGAGCAAATCTATGCCAGAAATGACTTCGTGCGCGGTTTGTGTTCCAGCGTGTTGTTCGCTGGACATCTCCGGCGACGATCAAGAGCGTCTGGTGGCGATGTTCAAGGCGCTCGGCAACCCGATCCGCTTCGAGATTCTCAAGTTCCTGGTGACGCATCCCGGCTGTATCACCGGCGACATCGTAGACTACCTGCCCCTCGCGCAGGCGACCGTTTCGCAGCATCTCAAAGTCCTGCGCGAAGCCGGTTGGATTTCCGGCATCACCGAAGGCCCCGCACGCTGCTACTGCCTAAACGCGGAGAACATTGCGTGGTTCCGAGAACAAATTGCGCAGATTATGAGCTGATAAAGTAGACGGTAGACAGTAGACGGTAGACGGGGTTGGGCAGAGCAAGCCCTGTCTACTGTCTACCGACTACCGTCTACGAGATTGGAGGATATAAATGAATGCAATACCTGACTTTATGCACACAAGCAGCACGCTGACTTTTGCCGATCATTGGGATCACTTTCTGGCGCGGTGGGGGTACCGGCGCGGGGATCATCGCGTGACGCCGGGGCTGTACGCGCTCGGCGCTCCGACGCCGGAGTCGCCGGTGTTCGTCACCGCGAACTACACGCTCAGCTTCGACGCGCTGCGCGCATCCCTGCCGGGTGTGGACGGCTACATCCTGGTGCTGGACACAATGGGCGTCAATGTGTGGTGCGCCGCCGGGAAAGGCACGTTCAGCACCGATGAGATCGTGCGCCGTGTCGAGGCCGCGCATTTGTCCGAGGTGGTCAGCCACCGGACGCTGATCCTGCCGCAGTTGGGCGCGCCCGGCGTCGCCGCGCACGAGGTCAA
>DAOUAY010000653.1:0-1550 GCA_034432995.1 Anaerolineae bacterium | reverse complement strand
TCACAACTCACAACTCGCCACTCTTAACTCGCCACTCGCCACTCGCCACTTCTTCCGTCAGGTTTGGGCCATTGTCGCCAAGGATATTGCGGCGGAGTTGCGCACGCGCGAGATTTTCAGCGCGATGTTCGTCTTTGCGGCGCTGGCGCTGTTGATCTTCAGTTTCGCGCTGGATTTGCGCGGCTCGCTGGCGCAGGCGGCTGCGCCGGGCGTGCTGTGGACGACGATTGCGTTCGCCGGGACGCTCGGCTTGAGCCGCTCGATGGCGCGCGAGCAGCAAACCGGCGGCATCGAAGGGCTGCTGCTCGCGCCGGTGGATCGCGCAGCGATTTTCTTCGGCAAGGCGCTGGGGAACCTGACGCTGATGCTCGCCGTGGAAGTTGTGCTGATCCCACTGGCGACATTGATGTTCAATGTGGGGCTACTGCGCGGCGGCGTGCTGCTGACGGCGCTTTTGGGGACGGTGGCATACGCTGCGGTCGGCACCTTGCTGTCGGCAATTGCCGTGAACACGCGCGCCCGCGAAGTGATGCTGCCGATTCTGCTCTTGCCGTTGCTGACGCCATTGCTCATCGCTGCCGTCAAAGCGACCGGCGCGCTGCTCGAAGGGGCAACCTGGGCCGAGATCGGCGGGTGGGGGCAGATTTTGGTGGTTTATAATTTGATCATCATCGCGGTGGCGTTACTCACTTTTGGTTATGTGATCGAAGATTAGGGTCAACGGATTGAACGGATGAAACGGATTTCTGATTGCTTTTGGAGGTAATATGGGGCAAAAGCGTCTGGTGAACTGGGTGTTGGTGGGGCTGAGCGGGGTGGCATTTCTCGTGGCGCTCGGCATGGTCTTTTTCTACGCGCCGCGCGAGGCGACGATGGGCGAGGTGCAGCGCATCTTCTACTTCCACGTGGCTTCGGCCTGGGTGGGCTTCTTCGGCTTCTTCGTGACCTTCGTGGGCGGCGTTGGCTATCTCGCCACCAACAATCGGCGCTGGGACATCCTGGCCTTGTCGTCGGCGGAGGTGGGACTGGTGTACATCTCGATGACGTTGGTCACGGGGATGTTGTGGGCCAAACCGGCGTGGGGCACGTACTGGACGTGGGAGCCGCGCCTGACCATCTCGGCGGTGCAATGGCTAATGTACGTGGCCTATGTGATGCTGCGCGGCTCGGTGTTCAGCCCGGAACGCGAAGCGCGCTTTGCGGCCGTGTACGGCATCGCCGCGTTCGTCACCGTGCCTCTCTCCTGGTTTGCCATTCGCTGGTGGCGCACGATTCATCCCGTGATCGTCTCCGGCGAAGGGATGGCGTTGACCCCGAAGATGATACACACGCTGCTCGTTTCTATCGCGGCCTTTACGCTGGTGTACGTGACGCTGTTGCGGCAGCGCATTGCTTTGGAACATGAGCGAGACCAGCTTGCGGCTTTGCGTCTGCATGACGAGGCTGCCACAGCGTAGGTTTCAGGAGGGAATATGCCTATCTATTTACTTGCTGCTTACATCATTTTCTGTGTGACCCCGCTTGGGTTGGCCTTTTCTATCACTGCGCGG
>DAOUAY010000652.1:0-3608 GCA_034432995.1 Anaerolineae bacterium | reverse complement strand
CAACAAGCGGATGGTGAACGATCTTGCCTCCTGCCTCCTGCCCCCTGCCCCCTGCCTCCTGCCTCCTGCGTCCTCCCCCCACTTGGCGATTGTTTTGGTTGTGGTATGATGACGCAGGATTGAGGACAAGCACGGAATGACGACGTTATTCACCTTCGACTTACTCGCCACCGACGGGCCGGCGCGGGCGAGCGTGTTTTACACCGCTCATGGCCCGCTGCCGACGCCGATCTACGCACCGGTCGGCACACAGGCGACGGTCAAAGCGGTGACGCCGCAGCAGTTGCGGGAGGTCGGCGCGGTGCTGCTGCTGGCTAACACCTACCACCTGTACTTGCGGCCCGGCGACGAGCGCATCGCCGCGTTGGGCGGACTCCACACCTTCATGGGATGGGATGGCCCACTGCTCACCGATTCCGGCGGCTTCCAGGTCTTCAGCCTGGGCGGCGGGCGTGGACAGACGCCGCTGCGCACCATCGACGACGACGGCGTGACCTTCCGCTCGCACATCGACGGGCGCCAGCACCGCTTCACGCCGGAGCGGGTCGTCGAGATCGAGCAGAACCTCGGCGCGGACATCGCCATGGTGCTCGACGAGTGCGCGCCCCCTACCGATCACGATTACAACGTCCGCGCGCTGGCCCGCACGCACGCCTGGGCCGAGCGGTGCAAGGTCGCGCACACTCGCGCCGATCAGGCGCTCTTCGGCATCGTGCAGGGCGGCGTCTTCCCCGACCTGCGCGCGCAGAGCGTCGCATTTCTGACCGCGCTGGACTTCCCCGGCTACGCCATCGGCGGCCTCTCGGTGGGTGAGACGAAGGCGCAGATGTACGCCACCCTGGACGCAACCACGCCGCTGCTGCCGGAGCACAAGCCGCGTTACCTCATGGGCGTCGGCACGCCGGAGGATTTGGTGGAAGGCGTCGCGCGGGGCATCGACATCTTCGACTGCGTGCTGCCGACGCGGGTGGCCCGCAACGGGCAGGCGCTCCTGAAAACCGGGAAACTCAACATGCGAAATGCCCGTTTCGCCGACGATCCCGCACCACTCGACGCGACGTGCGCGTGTTACGCCTGCCAGCACTTCAGCCGGGCCTACATCCGCCACCTGTTCGCCGCCAAGGAAATCCTGGGGGCCACGCTGCTCACCATCCACAATCTGCACACGATGCTGGCGATTATCACCGAATGTCGCGCCGCCATCCTGGCAGGCACGTTCGTCGACTACCGCGCCGCATTCTGGGAAGGGCGGGGGGCAGTAGACGGTAGACGGTAGACGGCAGACGGGGAAACCCTGTCTACCGTCTACCGTCTACTGTCTACATAATACAGAGGACAACCATGCAGAGACGAAACGGTTTGAGTTGGTTACGAAATACGAAGAAAGATCCCGTCGAAGAGACGACGCAGAACGTCGCGCAGGCGTACAGCCGCCGGCAAAAGCTGGCAAACAAACGCGAAATCATCATCAAGAATGAAGCGCAGATCGCCGGCATCCGGAAAAGCTGTCACCTGACCCGCGACATCCTGGACGCGCTCACCCCGCGCATCGCGCCCGGTATCACCACCGAGCAAATCAACACGTGGGTGCATGAGATGACCATCGCCCACGGCGCCATCCCCGCGCCCTTGAACTATCGCGGCTATCCCAAAAGCGTCTGCACCTCGATCAACGAGGTGATCTGCCACGGCATCCCCAGTCCCGACCGGGTGCTGCGCGAAGGCGACATCCTCAACATCGATGTGACGACGATCCTCGACGGCTACTACGGCGATTCCAGCCGGATGTTTTTGATCGGGGAGGTCGCTCCGGCGGCGCGCAAACTGGTGCGGGTGACGCGCGAGTGTATGGAGTTGGGCATCGCGCAGGTGAAACCGGGCAACCGCATCGGCGACATCGGCCACGCCATCCAGCAGCACGCCGAGCGCCACGGCTACTCTGTCGTGCGCGCTTTCGTGGGGCACGGGACGGGCATCTACTTCCACGAGGCCCCGGATGTGGCACACTACGGCGTGCCGCACACCGGCGCGGAAATGGTTCCCGGCATGGTGTTTACCATCGAGCCGATGATCAACGCGGGCGATTATCGAATACGGACGCTGGACGACGGTTGGACCGCTCTGACCGCCGATGGCTCGCTCTCCGCCCAGTGGGAACACACGGTGCTGGTGACGCCGGACGGCGTCGAGATACTCACAACGTAGTATATTTAACCACGGAGACACAAAGGGCACGGAGATTTTTCGAGATTTTCTCCGTGTACTCCGTGTCTCTGTGGTGAAACAAAACCATGCGGACCTGCTAAAACCCCAATTCGCGCAGCCGGCCCTCGCGGTCGCGCCATTGCGGCTGCACTTTGACCCACAACTCCAGGTACACTTTCCCGCCGATAAAGCGTTCCAGTTCTGCGCGGGCTGCCGCGCCGATCTGCTTGAGACGCTGGCCCTGCTTGCCGATGACGATAGGTTTCTGCGTCTCGCGCTCCACCCAAATCGTCGCCGAGATGTAGAGCACGCCGTTTTCGCGCTCGTGATAATCCTCCACGAAGACCGCCGCCGCGTGCGGGACTTCCTGGTGCGTGTAGTGCAGCATCGCCTCGCGGATCAGTTCCGCCGCAATCTGGTGTTCGGTCTGATCGGTGATCTGGTCACCAGGATAGTAGCGCGGGCCTTCGGGCAAGAATTTCAGGATGTGCTCCTGTAGCAACTCGAGGTTCGTCCCCTTGAGTGCGCTGGTGGGGAGCGAGTCGGCGTAGTCGGGCAGCAGCGCCCAATAACCCTCGATGCGCGCCTCGGCCTGCTCCAGCGCCAGTTCATCCATCTTGTTGAGGACGAAAATCACGGGATTCCTGGCAGCCCGCGTCGCCAACAACTGCGCGATGTACTGGTCCTCCTCGCGCGGCGCCACCGCCACATCGACGACAAACAGCACCACGTCGGCGTTGGGGATGGCGGCGACGGCCTGCTCGATCATCAACGCGTTCAACTTGTGACCGGGCTTTTGGTGGATGCCTGGCGTGTCGATGAAAATCATCTGATAACCCGGCTCGGTGACGATGCCGGTGATGCGTGTGCGCGTCGTCTGCGGTTTGGGCGACACAATGGCGATTTTGTGCCCCACCAGCGCGTTGACGAGCGTGGATTTCCCCACGTTGGGCCTCCCGATGACAGCCACAAACCCTGACCGGTGGCCCTCCGGCAACACCTCGTCGTGCCAATCGGCAGCGGGTTCGCCCTCGGTGATGACCGCGCCGCCGCTCTCGGCCAGAAATTGCTCGATGACCGCCATCGACGAATCGTCGTCGAGTGAAACGGCCGTTTGTACTTTTTTTTCTTCCAACACTTATTCTCCCTTGACCAGATAAATCGCCGGCATACCGACCAACGTCGTCAAGCCTTTGACGAGCACGTTGGCCCAGAAAATCGACCAGACGACAGCGCCCGGCAGCACGCCGCCAAACGCCGCCCAACAGAACACCAGACTGTCCAGCGGCACGCTGAGGCTGTTGCTGACGAGCACGCGCGCCCACTGGTAGCGCCGCGTGATTCGCGTGACCCACAGGTGGTAAACTTCCGTGTCCAGCAGCGCGCTGAGCACCTCGGCGACG
>DAOUAY010000651.1:0-3042 GCA_034432995.1 Anaerolineae bacterium | reverse complement strand
AAGATCATTCGCGTGCGCAGACCGCTCTCCTTGAGCATCCGGTGCGTGCGCAGCATCGCCAGCTTGATGATGTCCGCCGCGCTGCCTTGAATCGGCGTGTTGATCGCCATGCGCTGCAGGGCCTGGCGCTGTTGCGCGGGCAGGTTGCTGTCGGGCGCAAGTTCGGGGAAGAAGCGCCTCCGGTTGAGCAATGTGTCCACGTAGCCTCGTTCGGCGACCTCGCGCTGAACCTGATCCATGTAGCCGCGCACGCGCGGGAAACGCTCGAAGTAACGCTTGATGAAGGCATCGGCCTCCTCGACACTGATCCCCACCTGTTTGGAGAGGCCGAAGGCGCTCTGTCCGTAGATCAGGCCAAAGTTGACGGCCTTGGCGATGCGGCGCTGGTCGTAGCCGACCTCGTCCAGCGGCACGCCGTAGACCGCCGCCGCCGTCGTTGCGTGGATGTCCTCGCCGCGCTCGAAGGCGCCGATCAAGCCTTCGTCGCCGGAGACGTGGGCCATAACGCGCAATTCCACCTGCGAGTAGTCCGCGCCGATCAGCCGCCAGCCGTCTTCCGCCACGAACGCCCGCCGCACGCGTCGCCCTTCCGGTGAGCGGATGGGGATGTTCTGCAAGTTCGGATTCGATGACGACAGCCGTCCCGTCACTGCGCCGGTCTGATTGTAGGACGTATGCACGCGCCCGGTGTGCGGGTTGACCAGTTGCGGCAGCGCGTCCACATAGGTCGATTTGAGCTTGGATAGCTCGCGGTGCGCCAGAATCGCATCGACGATAGGATGCGCGCCCTGCAAATCCTCCAGGATACCGGCGCGGGTAGAGTAATGGCCCGATTTTGTCTTGCTGATGCCGCGTGTGGGCAGCCCCAACCGCTTGAAGAGCACGTCCGAGAGCTGCTGCGTCGAGTTGATGTTGAATTCCGTGCCTGCGTGCCGGTAGATATCGCGTTCCAGGTCGTTCAGACGGCCCGCCAGTTCCTCGGAGAGCGTCTCCAGCCAGGCGACGTCCAGTTTCACACCGGTCATTTCCATATCGACCAACACCGGCAGCAACGGCATTTCCAGGTCACGGAAGAGCGCCGTCTGCTCACGCTGTTCGAGTTCGGCTTGCAGGATCGCGGCGAGGCGGAAGGTCATGTCGGCGTCGGCGCTGGCGTAGGGGACGACCTGCGCGAGTGAAACCTGATCCATTGTCTTCTGGTCGCGGCCTGTTCCGATAAGCATTGTGATCTCCGTCATCTGCACACCCAGGCGCGCCCAGGCCTGATTTTTGAGGCCCAGGTTGGCGGAGTTGGGATTGAGCACCCACTCGGCGATCATCGTGTCGAACAACGTCCCGGCAACGGGTAAGCCGTGGCGTTGCAGCACTTCGACATCGTATTTGAGGTTGTGGCCGATCTTGGCGATTTGCAGATTCGCCAGTACGGGGCCAAGATGTTGGCGCACGGTTTCGACGGGCAGGACTGGTTCGTTGTCGGGTGCGCGCACCGGGACGTACCACGCTGCGCCTTCGCGGTCGGTGAAGGAGAGACCTACCAGATCCGCCAGCAACGCATCTGTGCCGGTCGTTTCGGTGTCTATGGCGATGCTCGACGTTTTGCCGAGTCGCGCAGCTAGGTTCGCCAGCTCCACCTCATCCACCACGGCGCGATAATCGCCGAGGCCGGAGATAACTGTCGTTTGCGGCGCGGGCGCGACTTCGCCGAAGAGCGAAAGCTGCTGACTCGCCGATTCGCCGATTCGCTGACTCGCCGATTCTTCCGCACCCGGCAGCCGCCGCACCAGCGTGCGGAATTCGAGTTGTTGCAGCAGCGCCAACGCGCGCGCGCGGTCGTAGCCCTTGTCGGTGCGCGCCGCTTCGAGGTCGAGTGTGACCGGCGCGTCGCGCACGATGCGGCCCAGACGTTGGCTGAGGTAAGCCACGTCGCGGTTTTCGGTCAGCGCGGTCTGGTAGCGCGTGCCAAGTTCATCGAGATGCGCGTAGAGGTTGTCGAGCGTGCCGTACTTTTGCAGCAGCCCAATGCCGCCTTTTTCACCCACGCCGCGCACGCCGGGGATGTTGTCGGACGTGTCGCCCATCAATGCTTTGAGATCGATAAGCTGCGGCGGTTCCAACCCGTACTTCTCGCGGACCGCCTCCGGTGTGTAGCGCAGAGTGTCGGAGAAACGCCGCCCGGAAGTGAGCACGGTGACGCGCTCATCCACCAGTTGCAGCGCGTCGCGGTCGCCGGTGACGATGACAACGTCCAGCCCGGCGTCGGCGGCCTGACGGGAGAGCGTGCCCAGCACGTCGTCGGCCTCGTAGTCCGGCAGCATCACGATGGGGATGTTGAGCGCATCCACGATCTCGCGGACGCGCTCCATCTGATTGCGCATTTCGGCGGGCATTTTCGCGCGGTGGGCTTTGTATTCCGCGTATTCCCGCACACGGAACGACGCTCCCTTGTCGAAGGTCACGATGGCGTAGTCGGGCTGCTCGTCATGCAACACGCTGAGCAGCATCGACGCGAACCCGTAGGAAGCGTTCGTCAGCTCCCCCGACGAGGTCTGCATATCGGCCGGCAGCGCGTGGAACGCGCGATACGCCAGCGAATGGCCGTCTACCAGAACCAGTTTCCCCGCCATAGCATCCTCCTGAGAAATGAGAAATGAGAAATGAGAAATGAGAAATGAGAAATGAGTAAAAGGCCCACGCCTTCATACTCATTTCTCTTTACTCTTCACTCTTCACTCTTCACTCTTCACTCTTCACTCTTTACTCTTCACTCTTTACCCCTTTTCTACCGCTTAGCGATAATCAACCCAGAAGCTGTGCGCGTTTCGTCTTCGGGCGGGGCAGGTGGAGGGGTAGGCGGTTGTGGCGCAGTCGGTGATGCTGCCGGCGTCCCTTCGGGCTGTGGCGCGTATTGCTGTGCCAGTGCGCGGATGCGGGCCAACTGATCCGCCGTCTGTGTCTCGCCCTGTTCCCGCGAGGTGGCTTCGATGCCTTCCAGGAACTGGAAGAATTGTGGCCGCAGCATCTGCTGGTTGTTCTTGAGGATGG
>DAOUAY010000650.1:0-2664 GCA_034432995.1 Anaerolineae bacterium | reverse complement strand
CGCAAAATCTCCACCAACGCCTCGCGGTCGCCCCCGTATTTTTCCATAATTTCATTCAAGGTCGAACATTCTGGCATAGTCTCCTCCCTGTGTGGGTAATGAGAAATGAGTAATGAGTAATGAGTAATGAGAAATGAGTACTCTTTACTCTTCACTCTTTACTCTTTACTCTTTACTCTTCACTTCCTAATAGACATCAATCGCCGCCACTGGGCACACTTGCTTGCAGATGCCGCAGCGGATGCAGATCGCAAGGTCGATGACGTGTTTTTCCTTCGGTTTACCGGCAATCGCATTGACCGGGCAGTTGCGAGCGCAGCGCGTGCAGCCGATGCACAGGTCGGGGTCCACTTTGTACTCGATCAGCGCGCGGCAGACCTTCGCCGGGCATTTCTTCTCGTAGATGTGCGCTTCGTATTCGTGGCGGAAGTACTTGATCGTGCTCATCACCGGGTTCGGCGCGCCGGCCCCCAGACCGCAGAGCGACCCGCGCATAATGGATTTCCCCATTTCCTCCAGCAGCTCGATGTCGCCGGGCTGACCTCGGCCCGCGCAGATGTCGTTGAGGATTTCCAGCATCCGGCGGGTGCCCACACGGCAGGGAACGCATTTGCCGCAGGATTCATCCTGGACGAAATCCATAAAGAAGCGGGCGATATCCACCATGCAGGTCTCTTCGTCCATGATGACGAAGCCGCCCGATCCCATAATGGAGCCGACCGAGGCCAGCGATTGGTAGTCCACCGGCAAATCCAGGAATTGTTCGGGGATACAGCCGCCCATCGGCCCGCCGGTCTGCACGGCCTTGAATTTTTTGTCATTCAAGATACCGCCACCGATGTCGTACACGATCTCGCGGATCGTGACGCCCAGCGGCACTTCGATCAGGCCGGTGTGCTTGACCTTCCCGGCAATGGCGAAGGTTTTCGTGCCCTTGCTTTGCTCGGTCCCCATCGAGGCGAACCACTCGCCGCCTTTGAGCAGAATTTGCGGCACGTTGGCGTAGGTTTCGACGTTGTTGATGTTCGTCGGCTGCTTCCACAAGCCCGAAACGGCGGGGAACGGCGGGCGCGTGCTCGGCATACCCCGCTGCCCTTCGATAGAGCGCATCAACGCCGTCTCTTCGCCGCAGACGAACGCCCCCGCGCCCATGCGGATTTCGAGATCGAAGTTGAAGCCTGTCCCAAAGATATTCTCGCCCAGGAAGCCATACTCGCGCGCCTGTTCCAGCGCCGCACGCAGCGTGCGAATGGCAATGGGATATTCGGCGCGGACGTAGAAATAACCCTGCGCGGCCCCGATGACGTAAGCGGCAATCGCCATGCCCTCGATGACGGAGTGTGGGTCGCCTTCCAGGACGCTGCGGTTCATGAATGCGCCGGGATCGCCTTCGTCGCCATTGCAAATGAGATACTTGGGGTGATTGGGGCTATTGCGGGCGAACGTCCACTTGAGATAGGCGGGGAAGCCGGCGCCGCCGCGCCCGCGCAGGCCGGACACCTTCATCACGTCCAGCACCTGCTCCGGCGTCATCTCGGTCAGCACTTTCGCCAGGGCCGCGTAACCGTCCTCGGCGATGTAGTCTTCGATGTCGAAGGGATTGATTGTACCGATGTTGCGCAGCACCACGCGCACCTCTTTGGGCGCGGGGGGGGGCAACGGCGTGACCGCCGGCGCGGCTTGCGTGAGCGCCAGCACCGGGCGGCCTTTCAGCAAGTGTTCCTCCGTGATGCGGGCGACGTCATCCGGCGTCAGGTTGACGTAGCGCACGCTGTCGGGGTAGACTACGGCCTCCACACCCTGCCCGCCCAGGCCTGAGGTCATCAACACCTGCACCTCGTCGCGCAACGCCAACTCCTGAAGTTCGTCCAGGAACGCGCCGTAGACGGCCTCGGCGCCAGGAGCGTCGCTATTGATTAAAATGTTGGCGCGATAAGCCATAGCTCCTCCTTACTGGACCTGCCATTCGGCCACAACCGCGCCGCCCAGAACGTGTTTCTCGATCAAGGCTGCGACGCGGCTGGCGTCGACGTTGCCGTAGGTGATGAGTTCACCGTCGCCCACCTGCACCTGGACGACCGGTTCGTAGGTGCTCATGCCGGCGCTGCCGGTCTGTGTGACGACGACGTCGCCGATGCCGCGTTTTTCCAGTTCCTTCAAAATGGCCGCCATCGTGTCACGGGCGCCGGCGGCAATGCCGGTGGTGCCCATCGCCACGACAATGCGCGCGCGCGCGCCCTCGCCGGCCAGCTTGCGGCGCTGCAACGCGCGTTCTTTGATTTTCTGTAGTTCTTCTAAACTTTTCACAATGACCTCCTAAAAATGTCAACGGATTAAACGGATTTTAACGGATTAAGAAACGTAATTTTCATTCAGCTTGGTAGGCCGATTAATCAGCAATCAGGTTAAGATGATTCATGCGGCAACATCTCGATTAACCCGATCAACCTGCGGAGGGCCAGATTGACGCTTTCAGAATCGGGAAAATACTTACGCACATCTGGGGCCAACAAGACAGCGCCTTCCTCCAACGTAAAGTACTGCGTTGTAACACTACCGTCTTCCTGGTGTATCCTGACCGTGTGGCCTTGTTGATAGGCGTGATAGTATTTTCCGCGCACCCCTTTTTTGCCGCTGAAGTCATATTCTGGCAACATATCAACT
>DAOUAY010000649.1:0-1787 GCA_034432995.1 Anaerolineae bacterium | reverse complement strand
TCACGGTGAGGCGCAGTCCCTCGTGGACGCGCAGCGGTGGGTCGCCGTAGATAGGTTCCAGGTGGCGGCGCACGCTATCTTCGTATTGCCATTCGTCATCGTGATTGCCCCAGATGCGCACGTAGCGCCCGCGTTGGTGGAAGCGCGCCTCCAGTTCGAGGCTGTGCCGGTAGGCTCTGATGACGGCGGCGGGCATCTCTTCCCATAGCTCTTCCACGTCCCCCAGGACGACGAGCGTGTGTCCCAAGTGCAGATAGTAGGCGAGGGCGGCATTGTACGCGCGTGCGGCCCGCTGAAAATCATCCGCGTTGTTGCGCGCCCCGCGATGTTGGTCCGAAAAGATAACGTAACGATCGGTGGCGAGGTCCAACACGCATGTGTTTCCAGCGTCCAGGGTGCGCGCCAGGGCCGCATCCAGCGCCTGGTTAATCCGGGTGATATAACTTTGCGCTGCTGTTTTGTCGTCTGATTGGGTCATCATGTTGGGGTTCCCCTTTTATATGGAGGTGTCTTCCTTCGTTTCTTTGTTGACCAAGACCACGCGGAGGTCTGCGCGATCTGGTTCGCCAGGGACGAATTCATTGCTCAGATAAATCGCGTCGAAGTTACAACTCAGCTCGCACTGTCCGCAATAGGCGCAACGTTCGGGGTGGTAGATCAGGCGATAGGCGTCGCGCCCGTTGCGCTCCAATTCCAGCGCGAAGGCCGGGCAATCCCGCACGCACATGCTGCACCCGCGGCAGTTTTCCTCACGGACAACGACACGCCCACGGTAGCCTGCGGGCAGTTCCGCCGGACCAAAGGGATATTCGACGGTGCGCGGCCCCTGTTTGAGAACGCGCCAGATCTGCGGGAGTAAATAGACTAATGAACGTAAAGGGGAAGCCATCTCATCCTCCAATCCACGTGGCGACCAGGATTTGCGCCAGCGCCAGCGGCGCTAACACGCGCCAGCCGAGCGTCGCCAGTTGGTCGATGCGTAGCCGGGCATACAACGCGCTCGCGGTGGAGAGCAGCAGCAGGATGCCCACCGACTTGAGGCTGAAACTCAGGAGCGCGGGTATGGTCCCGAACACGCTACTCTGCCCCAGGAAGAGGTTGACCAGCAGAAAAATCCCCACGACAGTCTGCATGTTCATCGTGAGATGCCACAGCGCCAGTTTGCGCCCGCTGAACTCGGTGAGCGACCCGGCGACGACCTCCGACTTGGCTTTCGGGATGTCCAGCGGATCGCGTTTGAGCTTGCCGATGAGACCGATGATCGCCAACACAAAGCCGAGTGGCTGCATCAGCGCGATCCAGATCGTCTGCTCTTGATAGTCTACGATGTGCGCAATCGACCACGAGCCGGCGAGGATCGCCGGCCCGGCCAACGCCATCAGGAACGGGACTTCGTAGGAGAAGTACTGCAACAACGCGCGGCTGCCGCCCAGCACGCTGTACACACCGGTTGAAATCCACCCGGCCAAAAAATAAGCCAGCGCCGGGAGGCTGAGCAGAAACAGCACCACGATCAGATCGCCCTCGAAGGAAGCGGTGGAGGAGACGCCGAACGGAATGTATAACCCGGCCGTCAACACCGCGGCCAGCGAGACCATCGGCAGCACTGCGGCGGTGAGCGGATTGACCCCCGTTGGCAGAATGTCCTCTTTCGCCAACAGTTTGATCAAGTCGGCCACCGGCTGGTACCACGGCGGTCCCACCCGCCCCTGGAACCGCGCAATCATGCGCCGGTCCACCCAGTCGAAAAACAGGGCGCACACGAACAAAAACAAGAACCCGGGAAA
>DAOUAY010000648.1:0-8450 GCA_034432995.1 Anaerolineae bacterium | reverse complement strand
CCGCGCAGGTCTTCGCCCACCTTGATGCCCGTCGCCAGCGCATCCTGGTAGAACCACTCCAGGGGACACTCGCTCGCCGATTCGCCCATTCGCTCATTCGCCGATTCGCTGAATCTACTCGCGTGGCACATCCGGTAGAGCGCGCGGAAATCGCCGTAATTGCGCGTCTCGAAGATCGCTTCAAGGTCGAACTGCACATAACCTTTGGTGAAGGTATGATGGTAGGTGCGCAGCAGGCGCAGGAAGACACCGTTGGTGAGGATCGCCCAGGTATCAGCGCGGCTCACGTTGAGAAACACTTGCAGCATATCGTGCGGAGATTTGGCCTTATAGCCTCGTCCTGAGCTTGCCGAAGGACGCGCGTCGAGGTCTTGGGAAGGCGGCAGCATGTGCAGCACCGGCCCGCCGGGTTCCCATCCGCGATGGGTCAATGGGAAACGCAGCGCCTCACTGTCATCCACCAGCATGTCGCCGCGCAAGTAGACGGGATCGAAATCCAGCACGTGAAAGAGCGGTAGCAGCCAGCGCGCGCGGACCTGTGAGACCTCCAGCAACGGCAACTGGGCGCGCACCGCGTCCCAGCGTTCCAGCAGCAATTCCCAGGCCGCCGCGATGTCCGCTTCCAATTCGGCAGGCGTGCGGGGCGCGGGATGCGTGAGATGGGCGAACGTCTCCGGCTCCAGGCCGCGCAGTCGCGCGCCCGGTTCGCGGAGCGCCTCGATGAAGGCGGCGGTCAGCAAGCCGCCGGAGGTGGTGATGGTGGTGGTTTGGACCATGAACCTCTGTTATACCTCAATGGGTGTGGGGGCCTAACGTCTTAGCAGAATGATACGTTACGATCCCATGCCGGTCTTCATTGACCCCACTAAAAACCGTCTCGTTGCCGCTCGACCAGGCATCATGCTGATGTTTATATTTGTACAGTCCCTCCAGGGATTGGGGGCGTAGTAACATGCGGTACACAGTATCTGCCTGACCTTTTCTGATTTTCACCAGTTCCAAAAGATCCTTGAATTCTGGGCTGACAGACAACGCACGGATGTGAAAGGTGGCAGTGGGTTCAATCCGTTGATAAAGGGTAATTTGCTCATTGATGTAGTCTATGATGATCTGCAAAGCCTCGCAGATTGCCCTGACTGAAATTTGAGGATTTTTGTGGGGTCCCTTGATAAAATCGAGCACCTTTTCCAACACTCCTATATCTTCAAGATTGTCATACTCTATCCGCTCGGTCAAACCAATTTCAAGTCCGTCCAGACTTTCCAATCCAAACTGAACTTTGAAATCGTCCCAGCTTTCGATGAGATCTGATCCGTATAGATGCAAGGTGTAAGCGACTATGAATGGCCGTAGACATGGCGAAGGGTGACTTTGATCATGACTGACCAAATCCTTAACGTTGCTTACGCTTTGTCTCAAAAGCTCCTGTGTGGACGCGAAATACTTCTCTCCACCCAATCTTGCACCGATAACATCAGCAAAAATCTCTTCATACCAATCGGATAGCAAATCTATCAAGGGTTGCTGTGGAGAGCTTGCCACCATTTTTCTTTGTGGCATTGCAGCGCGTAAGGCCGCTAGTGCACCTTCCTTAAAGTTCTGCTTTTTGTCCTGGAAGTCAGGAATTGTGGCACCATCACCCGCCAACTCTCCCATATTCCAATAAAGATAGTGTCCCAATTCATGGGGAACGGCCTGTAGACCCAAAGTTTTATCCATCATCACGAGATGATACGGCATCCCCACAAAAACCGTGTTGGTGTAGGGATAACGATGGACAAGGCTGATTTTATCAAAATACAACAAGGGCCTTAGGATGTCTGTATCTAGCTTTCCAGGAGGCATAAGATTCTTTAAACCTTCCAAATATCCGTTAAGTTTTAGCTCCACAGTTTCATCGAAGAAAAATTGCTGATAATGTGGAACTAAATACTGTTCCGCGACACGCGCTAATGGCGCCCAATAGGCATCCAAAGCTTCGCAGATTTTGCTGTTCAACCAGGGTGTAGGCACTTGAGCGATTTCTGCATCCGTGTTGAAATATTGAAGATAATCATTGACGAACGCCTCGAATTCGTCAAGCACCTGAGCCAGCCGCTTTTTGGCGCGGTATTGCGCTTTTGGGGAATATAATGCCTGCCAGGCATTAACGTCAACAATGCCATTTTGCCCTATAGCGAAACGAGCTTGGTCAGCCATTGTTCTCTCCTTCAATTGCTAGACAGAAAAAGATTAATTTTCATTCCTGCATGGGATTGGGCAACGAAACTTGGCCTTCCACCACGCTGGTTTAGAACTATCCCATTCACGTTGGCACCATAATCCCTCCTTATTGGCTACATAATAATGCGATTCCACTATGGCTATGTCGAAAATGGGAGTTGTAAAGGGCGTCGTCACTGGCTGCCAATCCTGAGATGAAATTTTCCCATCGCAGATTCCATTTTCTAGTATAACGGCAAAAAAACTATCACTTGAGGCATAGGGCAATGTCAAAGCATTGACCCATGAAGTGTCTGCAATTTCACATCCAGAAAACGTCACTTGTTCTAAAGTAAAATCAGGAGACTTCCCTAACCATAGCTGTTTACCGGCCGCGACAAGCAGAAAATCATCATTCGCAGCTAACGCATGGATGGCCGCGACATCCAAAATTGGAGGGATATCCATAGTACGCCATTTACCACCGCCATTGCTTGAATGGAGGATGCCAACATGCTGGTCGCCAATAAAAAGCTCATCCTGTGCGTTGGGTGACACGGCGATAGTCATTGGCTCTATTATCAGTCGCGTTTCTAGCACAACCGGCATATAGTGCCAAATTCCATCAGCATCTTGGCTATAAAAAACCCCTTCCTCTGTAACTATATAAACTTGTGAACCAGCAACCGCTATATCGTAAATGGCAGATCTATGCCACGGGGTGGTATCTAGCTCAACCCACTCTCGAATCCCCAACCGTTTGTATAGTTGCCGACCAGCAGCATCAACAACATAGACATCATCGGGGTTGGCAGGATTTACAGCAACTGCAGAAACTCCGCGAATGTCTTTTCCCCCCTGTACCACACCCTGCAAATCCATCTTCAACCACGACACAAAAACGGGTTCGGATAACTCCAACAGGATGATAAACACCATTGGGATCAGAAGCAAGAGTAACGCAATCATAAAGGGGCGACGGACCTGCTGCCAGGTCCACCAGCTATATACCAGTAACAGCAGGGAACGTGATAGACTCGCGCGTAAAGTCCACAAACCGGCGTAGGCGCGGCGCTTTACTTCTGGATTAGGGTCATAACGTTCTTGCGAAAGGGTACTAACCAATGCCTCAAGAGCTGAAGGAGATAGTTTGGCGCCCCAGAGTGACGTCGGGCGGCGAGAGGCGACAGCACTGCGCAGCAAGATTTGAGCCTGAGTATCGGTTACTCCTAAATGTTCAGCTTGAGGTTCAACCAATTCTGCTAGAATTCGGGTGTCAAGTAGCGTCGTTATTCCCCGCTGCCAGTTATCTTCGACTTGTTCTAGTAACTCTTGAACCCTCTTACGGGCTTCGTCTTCAGGGGTCAGCTTGATCTGTCCCAAGAGGTAATCGTGCGTCAGCTCGTAAGCGACTTCTGCCTCAGGCACGGCTAAGTGTTGCACCTGAATCAAGCGGCTATTGATCAGATGATCTAGAATTTCCTGGATGGTGTCAGGCGCTACACCATAGAGCTGTAACTTGCTGGTGATTCTGCTGTATGGGCATAGTGTGCGACGCGCGTCAAATGTCACCAGACATTCTTTAATCAACAGCCAAGCGCCTTTGCGCTTATCAATCTCTAGCTCTCTGGACAGCACACGCTCCAAATAGTTCTGCAAAATCCCGGCGGCCCCGCCACTTCCGTCATAGAGCGCATGTGTGATACATTTGTCTGGTCGCCCACTTAGCATATCGACAAGCGTATCGCAAACCAGTTGTAATTGCGCGGGCAGCACATCATCGTGTCCCAGATCATCCAAAATCCTTTGCACCAGGCCCGTTTCAAAAGTGATATCACCTCGTGCTGCTGATTGAGTGACGACTGTCTCGGCCTGCCGGGTGGTCAAGCGACTCAGGCGATAATCGTTAGCAAATGGGTGTTGGATGTGAGGACGAAAAGTCGCCAGGTCGCCAAAGCTCTCTGTACGCATCGACAAGACCCAGCGCACGTTCAATTTCACATCGTCCATACATGCCGCCAGTTGCTCGATAAACGACTCCCGTTCGGCCTCCTCTAGGAACTTGAAGAAATCTTCGAACTGATCCAGGAAAATGTAAAACGTAACGTCGCGATCGACTGCGGCGCAAACGTTGCGTAGAAAGCTATGCAGGGAAGCCGCCTGTAGCGCTGGAAATGCTCCCGGATCATCAAGAAAGACTTGTTTGATTGCTTGCACTGGACTTTGCTTACGAACACGCACATCAACAGGGATCTCTCCACGCGTTAAAAGCTGCGGCGCGATGCCAGCCTGCAACAATGAAGTCTTACCTGTCCCCGATTCACCGTGCAGGATCGTCAGCCTGCTATTTTGGAGCTTACCCAATAGCGCTTGAATGTCTTGCTCGCGACCGAAAAATGCCTCGGCTTCATCCATCCCATAAGCAGCGAGTCCCTTATAGGGCTTTGTCGCTCTAGACGCGCTGTGACTATCAACCAGACTGTGTAGACTATCAATGAAGGCATCAACGGCAAAGAGCAACGCCTGAATACCGGAAGCGGGGTCTAATAAGTCTTCAAAGAGCTGCCCACGATTTGACCTGAACATCTCTTCCACGTCATGAATTAACATCCGCAGCTCAACATAACGCGCATCAGTGGGGTTGAATTGATCACATAACACGTGCATCAAGAGTACCAGGGCGTTCTCCCGGTTGGCGTCGTACTTGTTGCGGAGAAAATCGATAGTGCGATTGACACGTTGATTTTGGCTGTCGCCCTCAGGGAGCAGCGTCTGCCAAGCTGCTATCCGTGCATCAGCAAAAACAGCACTCAAGTCAGCGTTGCTGTTGAAAGGTTCGCACTTCACGAGTGTACGCCTTAATCTATCGTAGATATCCGGAGTGATGCCAGTCATTTTCTCTATCCAACGTTTAAGCACCTACTACAAGTAACTGCGAACTTACGCCGGGAATAGCACTGTTACGGTCAACACATCAAACATACCCGGAGCGAGGTCGTCTATGCCGTGTAAACACGCCAGGGCTTGCGCGTTCTCCTGCGCTTCCAGGCGCGCGCGCATGGCTTGGCGCTCGGCTACCAGGGCGGCGCGGCGCGCTTCGACGGCTTGCATCAACACCTTATTCAGGTCGGGGATGTCCAGCGCGTCCCGCAGCGCCTCTTTCACCTCGTTTTCCAGCCTGGTTTCGGCAGTCGCCTCTGCATTGAGCCACGCCGATGCCTGCTGAAGGCTGAAAGCTGACGGCTGCTCACTATACACCGTCAGCGCCACAGGCAGCAGTTCTTCGATGATCGAAGTAGGCTCGGTATGCACTACGTAGCGCGCCAGCAAGGTGAAAATGGCGGTCACTTCGTCCACGTCAGGGGTGACTTTGTAGCTAGTGCGGCCATAGTGCAAGGCATCCTCACCCTGGAAAGCGCGTTGCTTCACCACTTCGATGAGCCGGCGCACCAGCGGGTGCCCTAAGTCAAGGACTGTCACATCGGGATCCTCTAATCCCAGTTCGGCGTTGAAGGTTGCCCGTGAGATGACCGTACCCAAGGCCGCCGTCTGTAGAACAGGATTCTGAAGCACGATCTTCACTGTGCCATCGCCGTTATCTTCCACCCCGCAACCAAAACGGTTCAAACCGCTGAAGACGAAATGCTGGATTTGCATCGGAGAGCCAAGCGCGGCTTCCGTCTCGCGCAAGCGCCGCTCAATGTCGGGCAGCGCGATATGCGTCTGGCCATAAAAGCTATCGCCCTGGATACGCTGCAACGTCTCGGCGGCAAAGGGGTCTTCATGTCCTTCTCCAGTACCAGAGATAGAAGGCGCGTCGAAAAGGCCAAGTTGTCGGGCGGACAACGTCACTTCATGGTCGCGGATCAGCGCCAGAATATCGGTCTCGTCGCCAAAATAGGGCGGCGAAAAGCCATAGTCTTCACGAATTTGCGCGGCCTTCTCCACCAACACCTTGAGGATCGTGGCATCCAACGTCTCGTCCATCACCAGCGTACGAATCCGCACCACCGGTTGCGGCTGCCCAAAGCGATCCACGCGCCCGTTGCGCTGTTCCAGGCGGTTGGGATTCCACGGCAATTCGTAATGCACGATCTGCGCGGCGGCATACTGCAGGTTAATGCCTTCGGAGATCGCGTCGGTGGCGATCAACACACCTTTGATCGCATGGGTGAATGCCTGGAACACCTCTGCGCGCTGCCGTTCGTTCAGGCTGCCGTCAATGGTGAAGATAGCCGTCTTTTGATAGCGACTGTCATGGGTGATCTGTTCGGCCAGGTAGGTTAAGGTGTCCACATAACGGGTGAAAATGACGACCTTTGGATGCTGCGCCAGGAGCAGAGGCATTGTGCTATCCAAGAGCTTCTGCAACTTGCTGTCGCGGCGCGGCGTGACCTTATCGGCTTTCGCCAACACGTCGTCCAGCAAAGTTAGCTCCGCACGGATGACTTCCGGCGTCCCGTACAATATCCGCTCGGTGCGCAGCCCGACCTCTTCTTCGGTGAGCCATTCGCCGGTATCCTCATCCAGCACGTTGGCGCGCGCTACGTCCGCTGGGACGGCGACATCCGACGGAACGGCGGCGTCTGATACCGTGGATGCCACTTCGTCTGGTGTCACTTCACCGGTCAACCGTGCTTGCAACCGTTGCCGGCGATTCCGCAATGAGGCGCGCAGCGCCGCCGGAGAACTCAAGCCCCGTTTATGGAGATGCAACACCGTCCAGTTTGCCAGCGTGCGTGCCTGGATCGTGCCACTCCGCGCGTGGGCAAGCACCTGTTCGCCATACGTCACCACCGCGTCAATCGCGTCTTTCTCATACGCCGAGGGCGCGACGATCACCTCATCCTGGTCGCGGCGCGGGAAGGGGCTACGCCCGGCTTCGCCGGCGAACCACGCTTCCACGTCCATGCGGCGGCGCTGGCAGACGTGACGCGCAGCGGCCTCCCGGTGGATGTGCGGCGCGTGCAGCGGTCCATCGACTGCGTTTACATCCAACATCCGCAACAGGCTGGCGAAGGTATCTGAATACCCATTGTGCGGCGTTGCTGTCAAGAGCAACAGATGGCGCACCCGGTCGGTGGTCGCCAGGGCTTCCGCCAACTCCCAGCGATCCATCCGCACATGCTCGTCGGGACCGCTCTGATGCGGCTTGGCGACCTGATGCGCTTCGTCAATGACCACCACATCCCAGCGTTGTTCGAGAATCTGGTTTTTGATCGCCGGTTGCTTGGCATAATCCACCGACGTAATCAAACAGCGGTAATGGCTCCAGGGATTAGCGCCGGGCGGCAGCTCGCGCTCCATTTCGCGGCGATGCCGGGTAGAAATGATGCGCGCCGGGATATGGAAGAAATAGTCGAGCGCCTCCTGCCATTGCTCCCGCAGATTAGCCGGAACGATGATCAACAGCCGCGCAGCGCGCTGACGCGCCAATAGTTCTGTGAGGATCAGCCCTGCCTCGATGGTCTTGCCCAGACCCACATCATCAGCCAATAACATCCGTACGCGCGGCATTTCCAGCGCCATCACCACCGGCACCAGTTGATAGTCTTTGGGGATCACGCGACTGCGTTGCAGGCTCAAGAGGGGCGCGGTTCCGTGAAGCAATCCCAGGCGATAGGCGCGCAGCAGCAGCTCCTGCGAAGCCGGATGACCGACTAACGCCGACGAAGGCGGTTCCAGGCGTCCCGGTTTGACCGGTTCAAAGGGGAGGTAGAACTGGCGCTGTTCTGGTTCGCCGCCATCGATTGCGGTTGCCGTGAGGACGTGCTGCACCTGGACATCCACCCTCCATAAACGGTGGCGGGCCACAATCACCGAGCCGGGCACGAATGTTGTTGTCGTCATCGATACCATCCAGGAGACAATCTACTGTTAGTATAACCCCAAACCGGGCAAAGGACAAAGAACATTGCACCTGGCAAAGGCTGTTCAGCACAGTGGGAGGGTGTCCCCTTTCTATAAAAGCCTCGCGCGAACTACCAATGTTGCTCCAAGCGGTATGCGACCCAGCAATTCAGCAAATCACTCTTGCACGATCATCGTATCGAATCATCAAAACCCCCCTTGATTTTGGCATGTCAGTCATGGTATAATATTGGTATAGCGGTGAACAAACACCGCGAAAAGGTCTGGGGCTAAGCGCTCCGAACCGCAGGAAGCCTTCAAGCCTGCGGCGTCCTGACCGGGAAACCGGAAGGGAAATGAAAGGGGAGGACTTGGAACTTCGGTTCCCGGTCCTCCCC
>DAOUAY010000647.1:0-19313 GCA_034432995.1 Anaerolineae bacterium | reverse complement strand
CCATTCGCCATTTGCCATTCGCCATTCGCCATTTTTAAGGGAGGCCGTATGCGCGCTTTAGTGTTGGATGAAGAACTGCGATTCGTGGAAGACTACCCCACCCCGACGCCAGCGCCGGGAGAGGCGCTGATCCGCGTGCGGATGGCGGGGATATGCAACACCGACATAGAACTGCTGCGTGGGTACATGCACTTCCGGGGCGTGCCTGGTCACGAATTCGTGGGCGTGGTAGAACGTGCGCTCGGCGCGGAGGCTTGGGAAGGCCAGCGCGTCGTCGGCGACATCAACGCTGCCTGCGGAGTGTGCGCGACATGCCGCGCGGGACGGCACACCCACTGCCCGCAGCGCACGACGCTCGGCATCAACGGGCGCGACGGCGCCTTCGCCGAGTATCTCACGCTGCCGGTGGCGAACCTGTACGCCGTCCCAGATAGCATACCCGATGAAGTCGCCGTTTTCACCGAGCCATTAGCCGCAGCCTGCGAGATCCTCGAACAAGCGCATGTCCACTCCACGGATCGCGTGGTCGTCTTGGGGGATGGCAAGCTCGGCCTGCTGTGCGCGCAAGTGCTGGCCCTCACCGGCTGCGATCTGACCGTCATCGGGCGGCACCCAGAGAAGCTGGACATTTTGGCGCGGCGGGGAATCGCTACACTATGCGTGGCGCGCGATGCAAAGGTAGAGGAGCTGCCGCACGCCGATGTCGTCGTCGAGGCGACGGGGCATCCCGATGGGTATGCCACGGCGCGCGCATTGGTGCGCCCGCGCGGGACGTTGGTGCTCAAATCCACGTATCACGGCGCGATGGAAACCAACCTCACGAGCGTAGTCGTGGATGAGATCACGCTCGTGGGGTCGCGCTGCGGACCGCTGGCGGCATCGCTGCGCCTGCTAGAACGCGGCGTAGTGGACGTCGCGGCGTTGACCGAGGCGCGCTATGCGTTCACTGACGTGCTCACGGCTTTCGCACACGCCGGACGGCGCGGGGCACGCAAAGTGTTGGTTAGCTTCAATACGACTGGGCGGGAAGGCGAATCGTAAAGGTGCTGCCTACGCCAAGCTCGCTCGCCACGCTGACTTCACCTTCCATACACGTAATCAACGCTTTGACAATCGATAATCCCAGACCAATCCCTTGTTGTTCCATTTTTTCCCGGTTGATCTGGCGGAAGCGTTCAAAAAGACGCACGACACCCTGGGGGGCAATCCCCACGCCATCATCGGCGACAGCGATTTCGACCCAACCGTCGACGGTCTGGGCCGACACCGTGACCCGTTCCCCCTTGTTACGGGAGAATTTGATCGCGTTATCGATCAACCGGCTCAGCGCATCGACAAAGAAGTTCTCGTAGATCAGCACCGGTGGCAGACTGGACGCGATTTTGGTCTCCAGGGTGATGTTTTCCCGCGCCGCTTGCGCGCCAAACAGATTGACGGTGTGACAGATGATATCGTCGAGGTTGTCCCGCAATGTCCCCAGAAGCCGGAATTCTCGTTCCAACTGCCCGGTATCCAGGCGCACAATCATCAACAAATCTTCGACCAGGATTCTCAGTCGATCAGCCCCGCGCCGGATACCCACGAGGTACTGCTGAAATTCACTAGATGGCAACGTGGCGGCGTCCTCCAATGCCAACTCGGTGTACCCATAGACACTGGTCAGCGGCGTGCGCAACTCGTGGCTCAACAGCGTGATGATTTGCTGTTTGAGTTCCTCAAATTCGCCTTCCGTCGCCTCGCGGATGGCTTCAGCACGCCCAATACGCGAGCGCACGACAATCAGAAGTTCCTGGGGGTCGAAGGGCTTGACAAGGTAGTCCTCAGCGCCCATGGCTTTACCCTTCAAGCGATCCTCTTTTTCGGCTCGCGCCGTCAAAAAGATAAAGGGAATCGGTACCCATTCGGGACGCGCATGGATCGCCTCGAAAAACTTATAGCCGTCCATCCGGGGCATCGAAATATCGGCAATGATCAGGTCTGGAACGAGCGTCTGCATCACCTCCAAACCTTCAATCCCATCGCCGGCCGTCACCACCCGATAGCCTTCCATTTCCAACACATCGCGGATAGCCATCAATAAAAGGTCTTGATCCTCAACCACGAGAATTTGCTTCTTCGGCATCGATTCCTCCTCCGTCACAAAGCGTTTTTCAGACTATGCACTCCCCGGATACCCACCCCAACCGATTCAGACTTCCATCAAGGGTACCCACACCGTAAATGCCGAACCCACGCCAAGTTGGCTGTCAACAGTCACCATACCGCCATGCAATTCTACTATCTCTTTCACAATTGCCAATCCAAGTCCACTGCCCTGGATGCGCATTTCCTGCGGCTCACTGCCGCGGAAAAACCGCTCGAAGAGATGGCCGATTTCTTCTTCAGGAATGCCCATACCGGTATCCGCTACCGTGACCAAGGCCCAGGCGCGCGCGTCTTTCTCTCGACATTCCGTGGTGACCCGGATGTGTCCACCGCCGGGGGTATAGTTGATCGCATTCTCGATCAGATTGTTGACCACCTGCATGAATTTGTCGTAGTCAACCGAGACCATCGTTTTTCCGTTGGTCGTCTGATACGTCATGGTCAGGCCGCGCGATTCGACCAAAATGTGATGGCTCATCACGGCCATCTCGGTCAGCAGATTCAGATCGACAACCCGGCGATCCAGTTCCAACTGCCCGGCCTCGATCCGCGAAATCTGGAGGATGTCCTCCACCAGTTTCGAGAGGCGATCGACTTCACGCTCCAACGGCTCGAAGTAACGGTGCGCATTTTCTGGCGCACTGCGTTGAATCAATGAAGAATACAGCCGGATCGAGGTCAATGGCGTGCGCAGTTCATGCGAAACGTTGGAAACGAACTGGGACTTGATGCGGTCCAGTGCCTTGAGATAACTGACATCGTGGACCACAACGAGGACGGCCGGCCCCACAACACCCTGTTCACCAAAGATGGGCGAGGCGCTCAGTTCCAGGTCCAGGCCGGTCAATTCCAGCACCGCATCCGGCCGGACATGCGCACGTCGAGCCAGGTCACGCACTGTCTCACGGAAGCGTTCGACATCCGCAGGCGGAAGCGAATGGTAGAGCCACATCCGGGCAATGCGGTTGGTGTCCGCGATTTGCCCATCGCTATCGGTGATGATGATCCCATCGGAGGTGCTGCCGAGTACGGCTTCCAGCCAGGCGTTCTGCGCCTCGAGTTCGGCGGTACGCTCGCGCACGCGCCTCTCCAACACCTCGGCATAGCGCAATGTTTGCTGGTACATGCGCGCATTGCGGAGGGCGATCGAGGCATGATCGGCAAAAGCCTTGAGTCGCTGGACCTCCTGCGGGCCGAATTGGTGCGGTGTGAGTCCGGCAACGTTGATAAATCCCTCGGTTTTGCCGGTGATGCGAATGGGGGCAGCGACATAGGAACGGATTTTTTCTTGCCCGCGCGTGATCCGCCAGCGTGGATCTGTATGCGTATCCCCCACAAACGTCGGCAGGCCATCCTTGATCATCTGTACCAGGCTCGGATAGGTCAGAATGGGAATGTGGTCATTCCCTTGCGGCGGCATGGCAATTTGATGCTCTTCGTAGCCGCGCCAGCGGATCATGCGCCCCTCTTCCCCTGCGATCAAGATAATGTTGTAGACATCGCCATGCACGAAACGCGCCACTTGATCCAGAATGTAGTCCAACACTTGATCGAAATCCAGCACGCTGCTCACCACTGACGCTGCCGCTTCCAGCGCCTCAGATAATTCGCGCTGAACGCGCTGCGCCTCAAAGAGGCGGGCATTCTCGATGGCGATGGCAGCCTGCTGTGCAAACGCCTGGATCACCCGCACTTCCTCTTCGGTATACATCCGCGCGCCCCGATTATCGATGGTCAACGCGCCGATGACTTTGTCGCCTACCCACAACGGTACCCCGATATTGGAGCGCATGTAGAGCGCCTCATTGAAAGGAATCCAGCCCATGTCACGCTGCTGGACGTCCTCGATGATCATCACCTCCCCTTCGGCGAGACGGCGGTTGTACGGAAAATCCTGCAGCGGATAACAGAGTCCTACCGGCGCATGAGGAGCGTTGCGGGTGGCAATCACGCACATGGCATCCTGTTCGAGAATTTGGATACTCCCGCTGTCGTAGGGAAAGATGCTTTCGAGTTGATTCATAATCAGGGTGAGGACTTCTTGCAGATCGAGCGTATTGACGACCAAGGCTGTCGCCTGCAATCGCTCGGCGACCTCGCGCTGGCGCTGCTCAGCCCGGAACAGGCGGTCCTTCTCCACAGCGATGGCCACCATGTCGGCGATCTGTAATAGCATGGGGAGCTGCGCCGAGGTCAGCATTCGCCGGCTGCCCATATAGAGCACGCCCATCACCTGTCCGCTGGCGATCAAGGGAAGCAGCACACGCGAGCGCGCGCCAAGCGCGTGAAGTTCCGCAAGTAACGGTTCATCCTGCGCTGCGTCCAAAACAGTACAGACATGCGGGCGCATGTCCTGCACGTATGTTCGTACTTCGGGGGGCAGGGTCAGCGCGCTCCCGACCGGCGCAGCCAAAAAAGTGGATTCGACCACGGTAAGGATATGGCGCAGTTCATCACGTAACGCGAGCACGACCGGCTCACATTCAAGCAGCCCGGATACCCCCTGCACCAAAACAGGAAAAGCCTGCTGCATATCGAGGGTATTCAGCGCGCGCGCAATTTCGCTGATATGCCCTTGTTCTCTGGCGCGCTGTTGCACTTTGCCAAACAACTGCGCGTTGAAGATCGCGATGGCGATAGTCGCTGCCGCCGACTCCAGCAGCCGGCAGTATTCGGATGTGAAAAAAGCCTGACCGGGCGCAGAGAGCGTCATCACGCCAATCAAGTCTTCACCGCTCAACAAGGGCACACTGACCCCAGATCGCGGAGTTCCGCCTTGACGCGCCAAAATCCAGCGCGGGTCGGTCATCACATCATCGGTCACCGCCATTTGCCGGTGTTTGACCACCCAACCGGTCAGCCCTTCACCCGCCTGGAAACGCTCCATCATAAACGGTAGGAGAGCATCTGGAAACCTGACCTGGGCCATCAACTGTATGGCTTCCGTCTCAGCGTCCACGATAAAGAGTAATCCAGATGAACCGCCAAAGACTGTGCAAATCTCATCCAGGGCCAACTGGCAAACCGTACGGATGTCCAGGCTGCCGGAGAGGTGCTGTCCCAGGCGATACAGTAACTCCAACCGCGTCTTTTCCTGGCTCAACGAAGCCAGCAGGTGGAAGTTCTCGAGGGCTGCCGCGGCCTGACTGGCAACGACCGAAATGAGCGCCACATCTGGATCGGTAAAAACCGGCTCGGCAGTAGAACGCGCCGCCATCAACAGGCCAATCATCGCATCCCGATGCAACAACGGCGCTACGACAACCGAACTAAAACCGCGATGAAAACGGGCGCCGAACGCGAGAGCCTCAGCATCCAGGAGCAGGCACCCGTTGGCGATCAAGGTTTCCTCTCCAGTGGACCAAAAGTGGGCGCGCGCAATTTCGCTCAGCGTCTTGAACGACAGGTCCAGATCAGAACCAGAATCCGATCCGCCCTGCACGCAGTTCAGGATTTGACGTTTGGCTACGTCGAATGTCACCAACACGGCCCACGATGCATCGACCGCCGCACACGTCTTGTCCACCACAGCCTGTAGCAAATCCGGCAGGTTGTCGAAGGTGATCAGTGACTGAAGCAATTCATAGAGCGCGCCGATGCCCGGAAACTGATCGGGTAGGTGCTGCAGGTGCTCCTCGGAATCCACAAATTTCTCCGATAATGTTACGATATTCTATCTTCAGGCCAGCAGCGCGCGGGCTTGATCAGGCGTCATCGCCTCACGTTGCGCGATGCGGTTCTCCAAATTCTTCGCCAATACTTTGTTGTTGATGATGATCGAGCCGACAATTTTGCCGTCATGCAAAACGATCTTTCTGTAGCTATTCGCCTCGGTCTCCGAGGCGCGGATCTCGATGTAGTCGGCGGTCTCAGGATTGACCATGCCGACCGAACTGACATCGATGCCGACAACTTTCAGGGTCGTAGACGGTACCACGACATCGTAAGCGGTGGCCTCGCCCGCCATGTTCAGCGCCGCGATCCGGCCCTGCGCCTGGGCAATGGGAGCGATGGCCCAGGAATAGCCTTTGAAGACGGCCGCATCACCGGCGGCATAGATGTCCGGCGCGCTCGTGGCCATATACTCGTCCACCACGATACCGCGATCCACCGTCAGCCCGGCTTCTTGCGCCAGACGGGCCTGGCAGCGCACGCCCGCCGCCACCAGCACCAACCCGGCAGGGAATTCGCGCCCGTCTTTCAGTCGCAGGCCGGTCACCATCTGATCGCCCAGCACCTCTTCTGCCTGCGCGCCCACCACCACGCGGATGCCCAGGGATTCGACGAAACGCTGCAACACCGTCGCGCCTTCGACGTCCAACTGGCGCGGCAGCAAACGCGGGAAAAACTCCAGCACGGTGACAGCGCCGCAGAATCCCAACAAGCCGCGCGCCGCCTCCAGTCCCAGCAGCCCGCCGCCCAAGACGACCGTCTTCCCACAAAAAGAGGCTGCCTGCTCCAACTCCAACGTGTCGGCCAGCGTGCGCCAGGTGAACACACCGCTTTTTTCGACGCCTTTGAGCGGCGGCACAGACGGCACGCTGCCCGTCGCCAGCAAGAGTTTGTCGTATTCCACCCGCGTCCCATCGACCAGGGTAATCTTTTTGGCGTCCGGGGCGACGCGCGTGACGCTGCGGCCCAGGTAAACGTCGATGCCCCGTCCCTTGTACCACGCCAGGTCGCGGCGCAGCAGCCGTTCCAACGTGATGCCACCGGCCAGAAATTCAGTCAACTGGGGACGGTAGTAATATGGATAGGTCTCATCTGAATACACCGCGACTGTGCCGAGTCGGCGGTTCCCCAATTCCAACGCCGCAGTGATGCCTGCCACTCCCCCGCCCACGATGACAAAGCGCATTTCCGACTCCTTTCAAACCCCGTCTGCCATTCCCTTCTATTCTACAGCAAATCACGCAAGAGATAAAACCATAACCCTTGCAGATATGTTGCAATTTGGAAACAAATCCACATCAAAAGACCTGATAAGCTCACAATGCGCTTATCAGGTCTGGGTTGATCAACCTGGCAATGTTAGAGCGGCACACGGATGGCTTACGGTTTATAGGTCTCCGCCAGGTAAGCCACGAGCGCCGCCTCTTCGTCAGGATTCAGCGCAGCCCCGTGCTTGATCATGCGGGTGACGACGGCTTGCCATTCTGCCTGTGTGTAGCGCGCTCCTGTCGTCCGGCTCAAACTGTGGCAGTCGACACAACGCGCCTGCAGAAGCGCTGCCGCAGCGATGGCTGGTGTTTCCTCAGTGACCGGGGTTGTAGTGGGTTCAGCCGGGGTCTGCGTAGATAACTCGTCGGTAGGAGCAGGCGTAGCCGGTGCTTTGGCGCCCGTCGGAACGGCTGTGGCCGGGGCAGATGTCGCCGCGGCCTGAGTAGGCACGGCGGCAGTCGTCGCTGGAGCAGATGCGGGAGTTTTCCCACCGCAGGCGCCCAGCAATGCGCCGCCCGCGAGTAGCAATACCACAAACCAGATTGTAATCATTGATCGTTTATACATTCTGTACCTCCTTGAAAATCGCCGATCTGCAAAGCATACAATCATAAAAAACCCTTGAGTGCTTTGCAGCCTTTGTGTGGAATTCTCGTCCCACACTGGTGAACCGCCGGTTAATGACAAATTCCTTTGAACTATTGTGTTGGACAGCGCGTGACTTCAACTTCGTTATTCTCGAAGAGAAATGCGGGTGAAATTTGCACACGCGCCACACACACCAATGGCTGCTTACTGTAAGCCACGTGGACCCGCCCGGTCTCGATCACCGGCAATTGTTGACCAAGCGCAGTCAAGCCAGTTTGCGCGTAATAAATGCCAACATACGCCAAACGCACGAATCCCTCTGGCGCGATCTCAATGCCTAACCAGTCTCCGACGTGCGCATTCGACCATACCCGATCCGTATCACCACCTAGGGCATCGTTATGCAATGAAGTAAATGCGACCTGTTGGTTAGCTTGTCCTGCAGCGTACAAATGACCTTGCACCGTCAGTTTGCCCGCAGGAGCAGCCTTGATGATTGTGCCCGCATTAATCGTCAAGAAGGCGCGAGGCCCCACCACGACCTCACCTTCAAGGATGCGTGGAATTTGCGCATCGCCACTCCCTAACTGCACCCACCGCTGTTCGTTATTCAACGTCCCAGTGACGATGGCAACCCCTTGCAAAGCATTATCCTGGAATGTGGTGGCCCGTAAATCCGGCGCTGAACCCGGCGTCATCCGGATCCCAGGCCCTGGTGCAAAAGCAATCTGGCTGCTGTACAACGTAGGCGACGCATCCTGTAACGTCAGCGTGGCATATCGTATCTGCACGTAGTGAAATTCTGAGGCGACATCGGAGCGTTCCAGTAAGATGCCACCCCAGCCACGCTCGGCCCGTGGAACGAGCGCGCCGCCGGTATCCCCACCATATTCGTCATCATGGAGCGAGGTGAAGACGATATGCTCTCCAGGGGTATTGTTCCCCACGGCTGACAAAGCGCCCCGTACCACCAGACGCCCTCGCTTAGCGAATTTCACGATCACTCCCGGATGGACTGTCAGTTTCGCTTCCGGCCCTACCGTCACCGTATCGCGCACAACGCGTACGATAGGCGTTTCACCGCCCAGGCGTTCCCACACACGGGTGCCTGGCCCGGCGATTGTCATGTCACCGAACAACTCCAATGCGTTGCCACCAGCATTGCTGTTCAAAGTGAGGTGATTGAGTGTAGGGAAGGCGTTGGCGTCGGCGCTCAATGGATACCCGGCGGCATTGGTAATCGTCACCTGGGTCAGTGCAGGCGAACTGCCTTGCATAGTCACCACGGCTTTCGCCCGCCCGCCATATCGGAGAATAACGTTGCGCAAATACGATTTCTCGCTGCTCTCGAAGAATGTCAAGCCTCCCCAATCGCCGGGCTGCGGATCGATGGCTTCCATATACGTCACTCCGGCTACGTCCTCGGCGCTGTCGTAGATCGAAGTGAACATCGCCCCCTCGGCCTGCAACAGCCCATGCACCCAAATCCCCGGCAGTTGTCCTTTCGGCGTATGCCAGAACTTGACAACAGCGCCGGATTGGACATTCAGCGTCGCGCCCGCATCTACCCGCAGCAGACCGGGGACCACGTACGCCAGGGTCGAATCGGCGCTCTTGATGCTTTGCCACACGACGTTCGGAGCCTGCACCGTGCCGGGACGTACCTCGATCCCGTGGACGGGATTCTCCGCGAGCTTGACGTTGTCGGATAGATCGGGAACCACACTGCCATCGAAGCTGATCGGGAAGAGCGCGCCGCGCGCGATGGTGGCGTCGGCCAGCACAGGCACGCTTTTGTCCAGATAGAGCGCACGCTCGCCGGCATATTCGATCAACGCGTAACTCAGCACCGTCGTATCGGTGGGGTTGTAGAGCCGGATGCCCTCCCACCCACCCGGCGTCTGATCGAACGCCGTGAACGTGACCGGCGACTCCTTGTTTCCGCAGGCGTGCAACGTCCCGTAGACATCCAGCGATGTGCCTTGTGTGAACACCAGCGTCGCGCCGGGGTAGAGGAGCAATCGCACGCCCACCGGTACAACCAACGTTTCGGTAATCATCACCTGGGTACCGGTGAAGACCGTGTCGGTGGTCAGTTCACCGCCCAGCGTTTCCACCGATGCAAAGTCCTCCAGGCGCAAAGCGCGACACGTCCCCATCGCCGGGCGCGGCAACACGCCTGCTACAGGCTGGTATTCTTCCTCAGGCTCGGCGACAGCAGGGCCGCGCAAGAAGAAATACCACACGAGCAGCCCGGCCAGGACAGGGAGCAAAATCAGACCCAAGGTGCTAAACAGCACGCGCCCGTCGAAGATGCGGAACTTGCGCGCTGGCGCAGCGGGCAGGGCTTCCGCGACCGCTGCCTCGGGTTCGCGGGACACCGGCCCGGCCTCCGCCGACATGGGAACCGTGAATGGCGAAACGGGCGCGGCAGCGGGCGATTCCGTCAGAACCGCCGATGGCGCGGTAGTCTCCGGCGCCGGAGCAGGCGGTGTGAAACCTTGCGTGCGCAGCCGGCGTGCCCGCTGCAGAAAACTCTCTGCCGGAGGGGGCGCCGCCTCGGGCACAGCGGGTTGTGGCTCGGGCTGGGGTTCTTCTTCCTCCATGCCTATGAATGATACGCTCGGCATGGATGGTTTGACCGGCGCCGGCTCTCCAACCGCCGGCGGTTCAGGTTCTGGCTCGGATTCGGGTTCGGCGACGAACAACTCGCCCCAGCCAAACAAATCCGCGGAGGCGTATGGTTCAGGTGCAGGCGCGGCTTCCGGCCCTGGCTCAGGTGCAGCCTCGGCCTCCTCGGCATACAACACCCCCCAACCGAACATTTCACCCGGTTCGGGAAACTCGGGTTCCGGCTCGGTGACAACGCCGCCTCCCGGCTCAGGCAACGGCATCCCGGTGCGCAATGCCTCCACACACGCCAATACATCCGGGTTGTCCGGCTCGATGCGCAAGGCCTGGCGCACGCAATCGGCCTGCCGCTTCGGATCTGCAAGCGTCTGCGCCAGCCACAGCCAGGCCAACGCGTTGTTTGGGTCCTGGCGGATGATCTGGAGCAGCAGTTTCTGCGCATCGTCGTAGAATCCTAACCGGGCGCTTTCGATCGCATTTTGGAGCAGTGGATTTTCCATCTTTCACACTCCTTGAAAATGGCGAATGGCAAATGGCGAATGGCAAATGGCGAATGGTCCGTCAAGTGCCACTACGCATTTTTATCTCCTGAACCAATTATACGTGATAACGTCCAGTTGCCTACTGGCTGACGGTTTACGCTTTTTCGTAACGAATGCGCGGATCCAGCAACGGGTAAGTCAAGTCCAGCATAAACGTTGCCAGAGCAATAGCGAAGATCAGGAAGAAGACAATGCCCTGAATCATCGCGTAATCGTTGGCCAGGATCGCTTCTGAGAGAAGATGACCCACGCCCGGATAGGAAAACATCGTCTCCACGAGCGCATAGCCAGACACCAACGTGCCCAGGGAGATCGCCAATTGGGTCACCTGCGGAAGCATAACGTTGCGCATAGCGTAGTGATAAAATCGCCGGAGCGGTTTGAGACCCTTCGCTTCGGCAAAGACCATATAATCCTCGCCCACCACCGTAACGATCATACCCCGCATCCACAACGCCCACGTGCCGCCTGTCACCAGGATCATCGTCAGGACCGGCAGCACAGCATGGTGGGCCACATTCAGCAGGAAATCGATATTAGTCCAGTCAACGGGAATCGTCGCGTCATAGGAGCCGCGCAAGGGGAAGAGATTGAGACGGAACGCCAGAAAGTAGAGGACGAGCAGCGCGATAATGAACGGCGGGATGGACGACAGCATCATAAAGATGGGGATAAGCGCCTTGAAGAACCTGGCATCATGTTTCCAGCCGGCCCAGGCGCCCAAGGCGGTGCCGATGATGAAGGCCAGAATCGTAGCAACGCTGAGCAAAACCACCGTATAGGGCAACGACTGCATCACCACGTCCGTTACCGGCCAGAAATAGCGGAAGGAACGTCCAAAGTCGAGGCGCAGCATGTTGCGCAGATACAAAAGATACTGTCGCCACAATGGCTGATTCAGCCCGGCCCAATTTCTGTAGAACGCCAGCAAGCTCTCTGTACGATCGCCGCGCTGCCCGCCCCGCGCCGACATCTCCAGCAGGTACTCCAACACGGGATCGTGAGCCGTGATGCGCGGCAGCAGAAAGTTGATCGTAGCGGCGAACCACACCACTGCGATCAGGTTGAGCAAGCGTCTGACCAGATACCGGGGCGGGATTCTCATCGCCGCGCCTTTACCAACTGGGAGGAATCGGCCACCAGACATCTTCACGCCCGCTGGCTGCCGCATCCCATGCGTCGGCCAACGCCTCGATAGAGCGCGTGGCCGGCGAGAGAAGCTCGAAGCCCCGCCATTCGCCTGTGCGCGCGCCCGGCAACTGCAACTGCGTGTTCCGGCAATACTCGTACCAGTCCCTGAAAGTACGCCACTTGATTTCGACGCCGTAAGGTTCAGGTCGTTGCGTCATCGGCGATAGCGGCTCGACGGTGTGACACGAGTTCAAGATCTTCAACTTCGAATGTGGATAGATATCGTAGATGGTCTGAGCCAGCTTGATGGACTGTTGTACGGCTTCCTCATCCTCACCCGGCAAATTCAGCGAAAAGTAGACGATGATTGGCACATTGTAAAGGTTGACCTCATCGAGTGCGTTGAGCAATTGCGCGTCGTTGTAGCGTTTGCCGTTCAGGCGGCGCACCCGCTCCGAACCGGAATAGGGATTCAAGGCCACGCTGGAATGTTCCATATCCGCTGTGCGCACGAAGTCCTTCATAAAGCCGGAAGGCGGCAATTGGAAGAACTCGTTGTAGAGGCCGATCTTGATGCCCTCCTGGCGTATCGCGCGGAAGAGCGAGCGCCAATAGTGCTCGCCCATCGCAGCGAGGTCGTAGGAAAAACACACCTGGATCGCACGACGCTCGATCAGGTGCTTGATCTGGCTCACAATCGTCTCCACCGGGACAGGCACGATGCCGTCACGCCCGGCGATCGCTTTGTGCGCGCTCTTTGCGCCGCCGCAATACGAGCACTCGAAGTCGCAGCCGCGCGCCGTAGTGATCCAGCGGCCGCGGTACTTGCTGACGTCTGCGCCTTGACGAGCCTGGTGCGCCAGCTCCATGTCGATGACCAGATACTCGTGGATAAAGTACTCGTCCTGATGCTCCATCCAGTCCAAGTCGATGAAATTGAAGTCTGCGAAATCTTCGGGGTGCGCGCAGTAGGTTCGAGGATTCTCGATCACCTCCCCTCGACGACGGTATGTGAGGTTGGGCACACCGGAGAGATCGGGCAAGAGGCCGCGTTCCGCGCCGCCGCGCTCCAGGCCCATCAACGCCTGGGCCAGCGCCAACAGCGGGCGCTCGGCATCGCCCCGGATGACGAAATCGACCACCGGCAGATCCCTCACGATCTCACTCGCAAACGCGGAGGCTGTCAAGCCGCCGAGGATGACCCAGGCATCGGGCAACACTTGCTTCACCACCTGCGCGACGTTGATCGCGCCGTAGCTGTGCTCGTACCAGTGCAAATCGATGAGCACCATCCGCGCGGCGCGATGATCGTACAACCATTGGCGCAGGTTGAAGCCGCTGTCGATCTTTTTCTCCAACGGGAAGTTGACGCCCCTGACGGGGATACCGTTGTCGCAGAGCAGGTTCAGCAATGCCGGTACGCCCATCGGCATCAGGCCATACGGTCGCCCAAACTTCGCGCGCGCCGGCGTATCGTAAAGGTCCACGGCCTGTTTGGCCGGGTGAATGTACAAAGCAGCAGGGGCTACGTTCACACGATCCTCCTAAAAAATGGCAAATGGCAAATGGCGAACTACCAACTCGGCGGGATGGGCCACCAACAAGACTCGTGGGCTGCCCGCGCGGTGTCCCAGGCGTCGGCCATCGCTTCCAGCGAGCGGCCTTCTGGATCGCTCAACGCGAAGCCGCGCTGCGCCTCGGTGCGCGCCGCCGGCCCGCCCAACTGTGTGTCGCGACAATAAGTATACCAGTCTTCGAACCTGCGCATCGTCACGTCGATGGCGTACTTTTCGGGATAAACCGCCATCGGCGACAACGGGTCCAGGGTGTGACAGGAGTTCATGATCCGTATGCGCGAGGGCGGGTAAAGCTGGCAGAGCTGTTCGGCCAGGGCGATGGTCTCTTTGAGCGTTTCGCCATTCTCGCCGGGCAGATTGAGAGAGAAGTAGACCAGGGCGAAAATATCGTGGAGATTGAGCGCATCCAGGACGTTGAACAACTCGCCGTTGGTGAACAGCTTCCCGTTGAGCCGGCGCACCCGCTCGTTGCCGGAGAGCGGGCTGAAGGCCAGGCAAGAGTGCTCCCGCTCCGCAACCTGGGCAAAGCGTTTGACGAAAGTGGGCGTCGGAAGTTGGAAACATTCGTTGTACAGGCCGATCTTGATATTCCGCTGCCGGATGAGCGAAAAGAACGTGCGCCAGTATTCGTCGCCCAATTCGGCAATGTCGTAGGAGAGCGCGGCTTGCTCCACACCGGCAGCCGCCAGGCGCTCCATTTCGTCGACCACCACTGCCGGCGAGCGGAGCACGATGCCATCCCGCGTCGCCAATACTTTGTGCGCGCTCTTGCAACCGCCACAGTAGGAGCATTCGTACTTACACCCCCGTGCTGTAGCAATCCACCGTCCCAGAAAGGGATCGGTCTTGAGCGCGGCGCGCGCCTTGGGCAAATCGGTGACCAGATATTCGTGGACGAAATACTCGATGTGATGCTCCATGAAGCTCAAGTCCACGTAGTCGAGATGATCCAGGTCTTCCGTCGTGGCGCAATAGCCGATGGGATTCTCGATCACTGTGCCGTCGCTGCGATAGGTCAGATTCGGGATGTGGGCAAACTCCGGGGAAGCAGGGGCGGTCTTGCCGAGACAGTGCTTCGCCAGGGCGAGCAACGGCTGCTCGGCGTCGCCGCGAATCACGACATCGACGGCGGCGAAGCGTTCAAGGATTTCGCGGGCAAAGGCGGAGGCTGTCAGCCCACCGAGGACGACCCGGACATCGGGTCGGGCTTCCTTGCACACCTCGGCCAGACGGATCGCGCCGTAGCTGTGCTCGTACCAGTGCAAGTCGATGAGGATCACACGCGCCTTCGCTTGCGCACGCAACCAACGCCGGAGATCGAAGCTGTGATCGAGTTCGCGTTCCAGCGGGTAATTGAGGCCCTGCACTTCGATGCCGGCGCTGCGCAGCACGTTCGCCAACGCGGGCACGCCCAGCGGAATCAGCCCATAGGGCCGGCCCATCGGCGCGTCGCGCGCGTCCTGCTGCCGGACGTAGAAATCGATGTCCTGCTTGGGCGGATGAATGTAGAGCACTTCGGCCGGCGACTTGGGCCGTCCACAGCACTGCTTGTATTTCTTGCCGCTTCCACATGGGCACGGATCGTTGCGCCCAACGCTTCTGGCGATTACCACAAGAATCCCCCTATAGACAAGACACTGCAAGGCGCAGCGCACCCTGCAGTGTCCTCAAATCTAAACCTCACCCTGACCGTTTATGCTTCTGCGAAAACGCTGCTCAGTTCCTCGCGGGGCAGAACCGCCTTTTCGCGGTACAGATAACATGCAACCGCCCGATCACTCTGGGGCAAGAAGAGTTCCGGTACCTTCGTTTCACAAACATCCATTTTGTAGGGGCACCGTGGCGCGAACTTGCAGCCCGTGATCGACTTGAAGGCCACCTGGCTTTTCTGAATCATCTCCTCGGTGCCACCCCATTGCAAATCAGGATCGGGCCAGGGGATCGACGAAACCAGCAGTCGGGTATAGGGATGGTTGGGTTCCCGGATGATGGAATCCACATTGCCGGCCTCCATCACCGAACCGCGATAGAGAATGATGATGTAATCGCTGATGTGGTACGCTGTCGTCAGGTCGTGGGTGATGTACAAGATCGGAATCCCGAACTCCTGGTTCATCGCCCGCAAGCTCTTCAGAATCGTCGAGCGCAGCGAGGCATCGACCATCGAAACAGGTTCATCGGTGATCAAGAACTTGGGTTTGAGCAACAAAGCACGGGCGACGGCAATGCGCTGGCGCTGTCCACCGCTCAGTTGGTGAGGATACCGGCCCAGCGTCTCCTCCGGACGCAGGCCCACCCGCTGAAGTGCATCCGCCATCAGATCACGGGCTTCCGCTTTTGAGCGAGCCAGCTTGAAGTTCTTGATGGGAATACTCAAGAGGTTGTCCACTTTGTAGAACGGATTGTACACGGCAAACGGATCCTGAAAGACGGCCTGAATCTCTCGCCGGAACTGAAAAAGATCCGCACCCTTAAGCTCAAGGATCGGTCGCCCGCGGAACAGAACTTGCCCCATCGTAGGTCCATAGAAGCCTAACAGCAGCATACCTGTAGTCGTTTTGCCACTGCCACTTTCGCCAACGACGGCGATGATTTTGGGGAAATACTCGTCCAGGGCGAGTGTCATATCGTCCAAAGCCACCGTGTAATCGGACTTGCCCCCAAAGATCTTGGTTACGTTTCTCAATTCAAGTAATGGTGTGCTCATCTTCTTATTCCCCAAGCCTATGCTGTGTGAAGGTGGCAGGCGACCCACCGGCCCGGCCGAACCTCGACAAACTCTGGAGTCTTGTTTTGACATAGATCCCAGGCCTTAGGACAGCGGGTATGGAAGACACAGCCTTCAGGTGGGTTCAGCAGCGAAGGTGTGATTCCCGGTATCCCGCTGAACACGCCTCTATTCGCCAGGACGGGCAGACTCTCGATCAGGAGTTGTGTGTAAGGGTGGAGAGGACTACGGAACATCGCGTGTGTCTCCCCGATCTCCATCATCCTGCCGGCGTACATCACAGCCAGGCGGTCCACACTCTGCGCCATCAATCCCATATCGTGGCCGATGAGGATGATGGAGAGGCCAAGCTTCTGCTGCAAGCGGTTGATTGTATCCATCACCTGCCGCTGAATTACTACATCCAATGCGCTGGTCGGCTCGTCGGCGATAATGACATCAGGTTCCATCGAGATTGATTGCGCCACCGTCACGCGCTGCTGCATCCCGCCGCTCAACTCGTGCGGGTACATCTTGGCGACTTTAGGGGCCAGGTCCACCATCTCCAACAATTGGGTGACGCGCGCCTCGCGCTCCTCTTTAGACATGATGGTACCGTGGTCGAGCATCCCATCGATCAACTGCTTATCGATGCGCATCACTGGGTTAAGCGAGTTCATGGCGCCTTGCGGGATCATGGCCAGCTTGCGGAGCTTGGTCTGGCGCATCTGCTCTTCGGTCAGGCGGATGAGGTCGACCCCATCCAGGATCATCTGCCCGCCCTCAATCTTGCCAGGTGGTTTGATCATCCGCATCAGCGCCAGCGCCATCGTCGACTTGCCCGAACCGGACTCTCCCACTAACCCCATCTTGACGCCGAAGTTCAGATCAAAACTGACGTCATCGACAGCTTTGACAGCGCCGGCCTCGACATGGTAGTAAACTTTCAGATTCTTGACTTGCAGCACTGGCTCGCTCATACGGTCCTCCGAGTGCGGGGATTCGCAAACTCATCCAGTCCGATAGAGACCAACAAGAAGCCGATGAAAACTAATGCGATGATAGCCACCGGTTCCACAATCCACCACCACATCCCCCGCAGAAAGGCGTTGTAGTAGCGCAACCAATAGATCGTCATCCCCAGGGTCGGCTCCCGCAAATTGCCCAGCCCCAGCGTCTGCAATCCAAGAGACCCCAGAATGCCGCCGTTAACCGCACCGGCCAGACTGATGGCCAGGTAGGGCATCAGGTTGGGCATCAGCTCCTTGATGATGATCTCCATCCCACTCATCCCCGAGAGCTTAGCCATCATCACAAAAGCGCGCTCGCGCATACTCAACACCTGCGCCCGAATCGACCGCGTCGGCTGCACCCAGGAAACGAGGGATAGGATCAGGCCCATCTGGACGGTCGTCATCTTGTCGGGATTGGGGACCGAGGAGGCGATCATGATCAGCAACAGAAATGACGGAATGGTCATCAACACGTCCACGAAGAACTTGATGACCGTATCCAGGATGCCGCCGAAATAGCCAGTGATGAAGCCGAAGATCGTGCCTACCCCTAAACCAATCGACCCTGCGATCATGCCGATCGTCAGCGTCATGCGTGTTCCAACGACGATACTGGCCAGAAGATCGCGTCCCTGGCTATCGGTGCCGAAGGGATACTCCGCCGACGGCGGCTTATTAATGGGTCTTGCCAACGCATAGGCTGTTTCGGGGTCAACGAAGAGTTGGCCAACCGTAGATAATAACAGCAGAAACAACAGAATCAGCAAGCCAACGCCCAGGGCCGGGTTGCGGCGTATGTAACTTAAGAAACCGCCAAATCCTCGCATCGTGTCAACCTCCCGAGTAAGAAATCCGTGGATCCAGGATCGGATACAGCATGTCGACGATGAAGGTGGCTAACGCGATCCCCACCACGAGGAAAAACACAATGCCGTAGATCACATTGTAATCGAGGGCTGCGATCGCACCGCCCAGACGATTGCCGATACCGGGATAGCCAAACATGGTCTCCACGAGCGACGCGCCGGATACGATAAAACCCAGTTGCATCGCCAGCGACGTGACCTGAGGCAGTAACGTGTTGCGCAACGCATAGCGGAAGAAGATGCGCGAGTTTTTAAGCCCTTTGGCCTCGGCGAAGGTGATGTAGTCCGATCCTTCCACCGTGACCATCATCGCCCGCATGCCCAGCGCCCAACCTCCAACGGAGCCTATCAGCATGGAGAGGGCGGGCAGGATTGCATGATGGGCCACGTCCAGAATAAACTCAAAACTGTGCCAGTCGACCATGATAGTACGACTGTACCCCCCCCTGAGAGGGAACAACTGAGCTTTGAAGGACAAGTAGTAAATCATGATCAACGCCAGGATGAAGGCCGGCACCGCGCCAAACATGGTCAGCGGTGGCATCAGGGCTTGCAGAAACTTGGGAGACTTGGACCAGCCAACCAAAGCCCCGATGACCGTGCCGATGAGGAAAGCCAGAATAGTGGATATGCCCACGAAGCCCAGAGTCCACCAGATCGTCTCCTGAATGATCTCCAGCACCGGTTTGGGATAATTCTGAATGGAATAGCCCAAGTTGAACCGCATTGTGTTGGTGATGTACAATACGTACTGTTCCCACAACGGCTTATCGAGGCCATAGAGTCTCTTCAACGACTCAATCTGCTCACCCGCGCCCTCTGCACTGATGACCCCAGACGCGATCCGTTGTGTGACCCACTCACGGACGGGGTCCCTGGGCGTTAATTTTGGAATCAGGAAATTGATCGTGGCGGCCGTCCAAAGAACCGCAACCAGGAAGCCAAGCCGCCTGAGAACATAGCCTAACGGTATCCGCATCTTTCACCTCCATAAGGGGGGCAGAAATCTGCTTTCTCATTTCCAGGGCACAACGATAAGATAAAGACTTTGGCCCTGAGCGTTGTCTTCCTGGGATCAGTTGACCCCAGGAAGACATCGACATCATCCGCAGACTCAGTAGATCACAAATTGCTTCAGGGGATCGTCAGATCCCCGTTCCGGTCTGGATCTG
>DAOUAY010000646.1:0-5566 GCA_034432995.1 Anaerolineae bacterium | reverse complement strand
AAGCCCGGCGTGAAGGGGGCGTAGCCGTCGCGGTACTGCTCCTCGGTGCTGAAACCGACGATCGTGATCGTGCGCCCGTGGAAGTTGTTGGCGCAGACGATGATTTCGGCTTGTCCATAAGGGATACCTTTCATCTTGTAGCCCCACTTACGCACGGCCTTGATACAGGACTCGACGGCCTCCGCGCCGCTGTTCATCGGCAGGGCCATGTGCGAGTTGGTTAACTCACATAGCTCCTTGTACAGCAGTCCCAGTTGATCGTTATGGAACGCCCGCGAGGTCAGCGTCAGCCGGTCCAGTTGTTCGCGCACTACTGCCGCGATTTTGGGATGGCAGTGCCCCTGATTGACCGCTGAGTAAGCGGCAAGGAAGTCCAGATAGCGATTGCCCTCCACATCCCACACCCAAATTCCCTGTCCCCGGGTGAGAACGACCTCCAGGGGCTTGTAGTTTGTTGCGCCGTACTGTCTTTCCAATTCGATGTAGTCTTGTGCTTTCATCACAGTTCTCCTTAAAAATGGCAAATGGCAAATGGCAAATGGCGAATGGCAAATGGCAAATGGCAAATGGCAAATGCGCAATACGGGGCATTTACCCACGCCCTTCCCCGTCTACTGTCTACCGTCTACTGTATACCGTCTCCCCCTTCCCGTCTACTGTCTACCGTCTACCGGCTACCGGCATGATGGCACTCGTTGCCGTTTCGATGAAGTCGGCTATAATAGGGGTACGTACACTCCCGTGCTGGTGGGGTGAGAACCGAATCGATGAGGTAAGATCACATGGACGGTGTCAAGGTGCTTTTCCTGGCTGCCGAAGCTACACCTTTTACAAAGGTGGGTGGATTGGCAGACGTTGCGGGAGCGCTGCCCAAGGCTTTGCGCCGCCTGGGTGTCGATGTCTGCGTGGTCATCCCTCGCTACGGCGCGTTGCAAGGTACGGGTTACGAGTTCCGCCGGGTGGGTTCGCTGGCTGTGCCCATAGGATCGGGGGAGGAACATGCCTTGCTTCTGGAGACCGATGCGGACGGTGTGCCGGTCTACCTGTTGTGGAATGACCAGTATTTCTCCAATCGCGAGCGCGTCTACGGCTTCAATGACGATCCGCAACGCTTTACGTTTTTCTCGCGCGGGATTATCTCGATGTTGAAGATGTTGGACTGGCAGCCGGAGGTGATCCACGCCAACGATTGGCACACGGCTCCTGTTCTGGCATGGCTCGATGTGTACGGGCGCTCGCAGCCATTCTACCGCGACCTCGCAACCCTCTTCACCATTCACAACCTTGCCTATCAAGGCGTTTGTGGCCGATTGATTTTGACCTTTGCGCAGATGGAGAAGTTGCCTCACCTGTCAGGGGAAGTGCCGGGACAGGTGAACTGGATGGCGCAGGGCATCGCTCATGCTGACCTGATCAGCACACTCAGCCCGACGTATGCGCGCGAGATTACCGATGGCGGGGTGGGGGCGGTGCTGTCGGAATTGTTGCGTGAACGCCGCGATCGCATCTTTGGCATTCTTAGCGGCATCGATACGGACCTCTGGAATCCGGCGACCGATACGTCACTGGCGCAAACCTTCGATAGCGAAACGCTGAAGATGCGAGCGGTGAACAAGAGCGCTTTCCAGCGTGAGGCGCGACTCCCCGCCAGTTCGGGAACGCCGCTACTCGGTATGGTGACGCGGCTGGATGAGACCAAAGGGTTGGAACTGGTGATTTCGGCGTTCGAGACCTTGGTACAGCAGCGCGATGTGCAATTTGTGATTTTGGGGACTGGTGAAGAAGCCTACGAGGCCAGTTTTCGGGATTTGCAGGAACGCTTCCCGAATAATGTGCGGGCGTTCATCAAGTTCGACGACCGCCTGGCGCGGCGCATTTACGCCAGTGTCGATATGTTCCTCACGCCGAGCCGCGCCGAACCGAGCAGCATCGGGCTGATGTCGGCGATGCACTACGGCGCGGCGCCAGTCGTTCATATGGCCGGCGGATTGGCGGACATTGTGGTCGATGCCGACCGCCATGCGGCCCGCGGTGTAGGATTTGCCTTCGAGGATTATACCGCTGCGGCTCTCTTGGAAGCAGTGGGGCGCGCCTTACGCGCTTATGAAAACAAGTCGCGCTGGATGCGGATTCAACGGCGCGCCATGGAACGCGATTTCTCCTGGGATGCCTCCGCTCGTGCTTATGTCGATCTCTATCAACGCGCGTTGGCTCTGCATCGAGCCACATGAGCCTTCAATAGCCTGGTTTGGCGCAGCGCAGGGCCAATCGCAGTTGGCCGTGCGCTTTTTGTGTGGGGCGTTAATTTATCGTGTCAAGTGAGGACGCTGTATGACATCGAAGCCTTTTTTGTGTGTGCATGGACATTTTTACCAGCCGCCCCGGGAAGATCCCTTCACCGGTGAGTGCCGTGATGAACCCTCCGCCGCGCCGTTTTCGAACTGGAACGACAGGGTGACGGCAGAGTGTTACGCGCCCAATGCCGCGGTGGGCAATTTCGCGCGGATGAGCTTCAACCTCGGCGGGACTCTGGCGCGGTGGATGGACGACTGTGTTCACGAGACGTACCAACAGATTGTGGGGGCGGTCTATCAACATAGGCAGCGTTATGGGACGCCCAATGGCGTGGCACAAGCGGTTCACCATACCATCCTGCCGCTGGCGCGTGGGCGCGACAAGCGTTGCCAAATCTGGTGGGGGATTGCCAGCTATGTGCACCGTTTCGGCATCCAGCCTGACGGTATCTGGCTTCCAGAGATGGCAGTCGATTACGAGACATTGGAAACGGCCGTCGAGGCGGGATTATCCTTCGTCATCCTTTCTGGCGAACAGGTTCATGGGGATCTCTCGCGCGGCGCCGGCCCGTATCGCGTTCGATTGCCCCACGGCCGTTCTATCGCTGCGTTTGTGCGTGACCGTGATCTCTCGAACTATTTTTCGTTCAGTATGCCGGCGCCGGAGCACGTGCAGCCACTGATCAACGAGTATTTGTCTCGCTCTGCGCCCGGCTTGCTGACGCTTATTGCAACGGATGGTGAAACCTTTGGGCATCACCAAAAGCAGGGCGTGCGGGTATTGGAGAGGCTGACGACGCCTGACTCGTCTGACGCTTACGAAATCACAACGCTCGGGCGTTATTTGCGTGAGTATCCGCCGCAGGCTGATATCGAAATTGTGGAGAATACAGCGTGGAGTTGCGCGCACGATCTGGGGCGCTGGGCCACCGGTTGTCATTGCACCCCGGGTTGTGGGCAGTGGAAAGGGGCGTTGCGGCGTGCTTTGGATAACCTATCGCGCGATATTGACGAAATCTACGCCGAGATGATGCGCCGCCGCAACCTCGCGCCGTGGGGCCTGCGGGATGATTACATTCGCGTATTGCTGCGGCAGATCAGCGGGCCGCGTTTTTTGGCAGAATATCACCTGGGCCATTTGACATCGACGGCGCAGCGACGCTTACTGGATCTGCTGGAGGCGCAGGTTTACCGGCAGCGCATGTTCGTCAGTTGCGCGTTCTTTTTCGAGGACCTGGAGCGGATCGAGCCGCGTTACGCGCTCGCCAATGCCGTACGGGCGATGACGTTGGTATCCGGCGTGACCGGGGACGATCTGACGCGCGCTTTACGACGCGACTTGCGGATTGCGATCAGTCCGGGTACTGGGCGGACGGGGGCGCAAATTCTCGACGAAATTATGGAGGGCGCGAAGTACGGTGATGGCATGGCTTCTGGCGACGTCGCACCGAAGGATGCGCTAACCGATGCACGCGAGAGGCTTGCGGCGCATATGCCGGCCCGCGTCGTTGCTGCTCAGTAGACGGTATTCGGGCATACTATTTCGATCCAGTCCGCCCTCGTATTTCGCGTAGTCATAAAGCGTCAGGCGAAAATGCGGACTGATTGTTTTCTTGTAAAAAAGAATGACTATGCGAAATTGCGGTTTTTTTGAGTAAGGTACTATGAGTGTCCAACCACCTGCCAAAGTTAGCCGGCCAACACTGCGGGGCGCTTTCGTTATCGCGCTGATAGCGATCCTGCTCGTCGCGGGGTGGGTACGCGCCTACAACATCGACTGGGACGAGGGCACCCACCTGCACCCCGATGAACGTTATCTGACGATGGTCGTCAGCGCCTTGGAGTTCCCCGATGCTTTATCCCAGTACTGGAACACCGCTGAATCGTCCCTGAATCCCACGAACAGAGGATATGCCGGTTACGTCTACGGCACGTTGCCGCTCTTTATGACGCGCGCTGTGGCAGGCTGGATGGATCAATCGTGTACCACATCTCCTGATCCGGTTGGCACGGTGTTGCGCTTGGTGTTACTCGATGCCTCTGGCCCGTGTTATGAAGGACAATATACAGGTTATAGCGGCATCCATTTTGTGGGACGCGCCTTGTCGGCGCTGGCGGATCTGGCGACCCTCGCGGCCCTGGCGCTGTTGGCGCGTGCGCTGTACGGCAACAAGATAGCGTTGCTCGTCGCCGCGTTGTATGCTTTTACGGTTTTGCCGATCCAGCACGCGCACTTCTTCGTCGTGGATAGTTTCGCTACGGTCTTTGTGACCTGGACATTGTGTTTCGCTGTGTATGCCGTGCGCTACCGGCAGCCCTGGCTGCTCCTGCCGGCAGGCTTTGCAACCGGATTGGCCGTAGCGTCGAAGATCAGCGTGTGGCCGCTGGCGGGTATCGTCGGGCTGGCAGCATTGCTGCACTGTGAATCATCCGACGACGCCTCCGCTGAAGGAGCAGTGCGCTTCCGGTTTGCTTTCCGCCTTGCGCCGATTGTCGCCGTGATCCTTTCTGGAATGCTGGCCGCACTCGCGTTCCGCAGTGCGCAACCTTATGCATTTGCCGGGCCGGGATTTTTTGGCGTGCGCATCAATCCCTCATGGATGAATACCATGAAGGACGCGCAGGACATGGCGAGTGGTCTGCGCGATGCCCCCTTCGGCCACCAGTGGACGGCGCGTACACCTATCGTTTTCCCGTTACTCAACATGGTGTTCTGGGGCATGGGATTGCCGCTCGGCATTGCTGCCTGGATAGGGTGGGGCGCGATGGCATGGTCGCTGTTACGCAAACGGGAATGGCAACATCTGCTGTTATGGGTGTGGGGAACGATATTCTTCCTCTACCAAGCGACGCTGTGGGTCAAATCGATGCGGTATTTGCTGCCCGTATACCCCGTTTTTACAATCTTCGGCGCGTGGGTGCTGATGCGCGGGGCGCAATGGGGCGGGCATTGGACGCGGCCCATGCCATTCTGGCGCAAGATTGCGCGCGGTGTGTTGTTGGTCTTGCCGGGCGTTGTTCTGGCCGGGACGCTGCTATGGGGGCTGGCGTTCCTGCAAATCTACACCCGCTCACTCACCCGCGTCGAAGCCTCACGCTGGATGTTCGACAATATCCCCACAGCCGCGACGGCGCATACTGTCAACGGTAATACGATCCAAATCACTGTTCATCCCAATACGATCCTGAGTACACACACACCTACAAGCATCATTCCATTTATCCTTGAGCACGAAAGTGTTGTAACGCATATCGCGCTCAACGACATTTCA
>DAOUAY010000645.1:0-2944 GCA_034432995.1 Anaerolineae bacterium | reverse complement strand
TCGTGATCGAGGGGCGTACTTTCCGTACCCGCGCGTTGATGGCTCTCGCCAGCAACATCCAGCTCTATGCGGCTTTCTTCAACATTGCGCCGCGCGCGCGGATGGACGATGGGCTGCTGGACATTTACGTCTTCAAGGGATTGGGATTTCCCTACATCATGCGACATTTGCTGCATCTTTTCAGCGGACGTCACCAGCACGATCCCAAAGTGATGCACGCGCTGGCGCGCACGATGACTGTCCACACCGCGCCTTCGGTCGCCGTGCATCTGGATGGCGATCCCTACGGGGACACACCGGCTGCCATCAGCATCGAAGCGGGGAAACTGTTGCTGCTCGTTCCCCCTCAAGCGCCGGACAGCCTCTTCAGCAAGCCGCCGGAGCGGATGTTGGAATAGGAGTGACCATGATGATTTCAAGGAGGGTTTTGCCATGCAACCGTTAATGGATTGGGGTATCGAGCTTATTCTCTGGCTGCAACGATTTCACCCGGCGCTGGATCTGCCCTTCAGGGCATTCACGTTTGTCGGCGATGAGCTTTTCTTTCTGTTGTTCTTGCCGCTTGTCTATTGGTGCCTTGATCGGCGCCTCGGCGCGCGGGTGACGCTGCTGTTCCTCGTCTCGGCCTATGTAAACGCCGCGGCGAAAGAATTGTTCGATCAGCCGCGCCCGGTGCTTTATGATCCGCGAGTCTGGGCTTACTCCGATATGGGCGGTTCCGGTGGATTACCCAGCGGGCACACGCAGAACACGCTCGCGGTGTGGGGGTATCTGGCGGCCAAGGTGCGCCGTACCTGGATGTGGATTTTGGCGGGGGTGTTGGTCGTGTGTGTGCCGTTGTCGCGGCTGTATTTGGGCGTTCATTTCCCGCACGATTTGCTCGGCGGCTACATCATCGGCGCGCTGCTGCTCTTCGTCTATTTGCGCTGGGGCGAGCGCGGCGAAGGATGGCTGGCGCGGCAGTCGTTGGGCGCGCAATTGGCGCTCGTGGCGGCGCTCTCCATCCCCTTGATGCTCATTTTCCTCACCGAGGACGGCGTGACCGGCGGCGCGACGCTGCTGGGGATGGGCATCGGCTTTGCGATCCAGGCGCGCTGGATCGGCTTCGAGGTGGACGGCGTGCTGTGGAAGCGGGTGGTGCGCTATGCCCTGGGTGCAGCGGTGATGGTGGGGTTGTGGGCCGGGTTGCGCGCGGCGTTTTCCGGGCTGGAACCTGCGCTGCTGTTCCGCTTCATCCGTTATGCGCTGATGGGGTTCTGGGGCGGCGCCGGCGCGCCGTGGGTTTTCGTGAAGTTGGGGTTAGCGCCGGGTCGCGGTCAGTCCCAGGCGGCGTAGCATGGCTTCTCCAAACGAAGGACTGCTCGGACAATGTCGCTGGCCTGACTTGCCCGCGCCCTATGCGGAGGCGCTGCGCCAGGCGGTGGCTTTCATTCTCGCACGCTGCCCGGATACGCAGGGTATCGTCGTCAGCGGCACGATTGTGCGCGGCAATCCTGGCCCTTCGAGCGACCTCGACATTTACGTGATTCGCCGCGAGCCGCAGCGGCAGCGCGTGCAGAAATTCTTCGACGGCGTCCCGGCGGAAATCTTCATCAATCCTGAGAAAAAAGTGCCGGATTACTTTGCTGACGAAGCGCGAGACGGGCATCCTATCACGGCTCACATGCTGGTCACCGGCTTCACCATCTTGGACTGTGACGGCGTGATCGCCAGTCTACAGGATCGCGCCCGGCAAATCCTGCAGACGCCGCCCGACCCCGGCGTCGTAGCCTTAACCTCCGCGCGCTATATGGTTGCAGCGCGCTACGAAGACGCAACGGATGTCGTCGTTACACATCCTGAGACAGCGAACGCACCGTCCACGGTGCGCATGATTCTGGGGTTAGCCGTGCATGAAATGCTTGGCTACTATTTCCTGGCTGCGCATCGCTTTGTGCCGCGTGACAAAGATCTACTGGATGTCTTGGCGACATGGGACGCGCCATTGGCCGACTTAGCCTGCCGTTTCTACGCTGCACCGACGCTTGAGGCGGCGCTGGCAGCGGCGGAGCAGATCGCCGACCGCACCATCGCCACACATGGCTTTTTCGAGTGGGAATCTACTTCGGAGGCTGTAGGTTAGCTCAGCGCAATATGCGAACTATGCTTGGAGGGGATCGTCAGATCCCCGGCTATGCGCAGAAGCCGGGGATCTGGCGATCCCCTTGGAGCTATAAATCCGTTTCGTCCGTTCCATCCGTTGACACTACTTCCACACCAACACCAACCGGCTGCGGGTGTAGCCGTTGAGCGACGTGTACAAAACTGTCTGCCCCTCGATAACGACCAGGTCCGCGTGCCCCAGGCCGATGTTGCCAGGTTGATCGACGAGGATGGGGTTGCCGGGGTATTTCTCCCACGGGCCGTCGATAGCGGACGTGAGGCTGCGCGCCAATCCCAGGCCAAACTGCGTATCCCCGCCATCGCCGGGGCCGGGGCCGCGCACGCCCTCGTAGAGCATGTAGACGCGCGATCCGATGCGTTGCACATCGGCGGAGCTGATCGTGCGGAAATCGAAGTACGGATTCGTCTGCGGTCCTTTTTCTTCCAGCGGGCCGTATTCGCCGGCGCCCACGAACAGTGGATTGTGTTGGCAGCGGGTCAGGTGTTCGCCCGTCGTCGTCACGCTGCCCGTGTAGCACCCCATGGCGCCCGGATTTTGCCCCAATCCCACGAAGATGTAGAGCCGCCCCCCTTCGACGAGAATGCCGGGCGGGCCGCCGGCCAGACATTCGTACTCGTATGGCACAAAGGGATGCGTGTGGATGCGCTCCTCTTTGCGACAGGTGCGCAGCCATAGTTTCCACACGCCTGTGTCGGCGACCCGCTCCGGCAGGCTCCAACTCAGGCCATCCGTCGAACGTCGCAGCCGCGCGCGCCCCAGGTATTCGTAGACGAGGAAGAA
>DAOUAY010000644.1:0-3460 GCA_034432995.1 Anaerolineae bacterium | reverse complement strand
CCGGAGCCATTCGAGACGCCGCCCGGCTGCCCGTTCCACCCGCGTTGCGAGCAGATGCGACCCGGCGTCTGCGATCAACAGGCGCCGCCGTGGGTGACGATTGTGACGGGGCACAAAGTGAGGTGCGTGCTGTATGGGTAGAGAGAAATCTGCAATACGTAAATCCATCGCCTAAACGGCATAAATTGTTCCCCGAGTTAATGCTTGCCGGGGATCGTCAGATCCCGGCGTAGCGCGCAGGAACCGCGGATCTGACGATCCGCTCCAAGCATGTACACACAACCTTCACAGGAGCAAGAAACTGTCCAAAATCGCAATCGGTGATAAGGGCTTTATCATTCTCGTCACAGTTCCCTTATTTCGCTTCAAGCGGATCGTCAGATCCGCGTTTTGTGACCCATTTCAGCTTAAAACGGGGAACTGGCGTTCCCCTCGAAGCGAGAATGATAAGACTCAGTAGATCAAATTTTAAGCAGGAGCCAGACTACAAGTTACAGAAAGATACGTCGTCGTGTATAATAAGCTTATTGAAATCGATGACGAAGTAGTGACGGTCTATCGCACGAGCAAAGTCGAGAAATACTGGAGGTTTGAGCCATGAAAGTAATCTATGATAGTGAAACCGACACACTAAGTATCATTCTTCGAGATTCATTGGTCGTGGAAAGTGACGAAGACAAGCCAGACACAATCCTGGACTATGACGCATCTGGAAATATCGTATCTCTTGAGATTCTTGACGCATCTCGTCGCGTATTGTCACCAACCCAAATGGAGTATCAAGTCCTGACCCCCGCTATGTAAAAATTCAGTGTAGGGGTATACTTTGGGAGGAGAGATAGTGTCTCTCCTCCTTTTTGTTTCGCGGACAAAGATCGTAACACGAAAATGACTATCCGACTAACGACTATGCGACTGTTCTTGAAGGAGGTGAAATGACAACATCCTTTCCGCCGCCCGGCTTTATCCCCGCCGCATCGGCGATTCCCGGCATCGCGGTATACGCGCCCGCGCCGGAGGAAGCCGAAGCGCAGCCCGAAATTGTGGAATTCAAGTGCCCGCAGTGCCAGGCGATGACGGCGTACAGCGTCGCCGACGGTGGCCTGCGCTGCACGTACTGTGGCTATTACGAGCCGCCCACCCGGACGATTGTGGGCAAGGGCGCGCAGGAATTCGAATTCACCGTGGAGACAATGGCCGTCGCCAGCCAGGCGCACGGCTGGGGCGAGACGCGCCAGGAATTGCAATGCCAGAACTGCAACGCGCGCGCCACCCTCCCGCCGGGCCGGTTGACGCACACCTGCCCCTTCTGCGGCTCGAACCGTGTGCTACAACAGGACGCCCCGCAGGACGCGCTGCGCCCGCGCTTCCTGATCCCCTTCACGATCGAGGCTGACGCTTGCCGCCCCATCGCCGAGAAGTGGCTGGGCAGTAGTTGGATGACGCCGAAATCCCTCAAGCAATCCACCGTTGCCGGATTCACCGGCATCTACCTGCCCTACTGGACCTTCGACACCGTGACGCAAGCCGACTGGAAGGCCGAGGTCGGGCATCAGGAGACGCGCCGCCGGTATAACTCCTCGACCAAATCCTGGGAAAGTTACACGGTCACGGTCTGGCGCTGGGAATCCGGGCGCGTACGTAAGTTCTTCGACGATTTGCTCGTCGCCGGGACCGCGCGCTTGAGCCGCGTGCTCCTGAGCCAACTGCAAAACTACGACACGCACGCGCTGGTACCCTACGAACCGCAATACCTCGCCGGATTTCTGGCGCAAGCCTACGACGTCCAACTGGAAAAAGCGTGGGAAGAAGGCCGCGAGGCAATGCGCGCCGCGACGCGCGATGCGTGTCGAGGGCAGGCCAGCACCTCGCAGATTCGCAACTTCAGCATGGCGCTGGACTTCAGCGACGAAAGCTGGCGCTACGTGCTTGCGCCGATCTACATGACCGTTTTCCAGTACGAGGGCCAACCGTATCAGGTGATGATCAACGGGCAAACAGGGGCCATCGCCGGGCAGCGCCCGGTGGACTGGAACAAGGTCTGGCTAGTAGTAGGAGCGATCGTCGCGCCGGGTGCGCTGCTGAGCCTCCTGGGCCTGCTGGCGATCGTGCTCGGCCTGCTGCTGCCGCCGGCGTTAGGCGCGGCAGCAGTGTTGCTCGTGCCGGGCATCATCCTGCTCATCATCGGCGGGATTATTGCCTTTAGCATTGTGGGCAAAGCACGGAGGATGAGCGATGTCTGAACTGACCGAATGGAGAACCGAAGCTGTGATCGCCGTCTGCCCGCACTGCGACTGGCGCTATCTCGTCCCGGCAAACAAGACGACGCTGCGCTGCCCGCACTGCTTCGCGGCAGAGCTGGACCCTGTCACCGAGGGCGTGGAACAGTTGCCCTACTTGTGTCCGCCGGAATTGGTGACGCCCTTCACGGTGACGAAGACCGTCGCCGACGAGAGCATCGACAAATTCGCCGACGGCATCCCCTTCGCGCCGCGCGACCTGAACCCGGAGGCGCTGCGCGGTCGCGTGCAGCCGCTCTACCTGCCGATGTGGCTGGTGGATGGCGAGGTAGCGGCGACGTGGGAAGCCGAAGCCGGCTTTAACTACAACGTGGTCAGCCACCAGGAGCGCTACAGCGACGGCAGCGGCTGGGCCACGCAACAGGTGCAGGAAACGCGCATCCGCTGGGAACCGCGCGTGGGACAGCTCGAACGCCGCTACGACAACATCGTCGCGCCCGCGTTGGAGCAACACGCCGCCATGGAACAAGCCTTGGGCGTCTACGCGCTCGACAACACGCAGCCTTACGCCGCCGACATCCTCGAACGCGCGCTCGTGCGCCTGCCGGATCGCGCGCCAGAGGCCGCCTGGGCCGATGCAGTTCCGGCGTTCCAGGCGGCGGCGGGCGAAGAGTGCCGCCAGGCCGCCAGCGCGGATCACATCCGGCAGTTCCGCTGGTCGCCGGCATACACGGACCAACACTGGACGCTGCTGCTCTTGCCACTCTACGCCACGTACTACCTCGACGATGACGCCGAACCCCGCCCGGTGTTAATCAACGGGCAATCAGGTCGCGTCTACGGCGTGCGCCGGGCGTCGATGCAGCGAGCGCAACATACGGCGTTGATCATTGTAGCCATCGCCGCCGTGATTTTCCTCTTGAGTCTGGCTGCGGGTGTGGCAGGATTGGCCATGCCGCCGCTGCTCGCCGTCGGCGGGATTGGCGGCGTGCTGGCGTTGTGCGTCGGCCTGGGCGCGATCATCCCCATCTTCCGCGCCTGGCAATTCAACCGCAAACCGGTGGAAACGCTCTAATTTGATCAGCAGATTGAGCCGATGAAGCAGATTTCTGATATTGCCAAAAAGATAATCTGCTCAATCTGCTAAATCTGCTGATGTAAAAAATGGATGAGGTGACATCATGCTCGATTTTTTACAACAAGGTGGGTGGCTGTTGATT
>DAOUAY010000643.1:0-7558 GCA_034432995.1 Anaerolineae bacterium | reverse complement strand
CTACGCAACAGGAAGTTATTCGTTTGTTAATGAACCGTATTGTTGTTAGTGAGACCTCGATTACTATTGAACACATCATCCCTACTGAGGATGTGTGTCAATTGTGTACAGTAGACGGTAGACGGTAGACGGGGGAGAAAAAATCCGTTAGAATCCGTTCAATCCGTTGACGACTTCCGCAACGCCCGCCTGAACATGCGTGGGATGTCGTGCGTGAAGATCGCGCGCAGGTAATCGCGCGTGCGATGATCGGCTTCGGCGGGGACACGGGCGTAGATGAGCGTGGAAACAACTGTCATCGCCAGCGCCCACGCGAAGAGAACGGTGAAGGCGTGAATCCGCAGGCCGCCCACAGTCACATCCAGCCCGGCGAGGGCGCGCAGCAGCCATCCGGCGAGGAATGGCGCAATTCCACCCGCCAACCCCGAACCCGCGTACCAGATCGATGTATACGCTGTCCGCGCTTCCATTGGCACGACGTCGTTGAGGAACCAGCGGAAGCTGCCGATGCCCAATCCAACACCGATCGCGCCGGACGCGAACGCCAACACCAGGCCCAGCCCCAGCGTGACAGCGCGTCCCGGCGGCAAGACGAGCCAAATCACCGGCAGCGCGCCAAGCGCGCCCAACGTCGTCAACGTGAGCGGTTTACCGCCGTAACGGTCGGCGGCCCAGCCCCAGTACAGGCTCGTGACCAGCGCGCCTACGGTGCCCGCCACGTCGAACAGCACCACTTGCCCTTCGGGGATGAGCAGCCGCTCGCGGGCGAACAGCGGCAGGAACGAATACGCCGCCATCGCCAGCAGCGACGTCATCACGCCGAGTAAGAAGCCGACGAAGCGCCGGTCGCGCAACGCCGCGCGCATCGCCTGCCACGTCTCGCGTGTGGAAGGCGCAGGCGTGGGATGTTCGGCGGGGATTGCCGTGCTGCACAGCACCGAGATGATGCCCGCCGCGCACGCCACGCCGATCAAGAGCTGGTACCGCCCGTAACCAATCCCGCGGCTCAAGACGGCGCTCGCCAACAGCATCACCAGCGCCGACGCCAGGCTGATGACCACGTTGTTCATGCCCCCCACCCGCCCGCGCACCGCGTCGGGGATGAACTCGCGGCTCCACGGGTAGTACGCCGTCTCCGCCGTCGCCCGCAGCATGGCAAAGATGAAGAGAACGACGACGGTATATCCGAACAAGGCCGTCGCCCCCCACCGCCCCAACACCCAGGGAGCGGCCAGCATCAGCAGCATGACGAACTTCCGCACGCCGTAGAAGGTCACATACGCGCGTTTGAGGCCAAAGCGCGTCACCGCCCCGGAGATGAACGGCGCGACGAGGCCGCAGAACGGGAAGAGCGAGAGCAAGAAGCCGATACGCGCCTTGTCCAGACCTAAATCCGACAGGAACAGCACGAACACCGACGAGCCAAACGTCAGCATAAAGAAAACCGCGTTCAGGCCGTGGTGCGCGAGGAACCAGCCCAGATAACGCGGCATCGATTGCACCCGCCAACCCGATGAACGCCCGGCAACATTCATTCCAGCCTCCAAAATATAACCACAGAGACACTGAGGACACAGAGAATGATTTGAGAATTCTCGGTGCTCTCTGTGTCTCCGTGGTTAAATGATTTCATCCATCAAAGCGGGTGATAGTGGACGTGCAGGCCGTCGAGACGTTGCAGGTGGACGGCAAGGCGCGCGAGGAAGTCGGCGTAGTCCCGGCCCTCGGCGGGCGTCCAGACGGCTTCGGCGAGGGCGCACAGGCGCGGGAAGGCCATGTATTCGACGTGTTCCGGCGTGGCGATGTACTCCGTCCATATCTGCCCCTGCCCGCCCAGGACGTGATGCGCGTGTTCAGTGTCAATCCCCTCGCACACAGGCTCGAAGGCATACACCCCTTCAAGCGGCAAGAAACCGCCAATCGCCAACGGCTCGGTATCGCGGTCCGCCGATTGGTAATAGTCGAAGTAGGTGTGCGAATTGGGCGCCATGACCACATCATGCCCGGCGCTGACCGCTGCCACCCCACCCTGGATGCCGCGCCACGACATTACCGTGGCGTTTTCGGCCAGGCCGCCTTCGAGAATTTCGTCCCAGCCCAGCAAGCGCCGCCCCTTCGCCGTGAGATAAGCGTCCATCCGGCGAACGAAGTAGCTCTGTAGTTCCTCCTCGTCGTGTAAACCAAGTTCTTGCATCCGCGCCTGGGCTGCCGGACTCTCGCGCCACTGCTTCTTGGGCGCTTCGTCGCCGCCGACGTGGATGAATTCGCTGGGGAACAGGTCCAGCACTTCATCCAGCACGTTCTGGAGGAAGGCGATTGTGCTCTCCTCGACGTTGAAGACGTTGTCGCTGATGCCCCAGTAGGTGCGCACCTCCAACGGCTCAGTGAGATTGCCGAGTTCCGGGTAAGCCGCAATCGCCGCCTGGGCATGACCGGGCATTTCGATCTCCGGCACGACGGTGACGTGGCGCGCCTGGGCGTAGGCGACCACCTCGCGGATCTCGTCCTGGGTGTAGCAGCCGCCGTGCGGGACGCCGTCGAACGTCATCTCGGCGTCGTGCTGCAAGCGGCCCACCAGCGTCTCCTTGCGCCACGCGCCGACGTCGGTCAGCCGGGGATACTTCTTGATTTCGATGCGCCAACCCTGATCCTCGGTGAGGTGCCAGTGGAAGATGTTGAGCTTGTGCAACGCCAGCAAATCGATGTAACGCAGGACGAATTCCTTGGGCATGAAATGGCGGCACACATCCAACATCGCGCCCCGCCAGCCAAAGCGCGGGACGTCCTCGATCTCCACGCACGGCAACGTCCAGGCGATGCCCTCGACCGGCGTGGCGCTGAAGATCTCCGGCGGCAGCAGTTGGCGCAGCGATTGCGCGGCATAGAACAGGCCAGCCGGTTGCGCCGCGCGCGCTGTCACCTGGGACGGCGTCACTGTCAGGCTATACCCTTCGTCGCCCAGATGCGTCAATCCTTCATCCAGCGTCAATATGACCGCTGATCGCTCATCCGCCGCCGCGACGACCGGCAGCGCAAACCCCAACGCGGGCGCAATCTGTTCCGCGAACAACGCGGCGACCTCGGCAGCAGGACCAGCCGCCACGAGCGCCGTCTCCGGCGTCAAAACAAACGTCCCCTCGCCCGTCACAACGCGCGAAGGCGCAGGCACAATCGTAATCTTCGACATAGCAGCCTCCTGTCAATTTTGTCAGAAACGTGTGGTGATTCTCTTTCAAAAATGGCAAATGGCAAATGGTAAATGGCGAATGGCAAATGGCGAATGGCGAATGGCAAATGGCGAGTTGCGCGATTCAAAAACCATGCTAACATCAGAGCAAAATAACCAAACGACATCTCCGAGTCGGATGACCTAACAGCGACGCTTATGGTTTTCGACCGGTAGGGTATAGCGGGAAACGGCTATGCCTCCCATGCTTGGAAAGGAGATGCGCCGCAGATTCCAACGCGTGCAACCACGCAATCGAACGGCGTCCCTTTCCAGGGACGCCGTTTCTCGTTAATGGTGGTTCGTAACCGGCAATCCGTAACCAGGATTCCCGATCACCAGTTACCAGTTACCAGTTACCAATTACTTTTCTCACAAGGAGCACACTTATGCAAAAAAATCGTTACTATTTCTCCACCCGCGATTTGTTGATGATGGCGGCGCTGGCTGCGTTGGGCGGCGTGGCAGGAACCTACATCAGCGCCGCCGGACGGGTCATCAATTCACTCATCGGGATTCCCGGTTCGATGCAATGGGCCGCCGGGCTGCACGTGCTGTGGCTGACGCTGGCGGTGGGGCTGACCGGCAAACCGGGCGCGGGAACCGTCACCGGCATTCTCAAGGGCTTCGTGGAATTGCTCACCGGCAATCCCCACGGGGTGCTCGTCGTGCTGGTGAACGTCGTCGCGGGCATTCTGGTGGATGTGGGGTTCCTGCCGTTCCGCGACAAAGACCGCCTGCCGGGCTATCTACTCGCCGGAGGGTTGGCCGCGCTGTCGAACGTCATCATCCTCCAACTGTTCGCCGTGCTACCCGCTGATTTGCTCTCCTACGGCGCGATTCTGTTGCTGACTGTCGTGGCAGGGCTGTCGGGCGTGGTCTTCGCAGGATTCCTGGGGCACACTTTGACGCGCACCTTGCGCCGCACCGGGGTCGTCAAAGATCACCCGGCGCAACCGGCGCAGCCGCGTACCTATCCGTTCTTTCTGCTCGGCGCGGCGCTGTTGGCAACGCTGCTCGGCGTCTACCTGCGCGGCGCGCTGCGTGGCGCGACCGAGATTCCCATTGCCGGCGCGGTGGATGCGCCTTATGCCTATCCCCAGGAACATGGCGCCCTGCCCACGATCACCGCCGGCGGGAGCGTGCGCTATACCGGCGTCCCGGTGCGCGAGTTGATCGCGCGGGCGCAGCCGCAAGCCGATGCGGGGTTGCTCCTGGTTCAGGCAAAGGACGGTTACGCTTTCTTCATCAGCCTCAAAGAGGTGCAGGAGAACGACAACTTGCTGCTTGCCTCCCAGGGTAAGGGCGACGCAACTGTTTATGATATCGTCGGCGCGGCGAACCCCAAGGCGCAAGTGCGCGGTGTAAACCGCCTCACCGTCATCGCAGCAGCGACGCTGGACATCACTGGCGCGCTCGGCAAACCCGCGCCCTTCAATCCCGACGCCTGGCAATTTCAGATGGATAGCATCATGCTCGACCTTGGCGACGGCCCGCGCAAGTTACAGGGCGCGTCGCTGGCGAAGGTGTTGCAAGCTCTCGAACCGGCGGCGGACGCAACGACGATCATGCTGCACACGGACAGCGACCCTGTCACACTGGCATTGAGCGATGTGATGGGCAGCGCTGACGTGCGCATCTTCACCGTCATCGGCGCGGACCGCATTACGTTTGCCGTCGCGCAGATGAACGGGACGGTGATCGCGCCGCGGGTGACGAGGATTGAGGTAGACGGTAGACAGTAGACGGGAGACGGGAGACGGGGGGATGAAATCTGCTTCATCTGCTCAATCTGCTGACAAAAAAAATGATCGAGATCAAGGAGTTTTCTTATCGCTTTAGCGGCAGTGAGCGGTATGCGCTGCGCGACGTGAACCTGGACATTGCGCCGGGCGAGTTCGTCGTGCTGACAGGGCCGTCGGGCTGCGGGAAGTCCACGCTGGCGTTGGCGCTGGGAGGATTTCTGTTCAACCAATATGACGGCGAGGTTGAGGGAGAAGTCGTCGTCGCGGGAATGGACGTGCGCCACACACCCATTTACGATGTCGCCGAGATTGTCGGCCTGGTGCAGCAGAACCCGGAGGCGCAATTCTGCACGCTCACCGTGCAGGACGAGATCGCCTTCGGATTGGAGAACCGCTGCCTGCCGCGCGCGGAAATCCTGGAACGGATGGAATGGGCGCTGAACGTGGTGGACGCGCAACACCTCAAAGGCCGCGAACTTGCCACACTCTCCGGCGGCGAGAAGCAACGCATCGCCGTGGCGACGATGCTGGCGGCGCGCCCGCAAGTGTTGATCTTCGACGAGCCAACCTCCAATCTCGATCCCACGGCTACCGCGCAGATCTTCGACGTGATCGCCCGCATCCGCGAGACGGAAGCGATCACCGTCATCGTCATCGAGCACAAAATCGGCTACCTGCGCCGGTTCGATCCACGGTGGGTGCGGATGGAAGGCGGGCAGCTATCAGCTATCAGCTATCAGCCGTCAGCCCTCAGCTCTCAGCCGCAATTCGCAATTCGTAATTCGCAATTCGTAATTCGTAATTCGCAATTCGCAATTCAATCCCCATTAGTCAAAACAGAGCGCCTGCACGCCGGCTACAACGGACATCACGTGCTGCACGACGTTTCGGTGGAGATCGGGCCGGGGGAGTTCGTGGCGGTGATGGGGGACAACGGCTCCGGCAAGACGACGTTCCTGCAATGCCTGCTCGGTCTGCTCAAACCGGCGGAAGGCCGCGTCGAGGTGGCGGGGCAGGATACGCGCAAGGCGCCGGTGTCGAAGGTGGCGCAGCGCGCGGCCTACGTCTTCCAGAACCCGGATCACCAACTGTTTGCCGAGACAGTCTGGCAGGAAGCGACACTGGCCCCGCGCAACTTCGGCGCGTGGAATGGGGAAACCGAGAGGCTGGCGACGGCGCTGTTAGACGAAGCCGGCCTGGGATCACGTCACGCCGATCATCCCTACCGGTTGAGCTACGGGGAAAAACGGCGGCTCAATCTGGCGGCGATGCTGACCTATTCGCCCGACCTGTTTCTGCTGGACGAAATCCTCATCGGGCAGGACCCCGATAATGCCGGGCGGCTGCTCGCCTGGCTGCAAGCGCGCGTTACTGCGGGTTGCTCGGTCGTGCTGATCAACCACGCGCCGGAGATCGCGCAACGCTACGCGACCCGGCTGCTCTTCTTCGAGGCCGGGCGGTTGGCAGTGGATGCCCCGCTCGACCAGGGCTTTGCGCAGTTGGCAAGCCTGGGCCGCACCGCCTATCTGCCTTGCTCAGGTGATGGAAACTATGGCTGACACATCCCACATCACGTATCACGCCGCGCGCCTCACGGATCGCGTTTCACGCAAAGCGTCAGGCCGGATGCAACGCGTCACCTTTCAAGCGGGCAGCTCATTTCTGCACCGCCTGCACCCCCTGGTGAAGCTGGCCTGGCTGGCCGGCGGCACGGCGGCGCTCTTCATCATCCCACAACCGGCCGGCGTGCTGATCGTGCTTGCGCTCGCGGGCATCGCCTTTCCGCTCAACAATCTGAAGATCCACCGGGTGCGCGGCCTGCGCATGTTCGCTTTCACTGCGCTGCTGCTCTTCCTGACCCAGGCAATGCTGACCAACACGGACGCGCCTCTGTTGCAACTCGGCCCGCTGCACGTCACCGCAGGGGGCATAACCAGGGGGGTCTACACAGCCGGGCGGCTGTTGAGCGTGATTCTGCTCAGCTACCTGTTCGTGTTGACCACCGAACCGAACGACCTGGGCTACGCGCTGATGCGAACGGGATTGCCCTATCGCTACGGCTTCATGCTGATTACGGCGCTGCGGCTGGCGCCGCTCTTCGAACAAGAGGCGCAAACCGTCTACCAGGCGCAGTTGGCGCGCGGCATCGCCTACGATCGAGGGGGACTCAAGCGCTTCTTCACCCTCGCCCGGCAATTCTTCCTGCCGCTGCTCGTCTCCGCGATGTGCAAGGTGGACGCGCTGGCCGTCTCGATGGAGGGCCGCTGCTTCGCCAAATACCCGCGTCGCACCTTCCTGCGCGAAGTCGCCTTCACCCGGCGGGACGGCGTCGCGCTCGGCGTGTTGGTGGTGGGGATGGTGATTTTGATCGTTTTCAGGTTTGGGGTTGTGGGTTGAGGGTTTTGGGCGGATTTCTAACCGCGAATCTTCACAAATCCTCACAAATAGTGTAGTAGTCGAGATGATCTTGCAATCACGAATCGAAGAATCGTACACGGATTTCACGGATTCTACGGATTTTTAGGGAAAGAAATCCGTGTTTTCCGTGTTCATCCGTGTACCAAAATTGCAATATGCTTCTGCACAA
>DAOUAY010000642.1:0-2923 GCA_034432995.1 Anaerolineae bacterium | reverse complement strand
GGCGTTCCGCTGCTGGCGAGCAACACTTCGAGCTTACCGGAAGTGGTAGGCGACGGCGGCTTGCTGGTCGATCCGCTGGACACGTCCGCCATCGCCGCAGGACTGGCGCGTTTGCTGGATGACGTGATGCTGCGGCGCACCCTTGTCGCCCTCGGCTCGGCCAACCTGCGGCGCTTCTCGTGGGAGGCCACCGCCCGCATCGTCTTTTCTGTTATCGAGGACCTTTTTCATCCGTTGAAATCCGTTCAATCCGTTGACCTTATGGGATAAACAAAAATATCCCAAATAAAATTTGGGATATTTGGGATATTATTTGGGTTTTTGGTTAAGACAAAGTTTGTTATGCCAACCGCAGCCCCGGCTCGATGTCCAGGTCCCAACTGGCGCGCACCCCGGCTCGATAGCGGTACGTCCCGGCGGCGGCGACCATAGCGGCGTTGTCGGTGCAGAGGATGAGCGGCAGCGTGTGCACGGAGACTTCCACGCGGGCGCGCGTCGCCGTCCGCAATGAGGCGTTGGCCGAGACCCCGCCCGACAGCAACACCGCCTGCGCGCCGTGGGCCTTCGCCGCTTGCGCGGTCTTTTCCGCCAGCACTTCGACCACGGCGACCTGGAACGACGCCGCCATATCGGCGAAGAAGCGGGGCGGGCGCGGCCCGTTGAAGCGTTGCATTGCACGCAGCACCGCCGTCTTCAACCCGCTGAAGCTGAAATCGTGCGTTCCTGTCAGCCAGGCGCGCGGAAAATCGAACGCGCGCGCGTTCCCCTGCCGCGCCGCCTGCTCGATGGCGGGGCCGCCGGGATAGCCGAGTTCCAACAACCGCGCCACCTTGTCGAACGCTTCCCCCGCTGCGTCGTCCAATGTGCCGCCGAGGTAGGTGTAGCGCCCGTGATCGTGCATCAAGATCAGTTCCGTGTGCCCGCCGGAGACGATGAGGGCCAGCACGGGGAATGTCGTCGCGTCGTCGAGCGCGCCGTCGCCATCGGTGCGCAGCCAGTGAGCGTACAGATGCGCTTCCAGGTGGTTCACCGGGACGAGCGGCAGTCCCTTGCCGAGCGCCGCGCCCTTGGCGAAATTCAGCCCAACAAGCAGCGAGCCGGGCAGCCCTGGCCCGTACGTCACGGCGATGGCATCCAGGTCATCCCACCCCACGTGCGCGTCGCGGAGCGCCTGCTCGACAACCGGCGCGATGGCTTCGACGTGCGCGCGCGAGGCCACTTCCGGGAAGACGCCGCCGTACTGCGCGTGCAAATCCACCTGTGAAGCGATGACGTTCGACAGAATGGCGCTGCCATCTTCGATGACAGCCGCTGCCGTCTCATCGCACGACGTTTCGATCCCCAAGATTCGCATGGTCAACCCTATCCTTTCGCCTGGTGAAAGTTTGTTCTCCCACAACCTTCTTTCTGTCAGCAGATTGAGCAGATGAAGCAGATCAACCTTGTCTCTCGAAATAAACGCTACACTCCACTACTTATACCTCACAACCCACAACCCGCAACTCCTAACTCTCAACCCACACCGGCGCGAACATCATCCACTCGTCGGGGCGTTGGCGGATGAAGTTCTCGACTTGTGCCAAAATACGCCGCAGATTCACCGCCACGTCCTGCTCTCGGTCGCCGGTATATTCCAGCTCCGTCGGCGGATTGGCGATGACTTTGTACACGCCGTCCTCGAAGCGCGGCGCTATGACGATGACGGGGCTTTTGGTCCGTAAGGGAATGCGCACGTAGCCGCTCGGCAGATTGGCCGGCGCGCCGAAGAACGTCACCGGATCGTCACCGTTCACCGGGAAATCCGGCCCGGTGACGACGACGCCCCCGTTCTTCAGATGGTCCATCGCCTCGCGCAACGCTTCCGGGCTGATGGGCGTCATGTGCGCGCCGCAGCGCTCGCGCAGTTGGTTGAACGCTTCCACATCGGGCGTGGGGTCGGCCAGAGAAAGCGCCTGCAACGTCACCGGCAGATGTTGCGCCAGCGCGATCCCGCACAGATCGAAATTCGACATGTGGCACGCCAGCACGAACACGCCGCGGCCCAGCGCCAGCGCCTGCTCGAAGTGCGCCGTCGTCTCCGGCGGGATGATCACCGGCGGGCGAAAATCCTCCGCGCGGGTGATCCCCCGCCCGAGATTGTAGAAGGTCTCGTAATAGCGCCGTCCTGCGTTGTAGAAAAGCCGGTACAGCGTCCGGTCGAGCAGCGCCGGAGACGCACCCTCGCCCAGGACGTGGCGCAGGTTGACCCGCGCCGCATAATACATCGGTGGCTTACCCCACGTCACAATGCGCGCCCAGATTGCAGCAACGATCCGCCTTCCCCACAGAGGCTGGTACTTCATAATGCGGAGGGCCAGCCGCACAAAGCTTCCGGTGGTGATCAGTTGACGTTTGCGCATAAAGTCCTTCGAGAATAGTTTGATAGTGACACAGACTACAAAAGTCTCAGCACGTATTGCGCCGCGCAGACCTGGCATTTGGCGCGCATAATGGTTCCAGCAAGCGCCTCGTGAGACTTTTGTAGTCTGACTCTGGTTTATGACATCGGCACGACCAAATCGTAAGGATAAGCGGTGAGGTTGCAGACCGCGCCGTCTTCGTCCAGCCACAGGGTATCTTCGATGCGGCAGCCCATGCCCGGTTCGGGATAATACAGCCCCGGTTCGAGGGTGAAGACGTAGCCCGGCGTCAAGCGCGCGGTGTTGCCTTCGTAGTCGAAGAACGCGGGCGCTTCGTGAATGTCCAGCCCGACGCCGTGCCCCAGGCCGTGGACGTAGCCTTCGAGCGTCGCCGGATCGCTGCCGATGGAGGGATGCCCGCGCGATTCGAAGAAGGCGCAGGCCATGCGCTGGTAGCTGCGCGTTTCTTCGCCGGCTTTCAGCGCCGCTCTCAGATGCGCCACGCAGTCCGCTACGTCGCGGTA
>DAOUAY010000641.1:0-17493 GCA_034432995.1 Anaerolineae bacterium | reverse complement strand
CAACCGATGTTTGACAACTGCCTCTCCCGTGCTATACTACGGCGCGCGTGGGTCGTTAGCTCAGTCCGGCAGAGCAGGGGCCTTTTAAGCCCAGGGCCACAGGTTCGAATCCTGTACGACCCATTCGAGAAGCGGTTTGGTCGAGAGACCAGGCCGCTTTTTGTGTTTTTGAGGTATGGGCTATACTTAGGAATGTCTTAACTGGAGTGAAGGGGAATTTGAATATGGCGCTTAAAATCACGCTCCCTAAAGGCTTCACCGAGACCGACAAGGTCGTTGCGCTTGATTACTTGGAAACCATTGGAGTGGCGCTGGATTGGCCCAGGCTTGTCCGCGTTTTCAATCGTTTACGGGAAGCGTTGGTGACGATTCCCGGTCAGGGGCGGAGAACTTTCGCCAGTGTTTACACACATTTGATTGACGCTCGCTTGATGGGGCCTTTTATCGAAGCACTCTATCAAACGGAGGATGCCGCAGAAAGTGCTATTAGACTATGGGCAAGTGGAGCACAGCAAATCTCTGCGGTGTTGCGCAAGGCGCAGTTGTATTCCCCTGACATCCCCGAAACTCGACTGCTGTTGGCTTATTGTCTCTACTGGTGGGAGGCAACGGCGAAAGGGTATGCTTTTGAAATCGAAATCTTTCGGGATCTGGAATATAGTGGCATCGATTTTGTGGCCCACAACATCCGGCACCAGGCGGAACGTTTCACAGTGTACGATTTGCAGATATCGCGCTTCCTTGGTGATATCAAGACTTCAACGTATTTCCTGACTCTGGTAAGCAAGACATTGGCTTGCGACTTCTATATTACGCGCCTTTGGCTTTCTGGAACGCGGAGTCGTACCCTGGTGGTGTTTTTGAAATCGTTGATGTGGGATGAAATTGATGGCGATACATTGCTTGTCGCCTGGCATGAATTGGAAATCAACCCTTCGCAACCTGTGCGTATCGTGCATGGTAGCGGCGAACTTGTCGTTGCTGATTATGAGCTATGGAAAGATAAGGTGCGAGCTTATCAAACTCGCCAGGAGGGAAACGATGAATCGGCAAAGAACCATTGAAACACTTTCGGCTGATGAATTCGAACGCGTTGTAGAGCAGTTTATCGAGAAAGCAGCAACCTGGAATGGCGTATTGCCTGCGGAAACCTTCTTTGCTGCCTGGGAGGATTTGGCGGAAGACGCTCCGCCGCTAGAAGTACAGGCCACGTTTGTAGGAGACGAACTGGTTTTAGAGACTGCGCCGGAAAGCCCCTTAACTGCACGTGGCAACCGCATCCGCTTGGAGGATGGGCGGGAGTTGGTGATTCGTTTCCGATCGTTTGTTTCTGCCGCGCGACAGTAGAGCCTTGCCTGGCAGAACCGTGTTACAGATGAATAAAACACAAAGCCTTCAAGCGATTCAAGCATTGGTCAACCGGTTTAGTCAAAACCGGGACGCATACATGCGGGCAGACTCAGACTACAATGAAATGCAACTACGTACCGACTTCCTCAATCCGTTTTTAGCAGTTCTGGGCTGGGATGTATTCAATGAAAAGCAAGCCCCGCAATATCTCCGCGAGGTTGTTCATGAAGATATGGTGGAAGTCGCGGATGACGGGGAGATTTTTACCAAGAAACCTGATTATGCGCTGCGACTTGGCGCTGCCCGTAAGTTCTTTGTAGAAGCGAAACGACCCTCTGTGCCTATTGCAAACAGTGATGCGGCCGCGTTCCAGGTGCGTCGGTATGGTTGGAATGCTCGTTTGCCGATTTCCGTTTTGACCAACTTTGACCAGCTCGTTATCTACGACTGCCGTGTGCGTCCTCAGGCGGGCGATGACGCCCGCGTGGCGCGGTTCAGAGTTTATAATTGTACTGAGTATGTTGCCAGGTTCGATGAAATCTACGCACAGCTTTCTCGTGAGGCCGTCTATACTGGCGGCTTCGATGCGCAGTTTGGTGTCGAGCAAGAACGTGTTGGTGTAGAACCCTTTGACGCGTATTTCCTGGGCCAGATAGAAACCTGGCGCTTGCAGTTGGCCAAAGACATCGTTCAACAGAATCCCGCACTGACCGAGGGTGAGGTAAATTTCCTCGTACAACGTTTGCTCAACCGCATTATCTTCTTGCGGATTTGCGAAGACCGCGAATTAGAGCGTTACCAATCGCTTCAGTCTGTGCAAATTTATGATGACCTCAAAGCGTTGTTTCATCAGGCCGACAGGCGCTACAATTCCGGTTTGTTCGACTTTATCGAGGACCAACTTTCTCTCAGTATTGTTGTCAGCAGCGCCGTCTTGATTGATATTTTCCGGGAACTCTATTATCCGGCCAGCCCGTATGCTTTCTCGGTGGTCGAGTCCGGGATACTGGGTGAAATTTATGAACGTTTCCTGGGTAAGCATATCGCGGTGGCCGATCAGCGGGTTTTCAGTGTGGATAAAGACGAAGTCGCTGCGTCGCAGGGTGTTGTGCCCACGCCGCAATATATTGTGGATGCAATTGTCGAAAAGACACTGTCCCCTTTGTGTGTTGGCAAACCCCCGGCTCAACTAGCGTCTCTTCGTTTGGCCGATATTGCCTGTGGTTCCGGAGCATTTCTCGTTGCCGCGTATCAATATTTGCTCAATGCTTATCTGGAAGCCTACCTGCGTGAAGGCGTTGATTGTCATCGGGATAAAGTCTATGAGGGTGCGCAGGACACGTGGTATCTTACCCTCGCAGAGCGGCAGCGTATTCTCTGTACGCATATCTTTGGCGTGGATATTGACCCGCAAGCGGTCGAAATTACACGCTTTAGTCTCCTGCTCAAAGTGTTGGAAGATGTGTCTTCCACCGCGATAGCGGCGCATTGGCAAGCGCAGCACACTCGCGCGTTGCCTGGCTTGCAAGGAAACATTCAATGTGGCAACAGTTTGGTAGATAGTGCCTATTTTGACTATGACCAAGACGCGCTGACCGATACAGAGCATTATGCGCAGCTTAATCCACTGGATTGGGCAATGGCCTTTCCTACAGTGTTTGCTTCTGGTGGTTTTGACGCGCTGATCGGCAATCCCCCTTACATCCGTATTCAGAATATGGTGCGCTACTCGCTCCGTGAAATGCAATACTATCAGAGCAACGTTTCTCCTTACACCTGCGCGCAGAGTGACAACTTCGACAAATACGCTCTTTTCATTGAACGCGGCCTGTCTTTACTCAAACCAACCGGGCGGCTTGGCTATATCGTGCCGCACAAATTCTTCAGTCTCAAATCGGGTCAGGCGCTCCGTAAGTTGCTGTCTCACGGGCAACACGTCGCCGAAATCGTCCACTTTGGCGTACAACAGATTTTCGGCCAGCGTCGCACGACATACACGTGTATTTTGGCATTGTCCGGGGCCGCTATGCCCCGTTTTACGGTTGAGCACGTTAGCGATTTGTCGGCGTGGCGGCGTGGTGAGTCGGGTGAAATTGCCGAGTATCAAGCAGACTATCTGACAGAAGCATTATGGGAATTTGTCTCTCCCGCCGCCCGTCAGGTTTTTGAACGTTTGCGTGCAGACTATCCGGCAACACTTGAGCAAGTCGCCGACATTTTCGTCGGCGTGCAGACCAGCGCTGACAAAATCTACATCGTTGTGCCTGTTGCGGAAACCGAGACTGGTGTTACCTTTGTTGATGTTGCCGGCGCGACATGGACTATCGAAAAGGCGATTGTGCGCCTATGCTTGAAAGATGTTGTGCTGCCCGCTTATAGCCGTCCACAGGCTAACACGTATGTCATTTTTCCTTATACAATTGGCGAGGATGGAGCGCGTCTTTACCCCCCTGAGGAAATGCAAGTGCGTTTTCCGCAGTGTTGGGCCTATCTCAATGCGCACCAGCACACCTTGTCGCAACGCAGTATTCAGGGCCGAACGCCGGAGACGTGGTATCGTTACGGGCGTTCGCAAAGTCTTACCAGGTTTGACAGTGCGCCGAAACTTATCTGGCCGGTGCTTTCTCTTGAAGCGCGCTACGCTTACGATGATCAGGATATTATCTTTACCGGCGGCGGCAATGGCCCGTATTATGGTTTGCGCCCTCGTCCAGATACCGAACTCTCGATTCACTACTTACAGGCGGTATTATCACATCCGGTTATCGAGGCAATGGTGTGCGCTATCGGCAGCGCTTTCCGGGGTGGGTACCGTTCTCACGGCAAGCAGTTTATTAAAGACTTGCCCATTCGCCAGATTGATTTTGCCGACGCAGGAGAAAAAGCAGTTTATGACAGTGTAGTAGACCTGGTCAAAGCATTGATTCAAGCCACCGAGCGTGCAGCGACTACAACCGTCCCCGCGCAACGACAGCAGGTTGAACAACAAGCGCATCGTTTGCGCCAGGCTATTGAAAGCAAAATCAGCGACCTCTACCATATTACCGCTACGGATTTAGCCGCTGTCGGCGCGATTTTGGAGTGGGAATGACACAGCCTTCCTACCAAAAACTGCGCGGCGGCTACTACACACCGCAGCCAATCGCCGACTTCCTGGCAAATTGGGCTATTCACTCGTCAACAGACGAGGTCTTGGAACCGAGTTGCGGCGATGGCAACGTTCTGCTTGCGGCTGCCAGGCGTTTGTTGGCGCATGGCGCGCCTGGGGAGATTCTGCGTCAACAGCTTCACGGCGTCGAGTTGGACCCGCGCGAGGCTGCCAAAGCGACGCAACGGCTGGTCGCGCTTGGCTTGCCGCTGGCGTCCGATAACACAATCCACGTTGGGGATTTTTTCGCGCATTGTCGGCAGCATCTTTTTGGCGAAAGTGTTCTGACGTTGGTGCTCAAGGAACGCCGTTATTTTGATGCGGTTATCGGCAACCCGCCGTTTGTGCGGTATCAGAACTTCCCGGAAGAACATCGCCAAATCGCTTTCAGTATGATGGAACAGGCCGGTCTACATCCCAACCGCTTGACCAACGCCTGGTTGCCTTTCCTGGTCGTGGGCAGCCTGCTTCTCAAGGAAGATGGTCGTCTGGGGATGGTAATTCCGGCGGAACTGTTCCAGGTCAACTACGCCGCCGAAGTCCGGCAATTCCTTAGCGACTATTTCAGCCGCGTCACGTTGGTCACGTTCCGCCAATTGGTCTTTGCGGATATCCAGCAGGAAGTCGTGCTGTTGTTGGCCGAGCGCAATCATAATCCCAACAGTGGCATCCGCGTGGTCGAGTTAGATGGCATCGAGGACTTGACGGCGTTGACGGCGGCGCAACTCGACGCGGCGGCGCTCAAACCGATGGATCACTCCACCGAGAAGTGGACGCAATACTTCCTCGATCCTGTAGAAATCCATTTGTTGCGCGAGATGCGCGCGCACCCCGGCGTCACGTTGGCCGGTCAGGTGTTCGATGTGGACGTGGGCATTGTGACCGGGCGCAACGACTTCTTCGTCCTTTCTCAAGACGAGGTCAAGCGTCATGGCCTTGAGCCTTACCTGGAGCGGATGGTTAGCCGATCGGCGCATCTCACCGGCGCGATTTTTAGCGCGGCGGATTGGCAGACCAACGTTGTCGCGCAGTTCCCGGCGTTTCTGTTTACACCCGACGACGCACCTTTGGAATCGCTCCCGGAAACGCTGCAACGTTACATCGCTTTAGGAGAGACAAAGGCGTACCATGAGGGCTACAAATGCCGGATCCGCCAAAGGTGGTATGTTGTCCCCTCGGTATGGGTTCCCGATGCCTTCATGCTGCGGCAGGTTCACGCTTACCCCAAGTTGACGCTCAACGCCGCTCAGGCCGTATGCACCGATACGATTCATCGTGTGCGTTTTCGGAAAGACGTCAATGGCGAAGCTGTGACTGCGGCTTATCTCAATTCTCTCACCTTTGCCTTTGCCGAAGTCACCGGGCGCAGCTACGGCGGCGGCGTGCTTACCTTCGAGCCGAGCGAGGCGGAACGGCTGCCCCTGCCGTTGATTAACGTTGAGCGCCTGGATTTGGCGGACTTCGACCAGCGGCTGCGAGTGAACGATATTGAGGCCGTGCTTGATGTGACCGATCGGGTATTGCTGCAAGAAGGATTGGCATTGAGCACCGAGCAGACCAGGATGCTGCGCGGGATTTGGGTCAAGTTGCGGGATCGCAGGATCAACCGTAAATGATATGCTTGTTACCGGTAAGAAATTGAATGTAAGGGGTGACTTTGTTATGACCTATTCCAATCTCATCATTGACGCCTTTCTTATCCTCCGCGACGCCTTCTTCGACGCGGCCATGCAGCCGATCCCTTTCGCGCTGCGCGACAAGCGTAATACGCAAGACGATCCCCTGGATGAGCATATCGCGCGCTTCTTGCAAGAGCGGCTGACTGACGCGACTTGTCAGGCGTCGCCCGGGCCGCTCATCAACCCGGGCTTGGTCATCTACCGCCCGGAATTGTGCCAGGGACAGCCGCGCAACTTGTTGGCCGATGACGTCACGCGCATTGTGGGCATCGAAGTCAAGAAGCTGGAGCGCAGCACTGGCGGGCGCATTGCGCGGGCATCTGGGATGGATTACAACACCACGCCGCCTTGTGGGAACATCCTGGTGTATGCGGCGGATGGAACAGAACTCACAATCAGGGGTTTTTATCTGTTTGTGGCGCAGGAAACGACGTCCGACCGTCAAGCCATACTCACGGCGCTGGCATTGTGCGATGGCAACATCTTGAACGAAGACTTTGACCTCTACTTGAGTATCGTGGGGCAGCGGCAAAAGGCTGTGGGATTAGGCTCATACCGCGACGGCGTCAATCGTCAGCGCCCGATGCTCATTTTTGCCAATCCCTTGGGGGCGTCAGAACTGGATCGAACCGCGACCGTAGTTGGCCCTGAGATGCAGGATGACCGTGTGTGCCTGGTTTATCGCATCGTCAGGCAAACCGCCGCCGGCGCGGCGCGAGATTTTTGCGCTTACCGCAAAAGCGCAGATGTTCCTGCTGATTGGGAGATGCGCACATTGCATGAGCCTTTCCCGCAACCTTCCGCACGGGTTTCTGAAACGCAGGCGCGTGGACGGTTCAGGGTGCCATTTGTGGTGGAGTCGTAATGTCAGATTTGATGCGCGTGCCTGTTTACGCCATTGAGAATGGTTTTCCGCTGGAACTCATCAGTCAATTGGCGGAAGGCGAATCCTGGCGCAAAGAAATCTATCGCCCGCCATATTATTTACATAAGTGGTGGGCCAGGCGTTTGGGATCGGTTTTCCGCGCTATTGTATTGGCGTGTTGTTTGGATAAAACGCAAGCGGTAGAAACGTTTTTCTATCAACCGGCGACATTTCCTGACGTGGTGATCTTCGACCCTTTTATGGGCAGCGGCGTTACCGTGGGCGAGGCGGCCAAATTGGGTTGTCGCGTCATCGGGCGGGATATCAATCCGGTAGCAGCAGGGATGGTTACGGCGGCGCTGCAACCTTGTTCGCGGCCAGCAGTGCGCGAAACGTTTGCCCAACTGCGCGAGACTGTCGCTGATCGTATTCTGTCGTTCTACAAAACGCGCTTGTCTGACGGAACGGAAGCCGACGTTCTGTATTACTTTTGGGTGAAAGTGGTGAATTGCCCGTTGTGTGGTGAGGAGGTTGAGCTATTCAAGAATCGGATTTTTGCCAGCCATACCAACCCACGCGCGCATCCCCAGGCGCAGGCGCTTTGTTCTCAGTGCGGCGCAGTCAATCCGGTTCTGTACACAGCGACTACCACATCTTGTGATGGATGTGGGCATCGTTATAACCCTCAAATAGGCGCGGTCAAACAGACAACAACGACGTGTCCCGCCTGCCAGGCCAACTTCAAGGTCATTGAGGCTGTGAGGCAGACAGCCTCACCACCGCAGCATAAGATGTATGCGAAATTGGTTTTGACGCATCGGGGTGAAAAACTGTACTTGCCGGTGGATGAAGGCGATTACACATCATACACACGCGCAGAAGCGTTGCTGACTGAGTTGTGGGCCGATATTCCTCCAGAGACGATTGCGCCGGGCTACAACACCGATCAAATCTTGAATTACAACTATACGCATTGGCATCAGATGTTTAACGCGCGACAGTTGGCCGCGGCGGCGCTGCTCAGTGCGGCGATTCGCCAAATCGCGCAGCCACAATTGCGTTTGTTGTTCGCGTATTTGTTTTCTGGAACTTTAGAATTTAACAACATGTTCTGTTCCTTCAAGGGGGAGGGGACGGGTGCGGTGCGTCATTTATTCGCCCACCACATCCTGAAGCCAGAACTCACGCCGATTGAGGCAAATCTGTGGGGAACGCCCAAATCTTCCGGCGCTTTCTCTATGCTATTTGAAACCCGTGTGATGCGGTTGCTCGATTATAAGGCCGCGCCTTTTGAACTGGAGTTGGTGGGATCGAACGGCAACCGGCAGGGGAGTAAGGTCTATGGTTTGAGCCAAAACCTTGACCGCGAAGTTGTTACGTCATATCAAGCCTTCGCTGCAAATCACCAGGCTCTTTATCTAGCGTGCGGCGATTCCGCGCAGACCGATATTCCTGACGAAACGGTGGATTTTGTCATTACCGATCCACCTTTCTTTGATAACGTGCATTACTCTCAACTGGCCGACTTTTTCTATGTCTGGTTGCGCCAGATTATGGGTGAAAATGGTCTTTTTGAAAAACCGACAACGCGCGCCGCGCAAGAGGTGCAAGACACAGAAGCGGAGCACTTCACAACGAAATTGAGCGCCGTATTCCGGGAGTGTCAACGCGTCTTAAAACCTGCTGGATTGTTAGTGTTTACCTATCATCATGCGCGTCTTGAGGGATGGCAAGCTGTTTATAAGGCGGTGCGCGAGGCCGGTTTTCGTATGACCCATGCGCATCCGGTCAAGGCGGAAATGGCAGTCGCCGTGCCTTTGCGACAGGCTAAAACCCCGGTCCATTTTGACTTGATAATGGTGTGCCGGAAACGAACCTTTTTCGAGGGCGCTGAGTCGCAGTCAGAAAAACCCGACAATGCGCCCTTCCCACTTCCCCGTTGTTTTGAAGAGGCGCTGCATACTGTAAACCGACTGCGCGCCGCCGGAATTGCCATCGGTTTGGGCGATGCGAAAGTCATTCTGATGGGGAAAATACTCACCAGGCTATGGATGTATCAAAACCTGGCAGAGGAAATGGCAATGATCGCCAGGTTTGAGGATGAAGTCGATCAGTATGCAGCGGCGCTGTTGCGCGAAATATCGGTAGATAGTGAAGCAAACGATGCGTTGTTGACCGAAGATTTGATGGTGGGGACTTTGCCAGTACAGACCAGTTTTTGGTGATCTGGTATGTGATTTTCAGACCTCGCCTGCTTTATGCTTTAACGACTTTGCGCTTTTCCCCTTACGATTTTTTTACCTCTTGACAAATCCCGATACTGCAGTTGGCGCACATGCGCGAGCGTTGGGAAGCGCAGAAGCCGCTGCCGTATTTCGTGGAGGCGATGTTTCAGTACAGCGACACGCTGATTCAAGCAGAACGTGACTGGATAGAACAATTCATTGAACAAGTGGAGGCGCAACATGGACAAGATTGATTTCAAGAAGGAATTGCAGCATTTGTACAACCCGCCCTCGCGGGACTTCTCCGTGGTCGAGGCGCCGGAAATGCAGTTCTTGATGGTGGACGGGCACGGCGATCCCAACACGGAACCGGCTTACCAGGAGGCCGTGGAGGCGCTCTACGGTGTGGCGTACAAGCTCAAGTTTATGAGCAAGCTGCGACTGGAGAAAGATTACACCGTCCCGCCGCTGGAAGGACTGTGGTGGGCCGCTGATATGGACACGTTCACCGTCAACCTGGACAAAAGCGCGTGGGATTGGACGATGATGATCATGCAGCCGGAGTGGATCACGCCGGAAATGTTCACGCAGGCTGTCGCCGAGGCGCAGAAAAGTAAGGGATTGCCCGCGCTGTCCAAAATGCGATTGGAGCGCTATTCTGAGGGCCTGTCGGTGCAAATCATGCACATCGGCTCGTATGACGCCGAAGGGCCGACGCTCGCCCGGCTGCACCACGAGTTCATCCCGCAAAATGGCTACGTGGAGGCCGGAAAGCATCACGAAATCTACCTGGGCGACCCGCGCAAGACCGCGCCGGAGAAGCTCAAGACGGTGCTGCGACAGCCGGTGGCGCGGCGATGAGCGCGGCGCTCAGAGCGCCACTGATCCACATGCCCCACCGGGTTTGCGGGCTGACCTGTATGATCAACGGCGTGGAGGACCTCTACGAACACAAGACCGGGGTGCGTTTGCCTGAGCGATTGCTGTTCTACCTGAGCGGCATGGCGGGATTCGTCTACATCAAAAATCGGAACGCGCCGACGCCGCGCATGGTCTTCTGGGGGATGCAGGTCGCCAAGTATCAGTATGCGGCGTTGGCGGATGTGGTGGGATTCACGTGGCAGATGGTGAAGAATCGCAGTTTCGCCTACACGCTCGCCCAGGCCAAGGACGCCGTCGATCAGGGCACGCCGCCGCTGCTGGGGGCGCTGGATATGTATCACCTGCCCTACTACGAGAAGTTCTACTAGGACAGGGCGACACGCTAGAACCGGCTGCGGTCTTGCTGACCGGGATCGCCAATCTGGAGGAATCGGGCTTTCGCGTCATCGCCGCGGCATAACGAAATGCAAGAGGGTCGTTGCCCGTCAACGACCCTCTTTTCTATCCTGAAGATCGTGTCGAAAAACCTCTCTGACTTGCTCCCATTGTCAATTGTCCTATACTGCGAGCCAGCACGGCGATGTGCTCAGGTGACGCATTCGCCGGATATCAACAGAGGTGACTATGAGAAAGAGCCTGTCGCTGATGCTCTCCCGCCGTACCTTCTTGAAGGGGTTTCTTACTGCTGCCAGTTTGATGATTGTGGGCTGTAACCGCGATCAACCTCCCGCGCCGGCCGCGACGACCATACCGCCTACGGCGTCCGGCGCAACTTCTACACAACCTGCCGTGTCAAGCGCAACTGCCACACAACCTGCCGTGTCAAGCGCAACTGCCACATCAACCATGCCTACTGCAACTCCGGCGCAACCAGCGACCTACAGCGATCCGGCTCTGTCCTTCGCGGAGCGGGTGCGCGATCTGGTCAGCCAGATGACGATTGAGGAGAAGGTCTCACAGATGGGGAGTGAGTCGCCCGCGATCGAGCGCCTGGGCATCCCTGCGTATAACTGGTGGAACGAAGCGCTGCACGGCGTGGCCCGCGCCGGCATCGCCACCGTCTTCCCGCAGGCTATCGGCCTGGCCAGCACCTGGAACGTCGACCTGATCTATCGCATGGCGGACGTGATTGCCGACGAAGGACGCGCCAAACACCACGAAGCCGTCCGCAAGAGCCAGCGCGGCCTGTATGCCGGTCTGACCTTCTGGAGTCCCAACATCAACATTTTCCGCGATCCGCGCTGGGGACGCGGCCAGGAGACGTATGGCGAAGACCCTTACCTCACCTCCCGCTTGGGCGTCAGCTTTGTGCGAGGAATCCAGGGCACAGACCCGCGCTATCTGAAAGCCGTCGCCACGCCCAAACATTACGCCGTCCACAGCGGCCCCGAGGAAGACCGCCATCACTTCGACGCCCGCGTCTCCCAGCGCGACCTGCGGATGACCTATCTGCCCGCCTTCGCAGCCTGCATTGTCGAGGGACAAGCCGCCTCGATCATGGGCGCTTACAACCGGGTGAACGGTGAGGCCAGTTGCGCCAGCCCCACGCTGCTCCAGAAGATTCTGCGCGACGAATGGGGATTCGCAGGCTACGTCGTTTCGGATTGCGGGGCGATCGACGACATCTACACCGGTCACCGCCTGGTCAACACCCCGGCTGAAGCAGCCGCGCTGGCCGTCAAGAACGGCTGCGACCTGGAATGTGGCTGTACCTATAACATCGCCTGTCATTATCAGCGCAGGCTCGTCGATGCCGTCAACAAGGGGTTGTTGACTGAAGAGGACTTGAACCGGTCGGTCGAGCGGTTATTCATGGCGCGCTTCCGTCTGGGGATGTTCGATCCCGACGATCAAGTGCCCTATGCCCAAATCCCCTACAGCGTGGTCGATTCCGCGGAACATCGGGAACTGGCGCTGGAAGTGGCGCGCCAATCGCTCGTCCTGCTCAAGAACCAGGACGGGTTCCTGCCGCTGGACAAGGACACCCTCAAGTCTATCGCCGTCATCGGCCCCAACGCCGACGAGACGCTGGTGCTGAGCGGCAACTATTCGGGCACGCCGGCCGAACCGGTTTCTGTCCTGGCGGGTATTCAGGCCCTGGTCTCTCCTGAGGTCGAGGTCACCTATGCGCGAGGTAGCGAAATCGTTGACCCTTCTCGAAGCCGCTTTGCAGAAGCCGTCGAGGCGGCGAGAAAATCTCAAGTAGCGGTGCTGGTGATGGGCCTTTCGCAGCAACTCGAGGGCGAAGAAGGTCAGACCGAGGGCAATCCGCGGGGAGTGCGCAGTCGCGGCGACCGCGAGACGCTCGACTTGCCGCCTGTCCAGGAACAGCTCTTGCAGGCCGTCTACGAAACCGGAACGCCCATCATCCTGGTGCTGATGAATGGCAGCGCCGTTTCGATCACTTGGGCCGCCGAGCGCCTCCCCGCCATTCTGGAAGCCTGGTACCCCGGCCAGGCCGGCGGGACCGCTGTGGCCGAGGCGCTTTTCGGGCTGACCAATCCAGGCGGCAGATTGCCGGTCACGTTCTATCGCGGGGTCGCGGATCTGCCGGCCTTCGACGATTACAATATGGAGAATCGCACCTATCGTTATTTCACCGGCGAGCCGCTCTATGCTTTTGGGTATGGCTTGAGCTATACCACCTTCACCTACCGCGACCTGAAAATTGCCCCAGAGCGCGTCAAAGCCGGCGACTCCGTTTCCATTCAGGTGGAGGTCGAGAACACCGGCCAACGCCCTGGCGACGAGGTGGTGCAGCTCTACCTGAAAGACGTCGAAGCCTCGCTGCCCGTGCCTTTGCTCCAGTTGCAGGGCTTCACCCGCATTCGCCTGTCGCCTGGGGAAAAGCAAACCGTCGGCTTCACCGTCACCGCCGCGCAAATGTCCTTCGCCGACGAGGACGGGAAGTGGGTGCTGGAACCGGGCGAGTTTCAGGTGTGGGTGGGGGGCCAACAGCCTAACTTGACGGCCAGCGCGCAGCCTGCCAACGTCCTGACGGGGCAGTTTGTGGTCCAGCGTTAGCTGTGGGGGGGATAATCGAATACAAGAGGGCCGTCGCATGTGCGGCGGCCTTCTCTTTTTATCCTGAAAATCCTGTGTATCCTGTCAGAGTTCTCTTTACACCGGCGCCAGCGTCCCGGCGAAGATCTGCCAGGCCAGCAGCGTCTTGGCGACGAGGCTAAGGATGATATACACCCGCTCGCCGAAGAGATAGTCCTTCCACTTGCCGACCTTCTTGTATTGCAGCACCATATTGACCGCGAACCCATTGAAGAAGACGAAGATGCTGCCTACGATGAAGTAGACGAACGTCGGCGGCTTGGCATCGGTGGATGTGATCGCGCTGATGAAGTAGATGGCGATGACGATCCACGGGATGATCCCGGCGATCGAACCGTATATGAAGGCCGTCCAGTCGGTGCGCTTTGTGTACTGGTTGTGATACTCCATCATAATCCCGAACAGGTTCATCATCGCGTTGATGCCGAACATCAGAATCATACTGCCCAGGTCCCAAATGCCCACGAGCATCCCGATCAGCACGATCATCAGCGATGAGCTGAGCGCGTACTCGTAGAAGCGGGTGGGGTTCATCCCAAGTTTCAGGTTGGCGACGTATTTCTTGTAGCCGATCGTGGCGAGGTAGACATGCGCGACCGCCGAGATCAGTAGGAAGACCGCGACCGCCGGGCCGAAGCGCAGGTTGTAGGCCAGTTTCGGGTCTGGGACGAGTGAGAACGTCGCCCGGTCGAACTTCAGGAAGTTGGTGAAGATGGGGTAGGTGGTGTCGTTGCTCAGGATGATCATCAGGATGCCCTGAAGCAGGTGCAAGAAGCCCATCACAATGTTGAAACGACGTAAGCCGGTGAAAACTTTGTCCGATGCCTGAGTGTTCATTTCTAATCTCCTTTATTAATCCTATATGCTATATCTTTAACTTGCTTATATAATACACCATTGTTTATAATTTGTCAAGTATTTTTATACAAAATTTCGAAAATTCATCCGTCATCTGCCTGGCAACGGCGCATGTGGATGATGTGCTGGCATTGTGTATGAGCTTAGTGCTCGGGCCGGTCTCCTGACCATGCCCGCTCTGGGTGGCGCGGTCGGAGACCGGCCACAGCGATATAAAAACGATAAACGCCGGAAGGGAATTCCCTTCCGGCGTTTGGGTGAAACACAAAGCCTGAATGTCGGCCTACATCTTGCCGTGGACGCTATCGAAGACCGCGTCCGGCAGATCGTTGACGACGTTGTGCGGCGGGAGTTTCTCGTACTTCATAAACTCCGGCAGGCGGTCGTCCAGGTGCGTGAGGCCCGCGCCGATGTTGAAGGCGCGCTCGCGCTTGAGGATTTCACCGCCCAATGCCACGGCCTCGTCGCCCGTCATATTGAGGCCAAACATCGCGTTCACTTCCTGGACCATGCCTTCGAAGCCGCTGGCAATATCCAGAATGGCGAAGGCGATGAAGAGGCAGTGCCCGGTGGAATCGAGGAAGGCCGTCGTCATCTGGAAAGCGCGGCTCAGGTCGGCCTTGGCCGGCTCGGAGGCCAGCGGATCGGACTTGCCGCCCACGCCCGCGATTTCCGGCGCGATGGTGTAGCCGGCGGTGTGGTCGGCGCCCATCGTGGTGGTGGCGTAGGTGACGCCGATGCCCTTGACCGCGCGCGGCTCGTAGGCCGGCATCCCCTGCCCCTTCACCGACGGGGAGCGCGGATTGCCGAACGCCTGGGCGGTGAAGCCCGTGCCGCCGCCCAAGATGTGCCCCATCGCCGTGCCCTGGCCCATTTCGTGCATCAGCGCGATCGCGCCGTCCAGGTCGCCGAACGGGAGATAGCCGGAATCCATCGCCACCGCGATGGCGTCGCCGGTCTCGATGGTGTCTACGCCGTAAGCGTTGCACCAGTACACCAGCTTGGCGATGCCGTCCAGGTCGTCGATGCCGCAGTTGGCGCCCAGCGCCCAGTCGGATTCGTACTCGATGCACGAGACGATCTCCGAACCATCCTCGGCGTAGTAGCTGTTCGAGCACTGGATGATGCAGCCGGGGCTGCACGCGTGGTTGTAGAGTTCCTTGCCCAGGCGCTGCTTGTTGTTCTCGAAGATAGCCTCGCCGCCAGTCTTGGCCGCGCCTTCGAAGCGCCCGGTGCGGAAGTTACGGGTGGGCAGGCCGCCGGCCTCGTTCATGATGTTGATCAGCACGGCGGTGCCGTAGGTGTTGAGGCCGCCCTTGGGCTTGGTGAGCGCGTGCTCGTTCAGCGCGTCGCGCAGTTTGCGCGCGCCTTCCTTGAAGGCTTCTGGATCGGCGATCTCGACGCCCGGCGCGCCTTCGGAATCGACCACGAGGAACTTCAAGCCCTTGCTGCCCATCACCGCGCCTAGGCCGCCGCGACCGGAGTAGCGGGTGGGGCGCTGCTTCAAGTCCTCGAAGACGATGCCGGAGTTGGCATAGCCGAATTCCCCGGCGACGCCGATGCCCGCGACGTGAACCCGCTTGCCGTATTTCTCGAACAGCACCGGGAACACGTCATACAGATTCTTGCCGGTGTAATCGCAGGCGCAGGAGAACTCAATGGCCGGCTTGTCACCATCCCAGAAGAGTTTGGCGACCCAATAATCTTTTTCCGCCGGCATCCCCTCGACGATGATGGCCTTGATGCGCATCCGCGCGACGGCCGGCGCCCAGCCGCTCCCGGCGTTGGACTCCTTGATGCTGCCCGTCAGCGGGGACTTCGCGCCGACCGAGACGCGCGCCGAGGTGGGCGCCGTCGTCCCGGTGACCATTCCGGGGGCAAAGACGAGCTTGTTGTTCGGCCCGAGGGGGTGGCAGGTTGGATCGACCTCATCGTAAATAATCGTCGAGGTCAGGCCGCGCCCGCCCAGGTTCTTGTACCGCTCGGGTACCGCTTCCAATTTGTAAGTCTGATCGGTCATGTTGATACGTACAATCCACATAGTGCAACTCCTTTCTTGAGATAGTTTCCTGGATATGCCAGCTCTATCCAGGGGCGCAAACCCACTTGGCTGACCGGGTTATACTCGTATATGTTTTGCGCTGGCGGGCGCGGTCAGGAGACCGGCCCGAGCCTGGCTGTGGCCGGCTCTGACCGCGCCACAGGCAACAAAAAAGAGGCAACCCTCTCCACGATGGAGCAGGATTGCCTCCTTTGCTAATACGGCAGGCACAGGAATTGCTTCCTGTACCCTGGGAACCGGATTCACCGGATTCCACTCGCCCATCCGTCCGCGAGGGAGCGGTATGGGTCGGAGGCGGTATTCAAGGGAAAGCCAACGCTATACTATGGACGACTACGCTATCCCACAATAACCGTGCCCTTATTATGGTATAGCCTTGCGGTTTTGTCAATCCGACAGACGGCAAAAGTCTGGGCGTCAAACGTCAGGCTTTGCGCCGCCCTGGCGAAGGTTGTCAACCTTCGCCAGGGTTTCAGATTGCGCTTACTCCTGGCGCGCCGGATGCCGCGACAGGCAGATGAGCGGCGGCTTGCGTTCGAAGATCGGCAGGAAACGCTCGGCGCGGTCGCGCAGCCGCTGGATGTTGGGCCGCAACGCCCACAGCGTCAGCAGCATCACGGGAACGCCCAGCAAGAGCGCATTGAGCGACTCGCCGCGCAGCGCGAAGATGAGCGGCAGCAGCATCGCCACGGTGATCGAGGCAACCGAGGCGTGCCCCACCAACACCCCGGCAATGACGCCGATGATCACCAGCATCGGTAGAAACGGAAACCACAGCGCCGCCGCGAGGCCCACGGTCGTCGCTGTGCCGGCGCCGCCGCGAAAACCGAGGAAGAGCGAGTAGTTGTGCCCCACCACGGCCAGGGCCCCGGCTATCACCAGCGCTTCGACGCTCAGTTCTATAGCCCTGGCGAGCCAGATGGCGGCTGCGCCTTTCAGCCCATCCGTGACCGCCGTGAGCACGGCCGGCAGGAAGCCCACCGACCGCCAGACGTTCGTGCCGCCGGTGCGCCCGCTGCCGTGCTGGCGAATGTCGATGCGCCTGGCGATCCATCCCCAAATCATCCTCGCCGGAATGGAACCGAGTACATAAGCCCCGGCCCATCCCAAAATTGTCTTGCCCCATTCCATAGCGTAATTTTCCCCTCAGGATATTGATACTGGATGCTCGATACTGGATGCTTGATGCTTGATACTGGAATTGTAGTGTGGTAATATCTAGCTTCCAGCTTCCAGCTTCCAGCTTCCAGCTTCGAGCATCGAGCTTCGAGCATCGGGTATTTACCAGGTCGCCGGAACACGCTGGCGGCGATATTGCCGGTCATAATAGTTGACGAAATGATTTTGCCGTCCGAATTCGT
>DAOUAY010000640.1:0-13087 GCA_034432995.1 Anaerolineae bacterium | reverse complement strand
TATCAGTTTGCATACCCTGAGCTTTTGGAACTTGCCCTGACGCACCCTTCTTTCGCGCACGAGCATCCTGAAGAAGGCGGAGAAGAACACCACAACCAGCGGCTCGAGTTTCTCGGCGACGCGGTGCTCGATTTCCTGGTTGCGGCATGGCTGTATCGAAACCACCCCAATCTTCCGGAAGGCCCACTGACACGCCTGCGGGCCACGTTGGTCTGCACAACGACGTTGGCCTCTCTGGCGCAGCGCCTTGGATTGGGCGAGGCCCTGCGTCTGGGACGTGGAGAAGAGGAAAGCGGTGGGAATAGTCGCGTCGCAAATTTATGCGATGCCTTCGAGGCGCTCACAGGGGCGCTCTATTTGGACGGTGGCCTGGAAATCACCTGGCAGTGTTTGGAGCCGTGGTTTGCGCAGGAAGTCCAGGCGATCCTCCGCGCTGGCGCCGATGTGGACGCCAAATCGCGTTTCCAGGAGTGGGCGCAGGCCGACCTCGGCATCACCCCAGCATACCGGATTGTCGATGAGAACGGCCCCGACCACGCCAAAGTGTTTACAGCCCAAGTGCTGCTAAACGAGCGGGTGGCCGGCGAGGGACAAGGCTCCAGCAAACGTCTGGCCGAACAAGCAGCCGCCCAAGCCGCCCTAGACGCTTTGATCTGATGGCTGGATACTGGATATTGGATGCTGGAGAGCACTACTCATTATTCTTAACTCTTAACTCTTAACTCTTAACTCGTTACCGATTACCAATCACTGAGAGGAACAAAGTCTATGATGCGTTTCGACCGTTTCACTGAGCGCGCCCAAGAGGCAGCGCAACGGGCGGTGGAGCTGATGACCCGTTATGGGCACAGCCAGGTGGATGTAGAACACTTATTGTTGGCGTTGATCCAACAGCAGCAAGGCACTGTCCCGGCGTTGTTGTTGGAAATGGGGGCCAACCCCGGGCATCTTTCCGACGCCTTGGATATGTTGCTGCGACAAAACTCGCGGCCTGGCATCTACGGTGCGGGCGGCGGGCAGCAGATTTTCATCACGCCGCGCGTCAAGCGCGTGCTTGACCTCAGCCAGGAAGAAGTGACCGCGCTCAAAGACGAGTACATTTCCACCGAGCACCTTTTCCTGGCGATCACGCTGGAACGCAATACGGGCGTGGCCCGCTTGCTGGCGGAGAACAACATCACCCACGACCGCACGATGGAAGTCGTGCAGAAGATGCGCGGCGGTCAACGCCTCACCACGCCGCAAGCCGAGGCGCAGTTCCGCGTGTTGACGCGCTTCAGTCGAGACCTGACCCAGATGGCGCGCGAGCGTAAGCTCGATCCGGTCATCGGGCGGGATGAGGAAATCCAGCGGGTGATTCAGATCCTCGTGCGCCGCACCAAGAGCAATCCCGTGCTCATTGGCGAGCCGGGTGTGGGGAAAACTGCCATCGTCGAAGGCCTGGCGCAGAAAATCGCCGGCGACGACGTCCCCGAAATCCTCAAGGGCAAGCGCCTGGTGCTGCTCGACCTGGGGGCGCTGGTCGCCGGGACGCGCTTCCGCGGCGAGTTCGAAGAGCGGCTCAAGGCGATTCTCGAAGAAGTGCAGCGAGCCGAAGGCGAGATCGTGCTTTTCATCGATGAACTGCACACCGTCGTCGGGGCGGGGAACGCGCAGGGGGCGTTGGACGCCTCGAATATGATCAAACCGGCGCTGGCGCGCGGCGAATTGCAATGCATCGGCGCGACGACGTTGGACGAGTACCGGCAGTACATCGAAAAAGACGGCGCGTTGGAGCGTCGTTTTGCGCCGGTTTTTGTGGACGAGCCTTCGGTCGAAGATACGATCGAGATGTTGCGCGGCCTGCGTGACCGCTACGAGGCGCACCACAAAGTGCGCATCTCCGATGAGGCGGTGGCGGCAGCGGCGCGATTGGCGCATCGTTACGTCACCGACCGGCATCTGCCCGACAAGGCGATTGACATCTTGGATGAGGCTGCTGCGCGTTTACGGGTGGCGCTCTTCACGTTGCCGCCGAACTTGAAGGAAATGGAAGCGGAAATCAATCGCTTGCGTGTGGAAGAAGAAGCGGCGGGCAACATGCGCGACTACGAGCGCGCCGCCGAGGTGAAGACCCAACGTTTGCGCCAGGAGGAGAACTTCTCCGTCAAGCGTGAAGAATGGCTAGGTCGCCATCAACTGGACGAATTGGTGGAAGCGGAAGACATCGCCGCTGTTGTTTCGGCGTGGACGGGCATCCCGGTGTACCAGGTTCTGGAAAAGGAGGCCGACAAGCTGCTCCGTATGGAGGAAGCCGTCCAGCAGCACATCATCGGTCAGGACGAAGCCATTAGCGCCATCGCCGATGCCATCCGCCGCGCGCGCGCCGGGCTGAAGGACCCGCGCCGGCCCATCGGCAGTTTCCTTTTTCTGGGCGCTTCCGGTGTGGGGAAGACGGAGACGGCGAAGGCGCTGGCCGTGTTCCTCTTCGATGATGAAGATGCATTGTTGCGCATCGATATGAGCGAATACCGCGAGAGTCACACCATTTCGCGGTTGTTCGGCGCGCCGCCGGGTTACGTGGGCTACGATCAGGGTGGCCAGTTGACCGAGGCTGTGCGGCGGCGGCCCTATCAGGTGGTGCTCTTCGACGAGATCGAGAAGGCGCACCCGGACGTGTGGAACGCGCTGTTGCAAATCCTCGATGAAGGCCGTCTCACCGACGGGCAAGGGCGCAACGTCGATTTTCGCAATACCGTGGTCATCATGACGTCCAATATCGGCACCGCTTATGGCAAACGGGGTGGGGCGCTCGGCTTCGCGCGCGGGGCCGACGATCAGGATGAAGAAGTGCGCCGCCGGACACTCGCCGCGTTGAAAGAGACCTTCCGTCCCGAATTCATCAACCGCGTGGACGAGATCATCATTTTCGCCAACCTGACGCTGGATGATGTGGCGCGTATTGTCGATTTGCAGATGCAGGAAGTGCAAACGCGCTTAAGTGAATACAACCTGCACGTCGAATTGACGGAGGCGGCCAAGCGTTGGCTGGCCGAGCAGGGCTACGATCCACAGTTCGGCGCGCGCCCGCTGCGCCGGGTGATCCAGCGGCACGTGGAAAGCCCGTTGAGCGTACAAATCTTGCGCGGTAAATTCGGTCCCGGCGCGCATATCTGCGTGGATGTGGCCACGAGCGGCGCTGTTCATGGCGACGGTGTGGATGGGGCGCTGGAATTCCGCGCTGTCGCACCGGAAGGGGGTGTTGAGCAGGATGTCCCTGTCGATGCGCCGATTTCCGATGTCCCGATCGCGGAGCCGGCATAACGCATCTCGATTTGGGGTCATTGGTCAAGCCAGAGAGGTGAGAGGGAACGACTTGGGTTAGCATGTGATATTTCGCGTTTGTAACCAGGTCTTTTCCCCCTGGTATTGTTGCCAATTGTGCAATATGGTGTATATCATGAAGCAGTCACCCTGAGGTGTATACTGATTCTGAGCACACTCTACATAATCTAAATCGCGAAGGAGGTGGTGCTATCGCAGGAGACACATAGAGAGCGCGTGTGTAGTGGTTGAATTTCAAATTTCATAAACAAACTATGACAGGAGGAGTCCTATGTTGAAGAAGTTGTGGGTTATGTTGAGCCTGGCGCTGGTCGCCAGCATGCTGTTGGTGGGTTGCGGCGGCGGTGCGGGAGATAAGCTGAAGGTCGGTATGATTACCGACGCCGGTGGTATTGACGATAAGTCCTTCAATGCGACCTCGTGGAAGGGTGTGGAGCAAGCGGTCAAGGAGCTGAAGATCGATGGCAGCTACTTGGAGTCCAAGCAGCAGACCGACTACGCCACGAACCTTGCCCAGTACGTCAATCAGGAGGCCGATCTGATCCTCACCGTGGGTTTCCTGCTGGCGGATGATACCGCGGATTTCGCGAGCCGCTATCCGGACATCAACTTCGCCATCGTGGATATGCCTTCGCTGGGCGACAACGTGCGCGGTTTGACCTTTGCGACCGACGAAGCGGCCTTCCTGGCCGGCTACGCGGCGGCTGCAGCGACCAAGACCGGCAAAGTGGCGACCTTCGGCGGCATCAATATCCCGCCGGTGGCCATCTTCATGGTGGGCTTTGAGTACGGGGTGGAATACTACAACCAGAAGCACGGCACCAACGTCGAGGTTCTGGGTTGGGACACCGCCGCGAACGACGGTGTTTTCGTGGGCAACTTCGATTCCACCGACGATGGTCGCCGCGTTGCGGAGACCTTCATGAACGAAGGCGCAGATGTGATCATGCCGGTCGCCGGCCCCGTAGGGTTGGGGAGCGCGCAGGCCATCAAGGAGCGTGGTAACGCCTGGCTCATCGGCGTCGATACCGACTGGACGGTGAGCGCGTCGGAGTACAAGGACATCATCCTCACCAGCGTGCTGAAGAACATGGATGTTGCCGTCTTCGACACCATTAAGGCTGTGGAAGCTGATGATTTTGCCGGCTTCAAGGGTGAAACCTACGTCGGTACGTTGGCGAATAACGGTGTCGGTATCGCCAGCGTCGCTTCCGGCGCGGTGCCCGCGAGCCTCAAGGCCGAACTGGATGGGATCAAAGCCGACATCATCGCCGGCAAGATCAAGACCGGTTGGGCCGACTATCTGGCGAGCTTGAACTGAGTTGGTGTGGAGAGGCGCGATCACTTGATCGCGCCTCTTTTCGCATGTGACGATTTTGGCTGCGAGGCAACAACCTCGCAGCCAAAAAATACTTCTCTGGTAGCTATTCCAAAGCCGAGACACAGGATGCTCCTCTGCCTAGGCGTTCATAAAAGTATAACTTCCCGAAAGCTGTGGCCGGTCTCCGACCGTGCCACCGTGGTCAGGCAGCGGCGGGCACGGTTAGAGACCGGCCCGAGCGGGAAATTGTATCTTCACAAGTCCTAAGCTGTGATCTCGGCAGCTATTCACGAAGGAGGAAGCTATGCCCCCTGTTTTGGAACTGAAGGGTATTACGAAACGCTTTCCTGGGGTGTTGGCGAATGATCACATTGATCTGACCCTGGAAGAAGGCAAAGTCTTGGCGTTGTTGGGGGAAAACGGGGCCGGAAAAAGCACGTTGATGAACATTCTCTATGGCTTGTACAAGCCGGATGAGGGTGAAATCTTCGTGCGCGGCAAGAAAGCCGACATTCACGGCCCTGGTGACGCGATCGCGCTGGGGATTGGTATGGTGCACCAGCACTTTATGCTCGTGCCTGTGCTTACCGTAACCGAGAACGTGATGCTCGGCATGGAATCCATCAAGAACAAACTGTTTCTGGATCGTGAAGTGGCCGCCAAGCGGATTCATGAGATTTCAGAGCAATATGGTCTGGAGGTGGACCCCTACGCATTGGTGGGCGATTTGCCCGTGGGCATCCAACAGCGGGTGGAGATTATCAAACTGCTCTACCGGCAGGCCGATATTTTGATCCTGGACGAGCCAACGGCAGTATTGACACCTCAAGAGGTGCATGGACTTTTTCAGGTTATTCGTTCGCTGCTCGCCAAAGGTAAATCCATTATCTTCATCAGCCATAAGTTGAAGGAAGTCCTCGAAATCTCCGATAACATTGTGGTGTTGCGCGGTGGGCGGGTGGCCGGAACGGCGCTGCCACGGGAGAGCAATGAGCGCAGCCTGGCTTCGTTGATGGTGGGCCGTGAGGTGATTCTCACTGTGGCGAAGGAGAAAGCGCAGCCCAAAGCCCCGGTGCTGGAAGTGCAAAATCTGACCGTCAAGGGCGAGGGGACGCACATCGCCGTGCGTGACGTTTCTTTCGATGTGCGTGCCGGTGAGATTGTAGGCGTGGCCGGTGTGCAGGGCAACGGGCAAACCGAATTGGTAGAATCGTTGACGGGATTGCGACCGGCGCAGAGTGGTGCGGTGCGACTGCTGGGCAAGGACGTGACGCACGCCTCGCCGCGCGTGATCACGGAGGCGGGCACATCGCACGTGCCCGAAGACCGGCAACGCGACGGTCTGGTGCTCAGTTATCCCATCGCCGACAATCTGATTTTGAACTCGTATTATCTTCCCCCCGTGGCGCAGGGGATGGTGTTGCAGGAGCCGGTGATCAAAGAGCACGCCGAACGTTTGGTGACTGAATACGACGTTCGCACCCCTAGCATTTTGACGCCGGCGGGCAGCCTATCGGGTGGCAACCAGCAGAAGGTCATCGTGGCGCGCGAGCTGAGCCGGCCGGACCAATTGGTCGTCGCTTCACAGCCTACGCGCGGTCTGGATGTTGGCTCCATCGAATACATTCATTCGCAGTTGATCCGCAAGCGCGATGAGGGTGCGGCGGTGCTGGTGGTCTCCGCCGAGCTAGATGAGATTCTCTCGTTGGCGGATCGCATCATCGTGATGTTTGAGGGCCGGATTATGGATATCTTGCCGGTGGAGAAAGCGACCCGCGAGGACCTTGGGTTGCTCATGGCGGGCGTACATTCCGATGAACACAAGGCCGACGTCGCGGTCGCAAAGGAGGCAGCATGAGCGAGAAAAACGCGGCGCAGAATGCGCCGCAAAAGAAAGCACAGAAACACCGCTCGCGGGGTCGTTGGCGCGCGTTACTCACGCCATTGATGGCGATTGTCACGGCGCTGATTCTAGGCGCGGTGGTGATCGTCGTCACGGACACCACTGTCTACGATGCGTTTGGGGAGGGTTTCGGCGCCGGGCTGGGACGCGCGGTAGAGGTGGTTGCTAGAGCTTATGGGGCTTTATTTGCCGGCGCTTTCGGCGATCCGACACGGATGGTGCGGGGCTTGAGCACGTGGATTACCACCGGCGATGGGCGCGCCTGGGTCCAGTCGCTATACCCGATCACCGAGACGTTGCGTTATGCCACGCCGCTCATCTTCGCCGGTTTGGCGGTGGCGCTGGGGTTCCGCGGCGGCCTCTTCAATATCGGTGCGGAAGGCCAATACTTCATCGCCGGCCTGACGACCGTCTTCGTGGGGTATACGCTTACCGGTGTGCCGTGGTTCATTCACGCGCCGCTGGCGCTGCTGGCGGGCATCGTTGGCGGTGCGATTTGGGGCGTCATTCCCGGCTATCTCAAAGCGAAGACCGGCGCGCACGAGGTGATCAATACGATCATGCTCAACTACATCGCCTTCCGCTTCGCGGAGTATATGCTTGACGTGGGCGGTCCGATGTCGCGCGGCGATGGCCGGCCGGTCAGTCCCGTGATCCAGCCTGCGGCCCAGTTGGCGCAGTTCTTTCCTTCCAATCCCAACATCCGCTTCAACGTAGGGTTCATCCTGGCGCTGCTGGCGGCGGTTTTCGTCTACTGGCTGCTGTTCAAGACGACGATTGGCTACGAAATTCGCACGGTGGGTCAGAACCCGCGCGCGGCGAAATACTCCGGGATGAACGTGGCGCGCACGGTGGTGCTCACCATGGCGCTGAGCGGCGGTTTGGCCGGGCTGGCGGCGTCGCACGATATTCTCGGCGTCATCGGTTTTATGCCCAACGCTTTCTCTTCGGGCTACGGTTTCGATGCGATCGCGTTAGCGTTGCTGGGCAATAGCCATCCGTTTGGGGTGGTGCTGGCGTCGCTGCTCTTCGGAGCGCTGCAGGCCGGTTCGCGCAATATGCAGGGCATCGCCCGTGTGCCACTGGATCTGACCGATATTGTCCAGGGCTTGATCATCATCTTTATCGCGGCCCCGGCCATCATCCGGGCTTTGTACCGTCTGCGCACGGCAGAAGGTGGCGAAGAGGTGGTGATGACGCGCGGCTGGGGACAGATGTAGGAGGTCGCTATGAATGAGAATCTTGATAACACTCGACGGGCGCGGACATGGGGGATCGTTTTTCTCGTTTTTGCGGCGTTGATGCTCATTCTTTTCCTTCCGGGTACCACGGGCAGCCAGCGCACCACCTTTGCCTTCGATCTGGAGCTGAGTCAGGCGCTACCCATTGGCAATCTGACGTTCAACACGCAAGGCAGCCTCTATCTACTGGCGGTGTTGGCAGTTTTTCTGGGAGCATGGCAACTCGCCAAGGGCTTCAAACAAGTGACTCTGATTTTGGGCGCTGTGGTGTTGATGTTTGTGTTGGCCTTTCTGGCCTGGGCGGCGCGCGATCGCTCGATGAATATGACCGGGATGTTGCAGGCCACGCTGTTAAGGGCGGTCCCCATCACCCTGGCGGCGTTGAGTGGTGTGATGTGTGAGCGTTGCGCCGTCATCAATATCGGCATCGAAGGGATGATGCTCACCGGCGCTTTTGCCTCGGCCTTGATCGGCAGCTCCAGCCAAAGCACGTGGCTGGGACTACTCGCGGCATTGCTCGCCGGTGGTTTGATGGGGGCGCTGCTCGCGGTGTTGGCCATTCGCTATAAAGTCAATCAGATCATTGCGGGAACGGCGATCAATATCCTGGCCACGGGTTTGACCAGTTACTTCAGTTCGCGTTACTTGCAGGCCATCCCTGAACTGAACAGACCGCCCACGTTCCACCCGATTCCGTTGCCGTTGCTGTCGCGCGTGCCCGTGCTGGGGCCGGTGCTCTTCACGAACACATTCCCGGTTTACTTGATGTTGATCCTGGTGATTGTGATTCACGTCATGCTGTTCTACACCCGTTGGGGCCTGCGCACGCGCGCCGTGGGTGAACATCCCAAGGCCGCCGATACGCTGGGCGTGAACGTGCTGAAGACCCGCTATATCAACGTGATTCTCGGCGGTATGGTCGCCGGATTGGGCGGGGCATATCTGGTGTTGAGTTCGGTGGCGCGCTTCGATGAGAATATGACCTCCGGGCGCGGCTTTATTGGCCTCGCGGCGATGATCTTCGGCAAGTGGAATCCGGTTGGCTCTCTCGGCGCTTCGCTGATCTTCGGCTTTGCGGACTCGTTGCGGACCAACCTGGCGATCCTGCGCGTGCCGATTCCATCGCAGTTTTTGTTGATGGCGCCTTACCTGGTGACGATGATCGTGTTGGCCGGGGTGGTGGGCCGGGCCGTTGCTCCCGCTGCCGACGGCGAACCTTACGAAAAACAGTAGCGGCCTTCCGGGATCGTTACGCTTTCAAGACTGTGGTGAAGTGCGTTATCAGGGGAAGGTGTGTTTAGGCGCACCTTCCCCTTCCTTTGTGGCGGATGCAGGTACACTTATTGGTAGAAGGAGTTTGTCCTTGACGCAAGTGCAGTTGAACTCGGTGGATGATTTCATCTCGTTGCGGTCGATTGCAGAACAGTTCGATTTCGTGGGTGAAGTGTTGGCTGTAGAGCGTTATGGCTCCGGCAACGTGAATGACACGTTTTTGGTCACGCTGGCGTCCGATCCGCGCGAAAAGGCAATTCTCCAGAAGGTCAATCAGCAAGTTTTCCGGCGCCCAGAGTTGATTGTCCTGAACATGCGCGCGTTTATGGAACACATCCGGGCCACGAACGGGAGGCGTGCGGATACACAGGGGCGACGTTGGGAGACGCCCGACATCATCCACGCCAAAAACGGCACGGACTATTGGCGTGACCCTGAAGGTGGGTTCTGGCGTATGACCTCGTTTGTCAAGGATGCGCAGACGTATGACACGATTCGAGACTGCCGCCATGCCGGGGAAATCGGCTATGCGCTTGGCCGATTCCACAGCTTGATCAGCGATCTGCCGGTGGAAAGCCTGTATGACACGCTCGAAGGGTTTCACATCACGCCCCGTTACCTCGCGCACTACGATGTAGTTGCGGCTAACGGTCATCCTGGGGCATCGCCGGACATCGCGTACGCGCAGCAATTTGTGGCGCAACGCCGGGGCTGGGCCTCTGTGCTGGAAGATGCGATTCAGCGCGATGAGTTGGCGCTGCGCCCCATTCACGGTGATCCCAAAGTCAACAACATTATGATCGATGATGTTACCGGACAGGCGGTCAGCCTGATCGATCTGGACACGGTCAAGCCGGGGTTGGTGCACTACGACATCGGCGATTGTCTGCGTTCGTGCTGCAATCCTTTGGGCGAAGAAACCGAGGCGTTCGCTGCGGTGCGGTTCGAAACCGATCTGTGCCAGGCTATCCTGGAAGGGTATCTGGCCGAGGCGCAGCACTTTATGACCGCCCGGGACTACGACTACATCTACGACGCAGTGCGGCTGATCGCGTTCGAGCTGGGCTTGCGCTTCTTCACCGACTACCTGGAAGGCAACGTGTACTTCAAGACGAAAGACGCGGAGCACAATCTGCGCCGCGCTTTGGTGCAGTTCCGTCTGACCGAGAGCATCGAGGCGCAGGCCGGCGCCATCCGGGCGATCGTAGCTGCGCAACGCCACCCATAATCGCGCGTGTTTGCTTCACTGAATCTGGCGCTTGAGATTTCGCATTTCTCTTCACCGTGGATGTGGTGTATAATATAGGTAACACATCCATACAAATAAGGTGGATAAAAAGATGAGCGAAGATGTACGTCGTATTAATGTGATTTTTCCCCGCCAATTGCTCGCGGAGTTGGACGCACTGGTTCCTTCCGGCAAACGCAGCGAAGTCGTTGTCGAAGCTACCGCGTCGTACCTGGCGCGCCTAAAAGTCCTCGCTGCGTTGCGGGAGACCGCCGGCGCATGGGAATCCGCCGATCATCCCGATTTGATCGCACCTGAGGATGTGAACGGCTGGTTGGAACAGTTGCGCTCGACTTGGCGTCGCGTGCCTCTATTTGCGGAGGTGGTGGATGTCTGATTACCTGCTGGACTCCAACGTCCTCATTCAACACCTTCGCGGCCATCAGCCTACCACGGCCTTGCTGACGCGCTTGGCCCTGGAGGGACAATTGGGCATTGCTGCCATCTCGCGCACCGAGGTCTTGGCCGGAATACGCGAGCGCCAACGCGGGATCACGCTGCGCTTTCTCAACGCGCTGGCCTGTTACGCCGTGGACAGGCCCGTCGCCGATCTGGCCGGTGAATGGCTGCGACGTTATCGTCAACAGGGCGTGACCCTGGACATCGCCGATGCGCTCATTGCTGCGGCTGCGCGTCATTACGATTTGACCCTGTTGACTTATAATCCCCGTCATTTCCCGATGCCGGAGTTGAAACAGTATCACGAGATGCCGGATCTGTCTGCATCCTAATAGCGTTACCATGGATAGGATGAGTGAGCGATGACCACGCTGCCACCGGAGACCTGGCCGGCTGATTTTATCAAGCGTATGCGCGCCTGGTTGGGTGAGGACGCGGATGCGTTCTTTACCGCGCTGGCAAAGCGTGATGTAGGACTGCGGCTCAACCCCGCGCGCGGCACGCTGGACGACCTGCGCGCGCGCATCCCATGGGAGACGCAGCCGATTCCCTGGTGTCCGGAGGGGCTGTGGCTTCAAGAAGAGGCGCAGGCCGGCGCGCATCTCTACCACACGCTCGGCGTCTACTATATGCAAGACCCCAGCGCGATGGCCGCGGCGGTGCTCCTCAACCCGCAGCCTGACGAATGGGTGCTCGATCTCGCCGCCGCGCCCGGCGGTAAAACGACGCACATCGCTGCACGTATGCTCCCTGGGAGCGCCACTCTCCAGAGTGGCAGTAGTCCTACAGGCGTCCTCGTCGCCAACGAAGTCGTCCGCCGCCGCGCCTCCGTGCTGGCAATGAATGTGGAACGCATGGGCGTCACCAACGCGCTGGTCGTCAATGAGACGCCGGAACGATTGGCGGCGCGCTGGCCCGGCCTCTTCGACGCGGTGCTGGTGGATGCGCCGTGCTCCGGCGAGGGGACGTTCTCCCGCGATTCGCAGGCCATCCGCGACTGGAGCCTGGACACGGTTTTTGGGAATTCACGCCGCCAGAAGCAGATTCTCGACCAGACCGCGCCATTGGTGCGGCGCGGCGGGCGGCTGCTCTACGGGACGTGTACCTTTGCCCCCGAAGAGAACGAAGCCGTCATCGCCGCCTTTCTGGCCGCGCATCCCGACTTTGAGATTGTCGATCTGCCGCACGTGCCGGGCCTGCATCCGGGCCGGCCTGAATGGGTGAATGCGCCGGAGTCGTTGCGGCGCGCCGGGCGCTTTTGGCCACATACCGGACCGGGACACGGCCACTTCTACGCGCTGCTGCGCCGTCAAGGTGAACCGCCCAACGACTTGCCTGAACGCTGGATGGGCAGCGCTGTCCCTGGGCGTATCTGGAACCTTTACCGCAAGACTCTCGGCGAGATGCTGACCGCGCCAGTCTCCGACAAAGGGCTGCTGCTGACCAAGACCGACGACCTCTACGTCACCCCGATGGACCCCAAGCTGTGGGACGGCTTGCACGTATTGCGCCCCGGCTGGTGGGTGGCTTCACTGCGCCACAACAAAATCTGGCCCGATCACGCGCTGGCGCTGGCGCTGCGTCCGGAGGATGCCCACGACGTCGTCGATCTGGCGCAGGACGATCCCCGGCTGGCGAACTACCTACGCGGCGGCTTCTGGCCGGAGCGTGGCCCGGCAGGGTATGTGCTGGTCGCCGTTGATGGATTCCCCGTCGGGTGGGCCAAGCGCGGCGATGGAAGGGTGCGTAGTCGCTATCCCGTGCATTTGCGGGGATAGACTGTCAACGGATTGAACGGATTTTAACGGATTTTTATCTTCTTTAATCCGTTTCATCCGTTCAATCCGTTGACCAGGAGAGGGAGTGATGCGCCTGTTCCAGCGGATTTATCTGGCGATTGAGTGTGTGGTGATGACGTATCTGGCGCCGCGAGACAAGCCAGGGCCGGTGTGGCGCGTGATTTTCAAACAGCCGATCTGGCTGTACAAGCTCGGTCTGGGATGGCTGATCGGCAAGCGGGTGTTGCTATTGCACACAACTGGCAGAAAGACGGGTAAACACCGGATCACGCCGTTGGAGTACAGCCATGATCCCGCCACCGGCGCCTACACGGTGATGGCGGGGTGGGGCGGCAAGACGGACTGGCACCGCAACGCGCGCGCCAATCCGCAGGTGTATGTCCAGGTGGGACGGCGCGCGTTCGATGCAGTCGCGTGTCCGGTTTCCCGCGAGGGGGTGGCGGAGATGCTGGCGGAGATCGTCCAAATCAATCCGCGCGCGCTGCGGATGTTCGCCCGCTGGTCCGATGAACCGGTGGACGGTTCGCCGGAGAGTTTACG
>DAOUAY010000639.1:0-2809 GCA_034432995.1 Anaerolineae bacterium | reverse complement strand
CCATGCGTTCGGCGAAGACTTGCGCCGTCTCTACAGCCGAGGGATCGGCTAACTGCTCCGTCACCCAATCGCGCCAGCGGCAGAGCGCTTCGGGCTGGACGAACGGGAGCCACCGGTCGGGCTGTACGCTGCGAAGGAGCGCCGCCAGAGCCGGCCAGCGGCGCAGCGCGGCTTCGGCCTGGCGATCCAACAGGACGCGGAGCGCGTTGTGGTGGATGTTGCGGGTCAAACGGTCGGGACACAGGTCCGATTCCATGTAAAACGGACGAAAGACGGCGCGCAGCCAGCACTCGTCCCAGGCCAGATGCGCCACGTAGCCGTTGACGAAGGCCGCGTGCGCCGGCTGCAACCGGGCGGGGTGCGCCAGTTCGGGATACGTCGCCAGCAGCGTCTCGCCGGCGCTTAGGGGATTGGCGTGGTGGACGTGATAGAAGTGTGTGTCGAAGCGCGACTGTCCCGTGAGCGACTGCACATCGACGGCGGTGTTCCCCAGGAGAAATGCGCCCAGATGCGCGCGCGCGGCCTGCCGGATAACTTCAGGCAGGCGCGCGCTGGCGAGCACGTCACGGGCATAGACCAGATGTTGGAATGGCGTCGGCATAGTGAGAGACTCACCGTATTCGGGAACTGTGAATTTCTAGTTTCGTACAGAGTGCTTTTTCTACAGAACTCGATTGCATGACGTGTATTTTACTGTGAATGAGACAGGAGGCAATGTGCAATGTGGGATTGCCTTGTTTCTTTTATGGCAACATGGTATAATCACATGTGCGAGCCTATGGATGCCTGATTACCGAATTTTTTGCCCGATGTGTAAGAAAATAGGCGACAAAGGACTTTTGGGTTCCAGTTTATCCGGGTTAGGGAGGAAATTATGGAAAAAGAGACTGCGCAGACCCACCAGGAACAAACAGCAGCCACCCCGGCCACGAAAGTCGCGGCGGTAGAAGTACCCCCCGCCAGTGAGCAAGTCAGCAAGCGTATGCAGATCATGATCATCGGCGGCGCAGTGCTCTTTCTGGTCCTCCTGGTCGCCGCGATTGTGTTGATGGCGATGAATGAGGAAGCCACCCAGGTGATCCGCGACATTGCGATTGTGTTCGTCGCGGTGGAGACGTTTTTGATCGGGCTGGCGATCCTGCTGCTGATCTTCCAGATTCAGACGTTGATTCAGGTGTTGCGCGACGAAGTGCAACCGCTGCTGCGTTCTGTCAACGACACTGCCTCGACGGTGCGCGGCACCACCGCTTTTGTTAGCCAGAACGTTGTTTCGCCCTTTATCAAGGCGGCCGGGTTCACCGCCGCGGTGCAACGGGTGACGAGCGATCTCATCCACATCGTGGGGGCGGCGCGGCCGCGTTCAAATTCACCCCAAAAATCAAAAGGAGGTAATGAAGATGTCCAACCAGGATAGTGATTTCGGTTCGTTCTTGATCGGTTTCTTTGTCGGCGCGCTGCTCGGCGCGGCGGCCGGGATGCTCTTTGCGCCACAATCTGGCGAGGAGACGCGCGAGCAGATTCATAAGAAGAGCCTGGAACTGAGCGAGCAGGCCACGCACAAGGCCGAGGAAGCGCGCACGAAGGCCGAGCACTTGCTGGCTGAGGCGCGCCACAAGTTTGATGAGGCGACTCACGAGATGCAGACCCGCGCCAAGGAATTCCAGGAGCAGACCAAGACGCTGATCGAGGAGAAGCAAGCGCAGCTTAAGGAGATGATGCACAAAGAAGGGCCGGTTGCGAAACCCGTCGTTGTCGCGGAACCTGTTGTCGTTGAGACGCCTGCCGCTGCGTAACTCTGATCGTTGACCGAGCGCCCCCACCGCAACGTGGGGGCGTTTTGGTGTTTGTGGCAGACAAAGACGCCACAGGTCTCAGCAGAAATTCTACGTGAGACTTGTGTAGTCCGACCTCTGCGCAGGTTACATGCAATAGCCTTACTTGCCAAGTGGGTAGAACGTGGTATAACCAGGAGGGTATGGCTAGGCCCGCTAGCTCAAATGGCAGAGCAGGGGACTCTTAATCCCTTGGTTACAGGTTCGAGTCCTGTGCGGGTCATAAAAAGTTAGTATGCAGAAAACAAAATGGGGTGGATGATTCCACCCTATTTTTGTGCGTGCGCTTCCCCAATGAAAATGTGCTTTACTCCGTCCGCCTCGTGGACGAGCGCGACGAACGCCGTGGAGAAGAAAGTCTTCTCAGTCAGCGTTTGTCAGTGCTCTCACCTGCCCCATCCCCATCGTCGTCTGCGCGCCGACGCCGCTATAGAGGGCGAACGCGGCCAGCAGCCCGAGCGCCGAGAGCCAGTAGCGGTCACGGTTGAGCGCGCTATAGGCGATTTTGCCGATGCTGCCGATGCGCAGACCGCGCCGGTCGCCCTGGCCGCGATCCCAACCGGGGGCGCTGCGTAGCGTGTAGCGGCTGATGACGACCATCTCCTCGGCATAGCGTTTGACGCCCTCTTCCGGCAAGGTTACGGGCGCGAAGGCGTTTCAGCGTTTGACGAGACTCCTGAAGAACAAGCCCGGCAGGAGGAGCGGCTGCGTCTGCCCCTGGGAACGGAACGCGGTGGGCGCGGCCAGCACGAACGTCCAGCGCGAGGCCGGCGCCGGGTCGGAAGGCAGCAAGTAGCGCGCGGCGACGGACTGGTAATCGTCGCTGGCGGCCCAGGAGGGTTGATTGTGGATTGGTAACCGTTTAGTTTTATGAGCACGACTGCGAAAGCAGTCCGTGCGCAGTGGAGAAGAAGTCTTGACCTTGCTGTTCCCAAGTGCGAATCAAAGACAACAGACGCGCAAAGTCCAAGGCGCCT
>DAOUAY010000638.1:0-7935 GCA_034432995.1 Anaerolineae bacterium | reverse complement strand
GCCGAGATACAGCGGATTGTCCAGGACGCCGAGGTTGACGAGGGCATGTGCTTCGTCTACTGCCCGCACACCACGGCGGGCATCGTGCTCAACGAGAACTGGGACCCGGACGTCGAAAGCGACATCGCCATGCTGCTGGAACGCATCGCGCCGGAAAGCCTGCCTTACCGCCACAGCGAGGGCAATTCCACAGCGCACATCAAATCGGTGCTGCTCGGCAGCGACCACTTCATCTTCGTGCAAGAGCGCCGGCTGTCCCTGGGACAGTGGCAAGGCGTCTTCCTCGCCGAATTCGACGGCCCACGACGACGGACGGTGTGGATCAAAGTCGTGCGCGATGCGGACAGCGGCTAATAAACATTTGCGCTCACACACACGCTTGCGCTGGATCACACACACGCTTGCGCTGGATCACAATCCAGCGCCTCCAAGAGCGGCGGATTGTGATCCACCGGAAGCATTGCAATAGGGTTATGCTTAAGGAGTCGATTTGACCAACAAAGAACCTCTCGGCTGGGAGGCCATCGAAGCGCTGCTCCACCGCGTGCAAAAGCCGGGACGTTACGTCGGCGGCGAGGTGAATGCCATCCACAAGCCGTGGGAAACTACCGGCATCCACGTCTGTCTGGCCTTCCCCGACATCTACGATCTGGGAATGTCCAATTTCGCGCTCGCCATCTTCTACGAGCTGCTCAACGCCCGCCCCGACGTGCTGGCGGAACGCGCCTACCTGCCCGCGCCCGATATGATCGCCCAGATGCGGGACGCAGGAATGGCACTCTACGCATTGGAAAGCTATCGCCCGGCCAGCGCGTTCGACATTCTGGCGATCAGCACGGCCTACGAACAACTCTACACCAACATCCTGGAATTGCTCGACCTCTCTGGCATTCCCCTGCGCGCCGCCGACCGCGACGCGACGCACCCGCTCATCGTCGGCGGGGGACACGGGACGTTCAACCCGGAGCCGGTCGCCGATTTCTTCGACGTGTTCGTGATCGGCGAAGCAGAAGCGGTTTTGCCCGAACTGATCGACACGTGGCAAGCGCATCGGCATCTCCCGCGTGAGGCCCAACTGCGCGCCCTGCTCGATGTGCCGGGGCTGTACATCCCGCGCTTCTACCAGGCCACCGGCGAATTCGGCGCAGTGGTCCCCACCGATCCCGCCGCGCCCGCGCGCATCCTCAAGCGCCTGCTGCCCACACTGCCCCCCACCCCCATCCGCCAACTCGTCCCCAACGTAGAGGTGACGCATAACCGCGCCGTGGTCGAAATCCAGCGCGGCTGCACGCGCGGCTGCCGCTTCTGCCAGGCCGGGTCGATCACGCGGCCCGTGCGCGAGCGGCCCGCCGCCGAAATCGGCGAGAGCGTCGCCGCCATCCTGGACGCCACCGGCTACGAAGAAGTCGCCCTGCTCTCGCTCTCCTCCGCCGATCACAGCGAAATCAAGCTGCTGCTGGAATCGCTGTTGGAACGCTGCGCCGGTCGGCGCGTCTCCATCTCGCTGCCGAGCCTGCGCATCGAATCGTTCTCGGTGGATTTGGCGGACATGCTCTCGCGGGGTCGCCGCTCCGGCTTCACCTTCGCGCCGGAAGCAGGCAGCGATGCCCTGCGCCGCTGCATCAACAAGGACATCGCCACCGCAGATTTGCTCGCCGTGGCCACCGAGGTCTTCACACGCGGCTGGCGCACGCTCAAGCTCTACTTTATGCTCGGCCTGCCCGGCGAGACGGACGAGGACATCGAGGCCATTATCGATCTGGCGCACCGCGTTCGGCGTTTGGGGCTGGACATCGGCGGACGCAAGACGGAGATCCACGTCAGCGTGAGCACCTTCGTCCCCAAACCGCACACGACGTTCCAGTGGGCAGCCCTGGCCGACCGCAAAACGGTCGAGCGGCGGCAAAGCCTGCTGCGCGAACGGCTGCGCGGGCGCGGGTTGCGCCTCTCCTGGAACCAATACGCCGGCACGCGCCTCGAGGCGCTGCTGGCGCGCGGCGACCGGCGATTGAACGCCGTCGTCGAAGCAGCGTGGCGCAACGGCGCGCGCTTCGACGCCTGGGATGAATGGCGCAGCCTGGAAGCGTGGGAACGCGCTTTCACCGAAACCGGCTTCGACGTGGAGGCCGCCCTCTACCGCCCTCGCGCCGCAGACGAACCGCTGCCCTGGGATCACCTGCGCAGCGGCGTCGAAAAGCGCTTCTTCCTGCGGGATTACCGCCGCAGCCAGGCCGGCGAGCTGCTGGACGACTGCCGCGACAATTGCCACGCCTGCGGCATCCTGGTCAACTATCCGGGGATGTGGACGGCGGAGTGGGAGTGTCCAGAGCAGGGAGTAGGGAGTAGGGAGTAGGGAGTATGAATTACGAATTACGAATTACGGATTGCGAATCGCGAATCGCGAATCACGCATCACGCATCACAGATCCCCAATCTCCAGTTACCAATCCCCAATCTCTGCGGTACCGCATCACGTTTGCGACGCGGCGGACGCTGGCTTACGTCTCTGTGCTGGAATTGGGCAAGGTTTGGGAGCGCGGTCTGCGCCGGGCGGGGATGCCGCTCAAGTACAGCCAGGGTTACAATCCACGGCCTAAGCTCCACTTCGCCGCGCCGTTGCCGGTAGGGTGCGGCAGCGAGGCGGATTTGTTGGATGTATGGCTCGAAGCGCCGGTAGACCCGGAGACGATGCGGGCAGCCCTGGCGGAGGCAGTTCCACCCGACTTGGCGGTTGTCGATGTGCGCGCCGTGCCGGAAAATGAGGCCGCGCTTTCCGAGCAACTCGTCGCCACCGAGTATCGCGTGTGGCTGCGCGACGTCGGCCCGGAAATCGTACAATCCGCCGTCACGGACTTTTTGCACAGCGACACACTCGCGCTGGTAAAACGTGGGCGCAAATATCGCGGCAAGACGTATGACTTGCGCCCGTTGGTCGAGGAACTGCGCCTCGAAGACGCGCCCGCCCCCTGGACCGGCCTGTGGATGCGCGTCCACGCCCGCCCCGGCGCAACGGGCCGCCCCGACGAGGTGCTGAAGGCGCTCGACCTGACCGATACGCCCCGCCGCTGCACACGCACGCGCTTGATTTTGGCATCGTAGTGCAGGCCGCCACTCTCACCACAATGCTGTGCTATACCGATTACGAATTACGAATTACGAATTACGAATTACGAATTAGGAATTAGGAATTAGGAATTACGATTTTTGAGAGGAGGCAGGATATGACCCAGAATGCTTTTGTCGAACAAATGCGCGAGCAGCAAGATTTCGACCCGGCAAAAAGCTTCACAAGTCAGCGCAGTTCTATTTTCAGGGGCAACAGCTACGACATATCCGCGTTGGGCGCGCTTGCCAGCGGTGTGCTGGTGCTCTTCACGTGCGTCACGTGCGGTTTTGGTTCGTACTGCCTGCCCTTCATCCCTATGCTGCTCGGTCTCGTGGGGATTGCCGCCGCGCGCGATGCCATCGACGAGGAGCGCACCAAGCTATGGGCGTGGCTGGGGATCGGCGCTGGCGTTATCGCTGTCTTGGGATTACTTCTGAGCGTCCTGTTCTCATGCCTGTTTATCGCCATGTTGGGAAGCAATTGATCCCAACTATCCCTTTTCAATGACACACTCACCGGCTGCTGTAAAACCCGGTGAGTTTTCTTTACGCTGGAGACAGCCGAATCTGGTATAATGTCCGCTATGTTTTCGATGATTACCGCAGAGAATGAGGGGGAATTGTGTTAGCCAAACTATATACCGATATGTGTCACGTCTACCCTAAGTTCAGGAAAACCACGCGCAAGCAGATGTACCAGTTTATGGCAAAGTATTATCAAAAGCGCGACTGGTCGTTCATGAACTATGGTTACGCGCCGGAGGACGCTACCGAAGTCCCAACGTTGGAAAATGACGATGAAATCAACCGTTACTGCATCCAACTCTACCACCACGTCGCCAACGCGGTCGAGCTGCGCGGGCTAAAGGTGCTGGAAGTGGGCAGCGGGCGCGGCGGCGGCGCGGATTACATCAAGCGCTATCTCGGCCCGGCGCGGATGATCGGCGTGGACTTTTCCGACAAAGCCGTGAACTTGTGTAGACAATATTACTGCGTTGATGGGTTGAGCTTTGTACCCGGCGACGCGGAACATTTGCCGTTCGATGACGACAGCTTCGATGCAGTCGTGAATGTCGAGTCCTCGCACTGTTACGGTTCGATGCCCGCCTTCCTCGCGCAGGTCAGGCGCGTGCTCAAGCCCGGTGGGCACTTCCTCTTTGCGGATTTCCGCCCCCGCGAGCAGATCGATGAAATGGACGAGCAACTCGAACACTCCGAGATGCAGCAAGTCAAGCAGAAGAACATCACCCCTAACGTGGTCGAGGCGCTGGACGCCGACCACGAGCGCCGGATCGCGCACATCCGCCGGGGCGCACCGAGATTCTTGGGAAAACTGATGCAAGAATTCGCCGGCACAAAGGGCGCGGGCATCTACAAAGGATTCCAGAACGGGGACTTCATCTACAAAAGCTTCGTCCTGCAAAAAGCCTGAGTTAAGAGTTAAGAGTTAAGAGTTAAGAGTTAAGAGTTAAGCGTTAGGAGTTAGGAGTTAGGAGTTAACGCATATCCTGTCTCTTACTTCTTACTTCTTACTTCTTACTTCTTACTTCTTACTTCTTACTTCTTACTTCTTACTTCTTTTACCAACGCACGCACGCCAGCCAGTCGGGGAGCGCGTCGAGCAAGCGCGTCATCACGATCCGCGCCTGCGCACGATAGAAGGTGACGGAGCCGTCGTAGGCTTCGCCGCCGTCAGCGCCGACTAAGTCGGTGACGCCGCGCAGGATCAGGCAACGCACGCCGTTGCGCGCCGCGACGTAGGCAATCGCCCCGGATTCCCAATCGCCGGCGGCTGCGCCGAAGCGCGCGCGCAACAGCGGAACTTCCTCCACCACCAGATCGCGGTCGGCGGAGAGCAGCAGACCGCACTCTACCGGCATCGGATACGGCTCCGCCAGCCACGACAGATCGAGGTCGGTGGCATAGTGTCGCAGCGCGGCCTCTGGATCGCCCATTTGCTCGATGATGTCGTAGACGAGCGTGCGCTCGACCAGCACGACCGCCTCGCGCGCAATCGCCCCCTCGAAGCCGCCGCACGTCCCCAGGTTGACGATGAGTTCCGGCTGCCAGCGGTCGATCACGTACTGCGTCCCTGCTGCCGCTGCAATCTTGCCCCATCCCTCGTGGAAAAAAACCACCGGCTCCGCGCGCCCGGCGACATCAACTTGCGCGATACACCATTCCCCGTAAGGCGAAGGGAATAGTCCGTTATGCCCGAACCGTTCGCGCACAACATCCCACTCCTGTCCTGCCGAAATCACTACCGCAACCCGTATACCTGTTTCTGTCATCGAGCATCTCCTCGCAAAATAGTCCCACCTCAACGCTTCAGGCGGATCACAATCCGCCGTCCTCGCAGCGCCGGATTATGATCCGGCGTAAGCATTTTCATGATCGTTGATGTGGTCGGTTACACTCCGTTCAAATCCGTTGACAAACCCTGTGTGCCACAGAAGTGCGCGTGCGCCGCCGCCAGCCTCGGGTGAACGACCGCCAGCGAGGCGCGGCGTTCCCACAGATAGCGCAAATAAGCGCACGCCGCCGCATCCAACGACTGAGACAGCGCCGCCTCCAGAGCGGCGCGGTAGGGCGGTTCACCTGGCTGGTCCCACGCCAGCTTGTCCGCCACGAAGAGTACCTTATCCAGCGCCGAAGCCTCCGCTTTGAGCGTCGTGTGGCAGCCGATGGCGCTCAGCACACCGGCATCGGTCACGCCGAAAAGGTCGCGGGCCAGAACTGCCGAGAGTTTCTGGTGCAAAATCATCGGCAGCGCGCGCTCTTCGGCCAGCACGGGAATGTCCAAGGTCTCCGCCGCGGCCACGCGCTCCTCCGCCGGGATGACGGCGCTGACATCGTGCAGCCATCCCGCCTGCGCCGCAAGTGCGGTCTCCACACCCGCCAACGTCGCAATCCGGCACGCCTCCGCCGCGACCGCCGCACTGTGAATCGCCGTCCGAGGGCAATTGTGGTATTTCAAGAATGCGACCACATCTTGCGCCGTATCGCCAGTCAACCCGATGCCTGCGGCGAGCCTGACAAGTATCTCATGCATAACCACACAGTATACCCGATTTTCCATTCCTTGAATGCTCCATACCGTATCAAGCTTCCAACATCAAACAACGAGCATCTAACTTGTGACTCTCACAGAAATCCGTATAATGGAGATGTAGCCTCGTAACCTTACCTGCCAGGTTAGGGCTTACCCGCCGATTCCTACACACCTGATAATGTAGCAATTGGGCAAGAGCGAGTGCTGAAAGTCTTTTGAGGTTCCGTTTTATTCGGGTCAGGAACGCCCATGGAAGTCGAAGCAAAATTTATCATACAAGATACGCAAACCTACCAGGACTTGCAAGTGATAGAACGCCTGGGGTATTTCTCAATCTCAGCTCCGCGCGTTGAGGATTTGTGTGACACGTATCTTGATACACCAGATCGCAGCCTCTTGCGATCCGGTTATGCCTGCCGCCAAAGGGAGCAGGATGGGTGCGCCGTCATCTCTCTCAAGTCGCTGCACGGCACCGAGGATAACATCCACCGCCGGGAAGAAGTCGAAGCGCCACTGGCGCGGATCGAAATCCCGCCTGAGCAATGGCCCGACAGCGCCGCGCGTCAGCGGGTCCTCGCGCTGATCGATCCCCTGATGCGGCTACAACCGCTCCTCCACCTCGAGCAGCGCCGGGTCGTGCGTGATGTGCTATACGCGCAGCGTCTCGTCGCCGAACTCAGCCTCGACACGGTGAAGAGTTACGGTCAGGTGTACCACGAGCTAGAGGTCGAACTCAAAGGCACAGGAACTGAATATGACCTCGCCGCCATCCTTGACAAACTGGCGCAGATGCCAGGGCTAAAGCCGGAGCCGCGTTCCAAATTCGAACGGGCGCTGGCAGCGATCGATGCGCAAGATACCCCACCTCCTCCTTCGCGGACAAAGCCAGCGCCAACGCTCCGTGTCCCAGCCGCTGAAGGGCCTGGCATTGTCGCCGGCGATTCTATGGCCGAAGCTGCGCGCAAGACGCTGCGCTTTCACATGCTGCGGATGATGGACAGCGAGGCCGGAACGCGCACTGGAGTCGACATCGAAGCGCTGCACGATATGCGCGTAGCGACCCGGCGGATGCGCACCGCATTTTTCGTCCTCGCAGACGCCATCGACGCCGAGGGGACTGCTCCTTATCTGAAAGCCCTCAGGCGCACCGGACGCTTGCTGGGCTGCGTCCGCGACATGGACGTTTTCCGGGAAAAGGCGCAGGCATATCTGGGCGCCTTCGCCAAAAGCACGCCACCCGATCTGACCCTGCTGATGAGCGCCTGGGATGCCGAATATGCCCGCGCACGGTCGAAGCTGCTGAAATACCTTGACAGTGAGCGTTACACGCAGTTCAAGAACGCTTTTACAGCGTACCTGGGAATCCCAATACCTTCTCCTTCCGCAAGTAGCGCCGCGCCGCGCGTCGTCATCGCCGTCCCCGACCTGATCGCCACACGGCTGGTTGAATTCTATACCTGCAAAAGCCGGCTCGATCAGGCTCACGCCGACCTGACCGATTATCACCAGATGCGCATCGTCACAAAATACCTGCGTTATACGCTGGAATACTTCCGTGAGGTACTGGGACCAGAAGTGGAACAGGCCATCGGCGAACTCAAGGTGCTACAGGATCATCTGGGTGCGCTCCAGGACGCCGTCGTCGCCTGTACACATCTGCACAACGTCATCACCTGGGGAACGTGGCAGCGTCCGACGGAGGAACAGTTGCGCTGGACCCCCACGCCGATCAATGCGCCGGATGTCGCTGCATATCTGGAATTCCGACAAACTGAAAG
>DAOUAY010000637.1:0-19818 GCA_034432995.1 Anaerolineae bacterium | reverse complement strand
GGCGGTGCAGCCGCGCGTGAGGCGCAGCACTTCGTCGCGGCTTACATTAACATCCACGATCATCCGCGCGATGTCGCGGGACGGCGTCGCCATCGCCTCCTCGGCCACGTCCAGATCGAGGCTGTGGGCGACGATGAAGCGGTCGAGCATGTCGAAATCTTCGCGCCGCGCGCCGTCCATCGTCAACACCACGCCGTCTTCGATGACCAGACTCGGCGCAGGATCGTAGGGGCTATCGGCGACGATCAACCCTAATTCCGGCCACGGGTGGATGAACGTCTCGCGGTTGATGGGACGGTCGGCGCGTACTTGGGTCCGTTTGGTCGGCTTCATGCTGTCCTTTGGAAAACCTGGGGACAAGTTTTCGTCGGGGGAAAGCGCAATCTCATTCCTGCGATTCTTCAGAATCACCCGCCTGAGACTCACATAAACTTTGGATGACCTGGGCCACCTGAGCAGCCCAGCGCTTATAGGCGCTTCTATTCCGCGCCTTGAGGCGGCTCAGATAAAGATCGATCGCGGGTCGGTTATGCAGATAGTAGGCAATCGTAGCCTTGACGTGCTCTAGCTCCAGGCTGGGAAATTCGGCGGCGATTTCGTCAGGCTTATAGTCCGCGTGATAATAAGCCAGCACCTGTTCGATGCCAATCTGATGTCCTTTGATGCGAATCGCATCGCTGGACGCAGGGTCACGCGCATCCGATCCGACAAAATCGAGATATTCTTCCAGTTGCATAGCCCTTCCCCATCAAACAAACTATGTTTCACTGCCGTAATCGCATTGTAATATTTTCCCGGCAGGAGGCAAATTGCCATTTGCCTCCATTGCGGTAGAATACCCTAAGATTCAAGGAGACGACAAGGTATGAAACCTACCATTCTCAATCAACGCTATCGCCTCGTCGAGCTGGTTGGCGCGGGCGGGATGGCGACTGTTTTTCGCGGCGAGGACTTGCTGCTGGAGCGCACCGTCGCGGTGAAGTTCCTGCGCGAACCGTTCGCCAGCGATCCCGCATTCCGCGAGCGCTTCCTGGGCGAGGCGCGGGCGGCGGCGCGGCTGGACCACCCCAACATCGTGCGCATCTACGACGTGGGCGAGGATGAAGGCCGTCACCCATACATCGTCATGGAAATCGTCGAAGGCGAGGACCTTAAGACGTCCATCCGCCGCGACGGCCCCCTTTCCGTAAACCAGGCGCTTACTGTGACGCGGCAGATCTGCGCGGGCGTCGGGCTGGCGCATCGCGCGGGCATCGTCCACTGCGATCTGAAGCCGCACAATATCCTGGTGACGTATGAAGGCCAGGCCAAAGTGGCCGATTTCGGCATTGCGCGGGCATTCCAGGGTGAAGAACGCACCCCTCAGGAAGAACCGGAAGATGTGGTGTGGGGCAGCCCGCATTACATCGCGCCGGAACAGGCGATGGGCAAACAACCCACCCCCGCCACCGATGTCTACAGCATCGGCGTGATGCTGTACGAGATGCTCACCGGTGTGCCGCCCTTCCACGATCCCGATCCCACCGCGCTGGCGCTCAAACACATCCAGGAAGAACCCGTTCCACTGCGATCGCTGAATCCGCGCATACCGCCCGGCCTGGAACAACTCGTCCGGCGGGCGCTCTCAAAAGACCCGGCGGCGCGCTACCACAACGCCGATCAACTCGGCATGGCCGTGAGCGCCTACATCCAACAGGGCGTGGAGCAGACCCAAGCACAGGTCGTTGCTGGCGCAGGATATACCGCTCCGACGCTGACACCGCCCCCCGCTGTCAGTGTCTCGACTGAAGAGACTGAGAGCACGCAGCCCATCGACATCCCCACCGGGCCGGATTACAAGCTTTGGGCGTTGATCGGTCTGGCTGCCATCGCCGTCATTGGACTGATTCCGCTGTATATCTTTGTTGGCAAATTGTACTTTCAGCAGGGCGTCGTGCCGACAGCAAGCGTCGTTCCACCGACCGCCACGGTTGCCGCCAACGCCGAGATCGTCAGCGTGCCCAACCTTACCGGGTTGAGCGCGCCGGACGCGCAACGGTTGCTCGAAAGCCAGAAACTGCGCCTGGAAGTCCTCGGTGAGAAGGAAAGCACCGACGCGCGACCCGGCGCAGTCCTGGAACAGACACCCACGCCCGGCAACCGTGTTCCAGCGGATACGGTCGTGAGCGTGGTGTTGGCAAAGGGCCGCGCCCTCATCTTGCCCAATGTCGTCGGTTTCAACCTCAACGATCAAAGCGTCAAGGTGCAGGCCGGGTTGGAGGCCGATGGGTTGCTGGTCTCCATCGAGCAAATTTGGAGCACCGAACCCGCCGGGGTCATCCTCGAACAGATGCCAGACGCCGGCATCGAGGTGCGCGCCGGTAACACGATCACGCTCACCGTCAGCGGCGGGACAACGCTCCCGATCCCTTTGCAGGTGAATTTGAATAACCAGGTGATGCTAGAGGACGCGCGCATCTCCAAACTGACCTACCGGCCCGGCGATACAATCGGTCTCACGTTCCGCTGGCAAGCGCTGCAAACCATCCCGTCATCGTACAAGGTCTTCATCCACGTGCTGACGCTGGATTACAGCGCCGCAGTCGCACAGCGGGACATCGAACCGATGAATGGTCTCCGTCCTACCAACACGTGGGCGCCCGGCGAGATCATCAATGATCCTCACCAGATTCAGCTCCCCCAGAATACACCCGCAGGCACATACCAGATCCGCGCGGGCCTCTACGTTCCAGAAGGACGGATGCCGGTCGTCGATGCTGGACAAACACAGGTTACCGATAACACCATTTTCATCGTCACCATTCAGGTGCAGTAAGGGCTTTATCATTCTTGTCACCGTTCCCTTATTTCGCTTCAAGCGGATCGTCAGATCCGCCTTTTGTGACCCATTTCAGCTTAAAACGGGGAACTGGCGTTCCCCTCGGACCAAGAATGATAAGACGGCCGGGTGCAGTAGGGTCTTATTTTCGCGGATTTCTGGTATAATACTCTTGCAAAAAGCCTGGGGCGGTGTGGCAGCATACCGTCGCAGCATAGCGCGGGGTATTGGCCCGCAATGGGCTGAGGAGGTTTTCGATCATGAAATCTAAACAAGGTAACGGCAGTTTTGTTTACCTTATCGTGGTTGCGGCGGTGTTGTTCCTGGTCTACAGTTACCTGTCCGGCGGGACAACCAGCCCAACTGTTTCGCTCAACCAGGTCGCCGATGAGATAGAGGCCGGTAAAATCGACACCATCACGGTGCGCGGTGATATGCTGGAGATCGTCTACAAAGAAAAGCCGGTGTCCGGCGCCGGCACGGTCGAGCAACCGATCCTCTCGCGCAAAGGCCGCGAGTCGTCGCTGATCGAGCAACTGCAGGCCCTGGGCCTGGATGAAGAGGTGCTCCGGCAGACCAAAATCGAGTTTGCCGAGCCGACGGATTGGAACGCGCTGGTCAACCTGGGCATCACCGCCGTGGGGATGATCGTGCTTGGCGTCTTGTTCTTCTTCTTCATCCGGCAGTTCCAGGGCGCCAACAACCAGGCGCTTTCATTCGGCAAGAGCCGGGCGCGGATGTTCTCTGGCGACCGGCCAACCGTCACGTTTGAGGATGTGGCGGGCATCGAAGAATCCAAAGAAGAACTCAAGGAAATCGTCGAATTCCTCAAGGAACCCCAGAAATTCATCAACCTCGGAGCGCGCATCCCCAAAGGGATGCTGCTGATGGGATCGCCGGGCACCGGGAAAACCCTCCTCGCCAAAGCCGTCGCCGGAGAGGCAGGGGTGCCTTTCTTCAGTATCTCCGGCTCCGAATTCGTCGAGATGTTCGTCGGCGTAGGCGCCAGCCGCGTACGCGATCTGTTCGATCAGGCCAAGCGGCACAGCCCGTGCATCGTTTTTGTGGATGAAATCGACGCGGTGGGGCGGTATCGCGGCGCCGGTTTAGGCGGTTCGCACGATGAGCGCGAGCAGACACTCAACCAGATCCTCGTGGAGATGGACGGCTTCGACACCGACACCAACGTCATCGTCGTCGCCGCCACCAACCGGCCCGACATTCTCGATCCGGCGCTGCTGCGCCCAGGGCGCTTCGACCGACGTATTATCCTGGATCAGCCTGATATACGCGGGCGCGAAGCGATTTTCCGCGTCCACACACGCGGAAAACCCATCGCCGCCGAGGTTGATCTGGGAGAACTGGCGCAATCCACCCCCGGCTTGGTCGGGGCAGATATCGAGAACGTGGTCAACGAGGCTGCCATTCTCGCCGCGCGGCGGGGACGGCGGCGCGTCGGGATGAGCGAGTTCAACGAAGCCGTCGAGCGCGTCATCGCCGGGCCAGAACGGCGCAGCCGATTGATCTCCCCGGAGGAGCTGCGGGTGTTCGCTTACCATGAAACCGGGCACGCGCTGGTCGCGCACGTGTTGCCCAAGTGCGATCCGGTGCGCAAGGTGTCGATTGTGGCGCGCGGCATGGCCGGCGGATACACCATCGCCCTGCCTGAAGAAGATCGCTACGTGCTCTTGCGCAGCAAGATCGAAGACGATATCGCTTATGCGCTCGGTGGGCGCGCTGCCGAGGAGATCGTTTTTAGCGAGGCCAGTACCGGCGCTTCCAGCGATCTGGAAAAGGTCACCAAGATGGCCCGCGCGATGGTCACGCGTTTTGGGATGAACGATTCACTCGGCCCGCTGGTTTATGGGCGCAAGGAAGAGCTGGTCTTCCTGGGCAAGGAAATCGGTGAGCAACGTGACTACAGCGAAGCCGTCGCGCACCAAATCGACGAAGAGGTGCGCCAGATCGTCACGCGAGCTTACGACCGCGCCAAGACGGTTATCCAGGACCATCGCGCGGAGATGGATCGCATCGTCAACTATCTGATAGAGCGCGAAACATTGTCCGCAGAAGAATTCGCGGCGGCTTTCGAAGGACGTCCGTTGCCCAAACGAACCGAAAAACCCGCGGCGCTGCCAGCCGCGGAACCTGTCGAAGCACCGGTGCTCAAAACAGCTCCGGTAGCGGCCTAGAGAACAGCGAGTGTCCCGACCCAGCCAGGTCGGGACGCTTTTTTACAACATAAAGCTTGTAAAATCGTCCGGTTATGCTATAATCCCCGCACTCGTGGAGAGGTAGCATAGTCCGGTCTAATGCGCGCGCCTGGAGAGCGCGTGAGCCGAAAGGCTCCATGGGTTCAAATCCCATCCTCTCCGCCAAAAAAAGGCTCCTGATGCAGGAGCCTTTTTTCATGAGTAACGCTGCACAAAGCGATAGGTGGCCTCGGCGACGGTTTCCCATTCCTTGTCGGCGACGACGGCATGGCCGGAGTCGCGCAGCACCAACGCCTCAACCGAAGTCTGCTGCGAAAGACGGCGCACCGTCTCCGGCCCACTGGTAGGGTGAATCGAGCGATCCCCTTCCGCATAAACCACCAACGCCGGTGTTCTCACATGGGATAGATCGCGCAGAACGTGGCGATGCAAATGCCACAACTCGGCCGCTGCGCCTATAGGATAACGCTCAAATCCGCCCATCCACTGCGCGGCCTGGGGATCGTGCAAATCAGATTCGCCGGACTGCCGGTACGTATGCACGAAGGGTCTGAGCAACGGTGTGAGGTTGAGACGCCAATCCGCGATGCGCAGCGCCGGCGCATAGAGCACGATGCCGGCCATATCGTCGTGATGCGCAGCCATCCACAAGGTCAGTAACGATCCCATCGAGAAGCCGGCAATGAACCACTGTGTGGATTTCTGTTTGAGGGTGACATAAGCCGTCTCTACACCCGCCACCCAATCGCGCCAGTTCGCCCGGTTGATCTCCGCGATGGTAGCGCCGTGGCCGGGCAACAACGGCGCGGAGACGGTGAGGCCGCGCTCGTGGAGGTACGCGCCCAAGGGCCACATCTCCCTCGGTGTGCCGGTAAAGCCATGCAACAACAAAACGCCGACGGAACCGCCCTGGAGGAAAAACGGTGACGGATCAGCCTGCAACACTTTGAGGTCTGCTTCAGATGACATCACACCTCCGCAAATGATGCTAACTTCCCTTCCATGAAGCTTAGCGTCAGCGCCGCGACATCTTCCCACTCTTGATCGAGCAAGGCGCAGTGCGCCGAATGTTCGAACCAGTGCAGGTGTTTCTCGGTCGAGCGGACGCCGTGGTAGATCACGTCCGGCGACGAAGCATCGACTGCGGTATCCAGACGGCCCTGTACGATCAGGATAGGTTGCGCGATTTCGGACAGCCGCGCGCGTGTCGCTGCTTGCAGCGCGAACAACTGCTGCGCGGCACGCAAAGGGATCTGCCGATAGCCTTGCCAACGCGCATCCGCCGCGTTCGGCGCACTCGGTGATTTTTGCAAGATGACGCCTAACGGAGCCAGGATAGGTAGCAGAAAAGTTTGCGCGAAGCTGGTTGGTACCATCAATGCGGCGGCATAGACCATCACACCCACAATTTCAGGATGATGGCTCGCCAGGTAAAGCGTCAGCAGGCCGCCCATCGACTCGCCGCCCACGAAGACATGCTCGCAGCGCGCCGCCAGGTCGCGGTAGGCAGCCTCGAACGCTTCCGTCCACATCTGCCAGCGACAGCGATTCATGTCCTGCGGCGTCGTACCATGACCGGGCAGCAGTGGCCCGGAGACGGTGTAGCCACGCTCGTGCAGGAAACGGCCTAACAGGCGAACTTCCGCTGTCGTTGCCGTGTAACCGTGGGAGAGCAACACGCCCACCGGCCCGCCTTCCCAGAGAAACGACGTTCCTTCCAGATGAGAATTATGCAATGTGTAGGTCATAACGCCCCCTTATGAATCATGAATCATGAATCATGATTCATGATTCTGACTAGGTGAGAAACCAGTGCAAAATTTGTGGCCCCCAGAGCAATGTGGTCACACAACCCAGGACAATGAATGGGCCGTAAGGGATCGCCGTCTTCAGCGAGCCTTTGCGGGCGATGACGACGCCGGCAGCCCCGATGCCGCCAAAGGCGATCATCAGTAGCAGGGAGATGATGATCAGAGGGAAGCCGACCAGCAGGCCGGTATAGGTCGCCAGGGTGATGTCGCCTTCACCCATCGCGCCAGGGCCGAATGCCGCCACGCCCGCCGTCACGAAGATGCGTAAGATGATGAAGGCCGTCAAGCCGCCAACCGGTGCGTACCACCATTTCCAGGCCGTGAGCGTGGGCAGAGCCGGGCCAAAAATCGCTCCTATCACCAAGACTATGCCGATAGCGGGCAGCATGATGAGGTTGGGCACGCGCTTGGTCTCCAGATCCGTCACCATGATCATCGTGAGGGGGACCACGGCTAACATGGCGAAAATCACCCGCAGGTGCAGGCCGTTCAATCCCACTATAAGTCCCCAACTGACCGCAGTGAACAGTTCGCCGATAAGGCGCGGCCAGCGGAAGTATTTGCCGCACGCGCGGCAGCGTCCTTCTCCGGTCACGAGAGCAAGTGTGGCGCTCCATTGCAGCGGAGCATACGGCGCGGTGCAGAACGGGCAGACGGGTTTGGCCAGCGGTCGTTTGACCATCACCGCTTCGGCAACGTGTGAGGCCAACGCGCCAACGATCAAACCGACGAACGCAACGAGAATGGGCATCGGGATAGCTCCTAAATACATCCTGATCTGATTGTAGCACAGACAACACACTGTGCAAAACCGGCAACGCTCGATAACAATTCAATCCTTCAGCGTAAGGGTTTCAAAAGGTTTGCGTAAGGTTAGCGTCAAGCACTGACATAGACAAAGTGATATGATGAAGACAGTTAAAGAGTCAATCTTCCTCCTTGTGTAAGGCCGAGGGCTGAAATGCCCCCGGCCTTTTTGTATGTCCTCAAGCGCCTTTCAAGTGCAGGTCAGCGAAGTCGAGATAGCGCTCCCAATCATAGGCAGTGACGTCGTGCTTGCCGGTGCGGATGTGGTAGCCGATTGTCCCCATCGCCGGTTGTTCGAGATCGGGCATTTGGGTGGCGGGCAGGCCGTCCCGACCCAGCAGCCGATAGACCGGATCGGCGTGGACAGCGCCCAGGAATTCGCCGCGCGGATCGGACCAGCGGTCTTCGATGGCGCTGGCGACGTAGAGCGGACGCGGCGCGACGAGCGCGAGGAGCATGTGCTGGTCGACCGGCAGCGCGTCTTCGTTATCGTTGTAACGTTTGAAGTTGGTGCAGAACCAATGCGGGAACTTGCCGTTGATGATGCCTACCGTCTCGCCGTAGCGCCGCCGCGAGAGCGCCGCGCCTCCGCAGCCGGAGTTGTTCGACACGACCAAAGCAAAGCGCGGATCGGAGGCCCCGGCCCAGATCGCGGCCTTGCCCAGCCGCGAGTGCCCGATGACGGCGACGCGCGCGGCATCGATGTCACCGTCCGTCTCGAAGTAGTCCAGCGCCCGGTGCAGGCCCCAGGCCCACGCGCCGAGCGTGGCCCAGGCGTCGCCCGCGCTGTCGTCACGCGGGAACAACGCGTGGACGCCGTTCCGAAAGCCGTCGTCGAAATCCGGGTCGAGGTCGCCGCAGTAGATGGTCGCCAGGCCGTAACCGCGTTCGAGGATGCGCTCCACGGCCCAGTGGGAGGCATTCACGCCGCGTTCAGCAGCGGTGGCGCGGTTGTTCTGAATCCCCGCCGCCGGGAAGAAAGCCGGCACCCAGCTTGTGGGCAGCGCAATCCCGGGGTCCGCATGAATGGTGTGATCGCCCATGAAGTTCAGGCCAACGAAAATCGGCGCGGGGCGGGGATGGCCGTTCGGCAGATAGATGAGGACGTCCATGCTGGCAGTGTGGCCGTTGCCCGCGAAGTGCGCGGTGACTTGTTTGCGGGTCGCCGCGCCGGACAAGGCGCTTTTGTCCACCGCGCCAACATCAAAGGACGTACACTCCGGCTTGCCGGGGAGCACGCCGTAAACGTGATGTTCGAACAGCGCGAGGATTTCGCGCCGGCGCACGGCCCATGCCTTCGGCGTCGTGACCGGCTCGCCGTTGGCAAAGGTCAGCGGGTCGGGCAAGCTATAATGCGGGACCAGGTCTTCGTCGTAGATAACGTCCATGCAAACCTCCTGTGGCGTAGTCCGGTAGTTCTCAGTCAGCTCCCTTTTCATTCAACCACGCGAGCAACGTCAGATGTGAGGCGAAGAGCGTGGTCAGCAGTTGCAAGCCGGGAGAGATGATGATCATCAAGACGATCCAGCCGATAAAGCTCGCTTGAGGCTCATAGAGAATCATTGGAACGCCGGTTTCCGCAAAATCGGTCGCGGGATTGGAGAACTGGACAACGGCCAGCGTCCCCCAGATGAGGAGCATTCCCAGGCATGTGACGGCGGCTGCAATCGACGCGTACAGGAGCATTTTCCGGAGGATGTCCCGTATTCCCGCCTGCTCAGCGGTGAGACGCTTGACGATGTACCAGCCCAGCGGCAAACCCAAGAGGATACAGAAGAACGGCACCCCCATTCCCATGCCGATACAGATGATGTCCATGAAAACGTAGGTTCCCAGAGTAGCCAGGGGACGCACGGCAAGTAGTTTTTTCATCAGCATCTTCATTCACGTATCCTTTCGTGAGACGAGTCCAATGACAGCACTTCGATAGGTTTACACACGCACAACCTAACCCAACGATTTCCACTCCTCGCGCAAGATCGACATGTTCACCAGGTCAACGTATTCCCCCTCCACCCAGATAGCCTTGCGCGGACGGCCTTCTTCCACAAAGCCACACGCCCGGAAACAGCGAATCGCGCGCTCGTTCTTCGCGAGGGAGGTCAAAACGATGCGGCGTCCACCCAGATAGTGGAACCCATACGCCAGCAATAGGCTAACGGCTTCGCGTCCGTATCCCCGACCCCAATATGCGCGGTCGCCAATCACGATGCCCAGTTCGAAATTGCCATGACGGTCTTGGATTTTCAGCAAGCAACAATCGCCGATGTATTTGCCGTCGGCTTCGATGGCAAACCACACCGTATTGTCGTCAGGCCTGGCCGATTCATAGGCAGCGCACGCACTCTCCAAAGTAGAAGGGCGGGGATAGCCACAATCCAATCCGGCCAGTTCTACATCCTGACTAAACTCGTACTGCCGGACTACATCTTCCCTGCGCATCGGGCGCAAAATGACTTTTTCACCTTTGAGCATAGAAGACTCCTTCATCATCCGTTATGCCGCCAACGAGCACCGCATGATTTACAATCCCAGATCGTTTATGTATTCCACTACCTGATAACCCAATCTTTCGTACAATCTACGCGCGCCTACACTCGATTCACGAGTATAGGTCAACATTGCATATCTGCCTCATTCATTATACCCCTGACTCCCCCAATCGGTTAGCAAGGTCGACCCAATCATCAAAACGCCGCGCCAAAGCCAAGCAGGCTCACCGTCAAGATCACCAGGCTGATGAGCATACTCGCCGAAATCAGCATCGCTGCCAGCCGGGGATTGAGGCCCTGTTCGACGGAATAGAGCAGCGACGAAAGCGCAGACGGCATCAGTGGAAAGAGGAACATCACCGCGCGCAGCGGGCCGCGATAGGGCAACAGCCACAATACCAATAGCGCAACCAGCGCGCCCACAGCATATTTGTACATCATATTCAGCGCGACGACTTTGCGCTCATCCCGTGAGATGTCCAATTCAAGGTAAATGCCCAGACCGAGCAGCATCAGCGGGGAATTGACCGCCGCCAGCGCGTTGACCAGGTCGGCGGGCAGCCCGCGCAATGGCACGCCGCCCACGTTCAGCAACAAGCCAACCACAAAAGCGTGCAACGGGAAGAACAACAACACTTTCTTTACAGCATCCAGCGTCCTGAAGTGTCCGGTGGTCGCATAGCGGAAGGAGATGTAGTACCCGACGCCGAAAATGGCGATAGCGTTCCCCAAATCGCAAATGGCCGTGGCCTGGATGCCCAGGTCGCCGTAGACGGCTTCGATGAAGGGATAGAGCAGCGATCCCATGAAGCCGCACGTCGCCACTGCAAACGTCCCCGCGTCGCGCCGCGAGAGATGCAGCCAACGCGCGGGATAACGACCGAGCAAACACATCGTCACGCCCACGAAGAGCAGCGCCAGTGGAAGCAGCAGCAGATACCACGAGAGCGTTGTGTTCATCACGGCCTTCAGGTTCATCATCGGCAGCGTGAGGTACAAAACGAGGCGGTTGAGGATGCGCCCATCATCGCGCGAGACTACGCCGAGCCTTTTGATGAGGTAGCCGACAGCGATCAGGAGCAGGTTGACGAGGACTTTGTTGGTTATAGTTGGGTCAGGCATGAATGTTGAGCAAAACTCCTTAAAAATGGCAAATGGCAAATGGCAAATGGTTCACTCGCATCGCATTTTCGCACGCTTCCAGGATAACCTTACTGCAACGCTTAAGGCGGATCATAATCCGCCGTCCACGCAGTGCTGGATTGCAATTCGGCGCAAGCTTTTTCGTGATTGAAAGTGTCAACGCCACACAAACTCAGCCATGAACGGCCTATGATCGGATTCACCATACGTGCGGCTGACCCACGTGCGCGCTGCCCGGAAATCCCTCGAGAGGAACACCATATCCAGTCGCATCTGGAGCGGTAAGATCGGGATGCCGCGGAAACTGCCGCTGTAGGCCGGAAACGTGTGTCCCAGGCCCCATCCTGACGCACGGTGCGCGTCGGCCAGGTGTTGCCGCATCAAAGCATAGACGTCGCTTTGATCGGTGCTGTTGAAGTCGCCGACCACGACGATCGGATCGGCGCGTTGAGAAAAATCGGCCACTAACGCCTCGATAAGCTGCTGCCGGGTTGCCATGCTGTTGCGCACTTCGGCTGCGGCATCCTTTCCCTCTTCAATGTAGACCAAGATATTGGTAGCGTGCGGATGTACGTTATACAACGTGAACGGTCCTGCAGCGGCCTCTACCCGCATCGCCTGAACTTCCCACCAGGGATGCGCCAGATGTGAAGTGTCGATCTGGGACAAGGGGAAGCGGCTTAATACAGCCATTCCACGATACGTACCCTCGGCCTCTAAAAGTCGGTAAGGATACATATCGCCAATTTCCTCCAAAAGTACATCGGTCATCGGGGGCGTGATTTCTTGCAAAGCAACGATATCGGGCACACCATTTTCGACGATGACGCGCGCCGTTTCGGACGATTGGCTGCCGCCCCAGACGTTGAACGTCATTACAGTCATTGGATCGCCAACTCGGACCGGCGTGTTGGGCAGGAATAACTCGCCGTACAGGAACAGGAAAATCACAAACGGTACCAGGACGCCCCGCCAATAACGCCAATCACGGTACGCGAGGCAGATAGGAACCAGTATCACCAGCGGCAAAAAGAGGAAAGGGACAAACGCATTGAGTAACGCCAGCCACCAGAGGGTGTCACCGAACCAGCCGTGTAGCAAAAACCACAGGAGGATGATTGCCGCATAGATCCATGACAAACCCAACAAACTCTTCTTTGCCATCGCGAATCTCGGTTTTTTAGCAGATGTGAGCATTTGTTGGTTTACCATCTACAGGCTCAGTAACCCATCTGCGAGCCTCACATATTGCTCATACTTCTTCTGCATCTCTGCCAGCCAAGCGTCGGACCAACTAACCAGACGCGCATCCAGACCGCGAGGCATTTCGTAGGGATAACGCGCCATGCGCACCACCCACCACACGGCCATGATCGTGTAGTAAGTCCAAATGCGCGTGGAGGCCGTGTCATCGTCCACCAGCGCGCAATACCGCTCCGCCACCCATTCCCAGCGCGACGGAAGCACGTCGAGGTAGGCTGCGTGCGTCATCAGGTTGGCGACGTCGAAGGCGGGATCGCCCCACCCGCTGTTTTCCCAATCGACCAAGAGCCACGCATCCGGGCGGCGGATGTAGTTGAGCGTGTTGTTATCCAGCCGGATGAGTGACACGCGCTTTTCGTCCCATTCGGGCAAAGGCGCTGCATCGAATCGTTGCAACACTTCACGCAAGGTGTCGGGCTGTTCTTCTGGCGGGATAGCAGCCACATCTTCGCGGATAAGCTGGCGGCCTTCCGGCGCGTTGTAGGCGTTGATCGTCGCGGTGGGCAAGTCCACGTTCACCGTATCCGGCGTGACGCTATGCACGGCAACCAGGTGGCGCAGCAGAAGCTCCCACTCGTCATCCGAGACGGGGACTGCATCCACGACCTCGCCTTCCAGCCACGTCTGCACGACGACCGGCAGCGGGTAACGCTCGCAGTCGAGCAGCAGCGGCGCGGGCGCGATCTTTAGCCCGGCTTGACGCAGCGCCGTCAACGCGCCGAATTCTCGCCCGGCGCGATCCCGCGCATCACGGATCGTGTACTTGACCACGATCTCGCCCAGGGCGCACGAGGCGCGATAGAGCCGGTTGTTGCGCCCGCCGTCGATGTTGGCGATCTGCCAGATATTCCACCTGCCATCGGCGCGATGCTCGGCCCTGGCAAGATAATCGAGCAGCGGGCGCAGCAGCGCTTCCCGCGCTGCGGACGGCAATTTCTCGAAGACGTTCACAACGATCTTGCGCTTGCCCCTTTAGTGCTCGAACTGATCCAGTGGCGGCTGCAAATCCGGCGGCAGCGGCGATTTGTAGGTCAGCCCCGCCATCCGCGCATCGAAATCCGCCCGCACCTGCGCCAGTGAGTCCGGCTGCGTCAGCAGATCGACGACTGTCGCCGCCATCACCTTCGCCGCGAAAAGCGTGGATTTGTGCCCGATGCTCGTTCCACTGACAGCGGTGTTTTGCCAGGAGTGCCCCGGCGATCCCACGATGAACTGCGCCGTGTTGAACTCCACCGTCGGCGTGATCCACGAGACTTCGGCGACATCGGTGGAGCCGCCGCCGCCCTTGCGTTCCGCGCCGTAGGGGTCGTAGATGTTCGGGTTGATGTCCACGTCCGCCAGTTCGAGCGCATTGGGCAGCAAGCTGCGCCGCAGCCCGGAGAGTTTCTCTTCCGGTGGAATGCTCTTCCCCAACTCGCGGGCGAACGTGAGTTCCTCCTCGGTGTAGACCGGCGCGCCGACTTCGCGCATGTTGGCGACGATCAGCTCCGCCAACGGGCCGTTCGCAATCGTCTGATGCGCGCCCGCGAGGAAGCGGACGGTGTGCGTCGTGCCGGCCATCAAATCTGCGCCGTCGGCGATACGCAGGACACGCGCGTAGTACTGATCCACCAAATCGCGGGTGGGCGCGCGGACGTAATACCAACTGCGCGCGTAGGCCGGGACGACGTTAGGTTCGTGCCCGCCCTCCTCGATGACGTAGTGGATGCGCGCTTCCTGGACGACGTGCTCGCGCATGTAGTTGACGCCGGTGTTCATCAGCTCGACGGCGTCCAGCGCGCTGATGCCCTGCTCCGGCGATCCGGCGGCGTGGCTGGCTTTGCCGAAGAATTCAAACTTCACGCTGTTCATCGCATTGCCGTGGCCCATAAAGACGGTGTTCGCCCCACCGGGATGATGCCCCAGGCAAGCATCCAACCCATCGAAGACGCCATCGCGTACCATGAAGACCTTGCCCACCAGCGTCTCCTCGGCGGGACAGCCGAAACACTTGATCGTGCCGAGCAGCCCGTGGGCGTCCATCGCTGCCTTGACGGCGAGCGCCGCGCCGAGCGCCGTCGCTGCGTAGCTGCAATGTCCGCAGCCGTGGCCCGCCCCACCCTCGACCGCCGGTTCGCGGTGCGGGACAGCCTGCTGCGAGAGACCCGGCAGCGCGTCCAGTTCCGCCATCACGCCGATGACAGGGCTACCAGACCCATACGTCGCCACGAACGCCGTGGGCATTCCGGCGACGCCGCGCTCCACGGTGAAGCCGTGCGCTTCCAGGATGCCGGCCAACAGCGCGCTCGTCTGGTGTTCCAGCAAGCCCACTTCGGCCCACTCCCACGCCTTTTGGTGCGCGTCCACGATGAGGTCGTGATGCGCGTCGATCCAGTCGATGACGGTTTGTTTATCCTGTGAGATCATTTTCCCTCCGGGAAGAAATTCAAATCAAAAAGAGCAGAGCCCGATCAATCTAGCGCTGCTTTACTCTCAATGTATCGGCAACGTCGAAGCCTGCCCAGACAAGGTGCGCGCGCAGCGTCTCGACAGCCGCCGGATCGACCAACACCAGGTCAGGGGCCAGCACGCCGCACAACAACGGTTGTAACGTCGGGCTGTTAACGATCGCGTCGAAGACCTCGCGCTGCGCGCATTGCAGTACGGCGACCTCGGCGAGATGCGTCTGAACGGTCACACCGGCCCAGGCGAGCAAGGCCGCGCGCAGCAACGGAGGAACCGGAACGCCTCCGGTAAGCCGCGCCGCCAACCAGTTCAGCGCCTCTTCGATACGCGCGCCGGCCCGCAATGCGGCGCGCACGCTGTCCGCGGTCAATTGCCAGGTCGTCGCGCCGCGCCGCGCGGCCCACAAGTCCAGTTCGCCTTCGATGATCAAATCCACGTCCGGGCGCACCAGCGTCACCATCCCATCTTCCGTCACCGTGAGGCAGCGGGACAGCGGCTTGGCGTAATTCACCCCGCGTGGATGTGCAGCAGGGTCGGGGACAGCAGAGGCCAACAGCACGAAACGTTCTCCTACCGGCGCGCCGCGCAGCCCCGTCTCGAGCGCAGCATCGCGGTGCGCGGCATCGGGGAATTCCAGCAGCCGCGCGCGCTGGTAGAGCGCCATCCGCTCGCGGCGCGCGGCCCACTCGCGCAGTTCGACGGTCACGTTCTGCGGCAACGGCGCGCTCGATCCGGTTTGCAGTATCGCCAGCATCCCTTCCAGCGTACTGCCTTTTTCCAACGCTGCGTACACCGTCTCCTGGCTGAAGCGATACTGCGCCGTATGCTGTTGCGCGTCCACACGCGCCGCGTGTTGTTCCAGGAACACCAACTGCTCCGGGGTGACGTGTTCCAGATACACGAGGATTTCCAGGTTCGGCTGCACGATCCAGGCCGTTTGCGCTTCGTTCCCGGCGCCCCCGGCGGCCATGCGCTTTCCCTGCAACACACTGCGCCCCAACTCCGTCAGGCGGAAGCTGACCGGCGTTCCGTTGTCCATCTCCACGGCCACAACGCCCAGGTAGTATAACCACGTCGTCAAAGCAGCTTCGAGCCAGGGCGTTTCGTGAATGAACCATTCGGCGCGCAATTTCTGACGCCATTCCTGCCTCATCCGCTCTTGTTCTGCCGGCGTTTTGCCATACCAGTAGGGTGGTTGCGGACTGCTATAGCTGCGCAGACTGAAATACTCGCCGACCCGCTCGAAGAACGCCGCATCCAAGGCATCGACGCTGAAGAAGGCGTCCTCCGCATCCGGCAGCGCCGTCAACAACATCAATAGCGCCATTCGCGCCACGCTAAGGTTGTTGGTGTTATAGCTCATCTGGTGCTCTTCATTCCATTCGGTCCACTCCGTGGCATGGGTAAAGCCGTAGAGCAAACTCTGCACCTGTTCCCCGTAGGACATGCGCGCGAAGTGTTCGGGAGTCGTAGTCAGAACCAGCACGTTATCGTCGCGGATCTTCGACAGACCGGAATGAAACAAGGCGTAGGCAAACGCCATCGCCGGTTCAGGGAAAACCAGACCATTAACTGTCGAGGCGCGTTTATCCCAACCGAGCGCCTGGTTCAACTTACGCACGTCCGACACCCGCAATGTCCCTTTTTGCGTCAGGCCAATCCCATCCAGGCTATCTATCGCCTGCAACACGCCGATAACGTCGAGCGCCGCCGCCGAAGGCCGGCGCTCCAGCGGCGCCGGCGGCAGGGACAGCGGCTTGAGTCGCAGGGGCTTCACCTCTGGCGACCACGTGACATGAGCGAGCAGGCGCTCATCGGTGAAAACAACCAGGGGCGAGTATGCGTAATATGAACCTCCCAGGCTGGCCGGATCGTAAATGTAGCTACTCAAAAGCAAACCACGATCTATCAGATTTTCCACCAGATCGCTATTAGCGTCACGATAACGGCTTATGGCCGGTGGGACGTAACCGCCGGCCCGCAGCGCCACCACCAACGCATTGGGGTTGCACTCCCCGCCAAGCTGTTTGAGCAACGCCAACGCCGCGCGCTCCAGGTCGGACAGCCGCGCTATCGCCGCGCGCACCTCCGCCGGATCGTCCAGCGCACGCTGCATCAGCGCCAGGTTCTCATCTTTGCGCAGCTTGTTCGTCCCGCCCCACAAGCGCGCCATCTTCTTGAGCTGGTCCGCGCGGATGCGCTCCAAGAACGGATCGAAACGATGCGCTATCGTCGTCATCGTCTACCGCTCCAACACTTTAGGCGTGTGACCCACTTTGAGCAGCCGCGCCAACAACGCCGCATCCTGCCCCGGCGCGATCACAGCCACGTGGGGCGACAAGCGCCGCCGGATGAACCGCGCCGTCCGATCATCGGCCAGGAGCATGTCCAACTCTTGCGGGTTGGCAACTTCGAGCAAAGGTAAATTTTCGTGCAGGATATAATCGCCAAGTTTTGCCATTTGTCCTATCCGTTCAATCCTAGATTCTATCGAAGATACGCCTATTATAATCTCGATGCACGGCAAACCAAACTTGAATTTACGCGCAGTCCATATACAATCCAAGCATCTGACCAAGGCTACTGAACTAGCGACGACTTGACTATTTTGGAAGGAACCACAACATGCTTGCGCCAGATCACAATCCGGCGCTGCGGGGACGGCGGATTGTGATCCGCCTTAAGCGTTGAAGCAAAGCCATTTTGGAGGAGTTTGCCATGCTCAACAAGCACGACATAGCCATTATCCGCGAATTAGCCGCCCAGGTGGCCGAGATCGCCGCATTGCCCGTGCAGGAAGAGAAGCGCGCGCTGTGGCGGCAACTGAACGCGCTCGAACCGGCCCGCCCCATGGTGATGATCGACCAGGTCTGCTGGAACGAGATGAACCTCGACGACGAGTTAACCCTGCGCTGCGAAGACTTGGAATGTCGCGGCTACGAGGAGTTTCTGCGGCGCACGCTCTACCAGTGGCGACACTTCCCGGTGGATATGGTGGTGGAACCGTTCATCCGCGCGCCCAAGGCGATCACCAACACCGGCTTTGGTATCGGCGTCCACGAAGCCACTGTCGCCACCGATCCGCAGAATGACGTCATCTCGCACCGGTACGAAAACCAGTTCAAAACTATGGACGATCTGCAAAAGGTACAGATGCCGCAGATCAGTCACGATCCCGCCGAGACGGAGCGCCGCCTGTCCGTGGCGCACACGCTGTTCGACGGGCTGCTGGACGTGCGCGCGTGGGGCGCGGACCCGTACCTCTCGCTGTGGGACCCCATCGCCACGTGGATGGGCGTGGAAAACGTGTTGTACACACTCATGGATCAGCCCGATCTGATGCACGGGCTGGTGGGGCGGATGACAGACGGCTACCTGAGCATACTGGATCAGTTGGAGAGCCAGGGTTTGCTGTGCGGCCCGCAAAGCCTGATCCACTGCACGGGCGCCTACACCGACGAATTACCCGCGCCCGGTTACGACCCGGCGAAGCCGCGCACGAAAGACATGTGGATGTTCGGCCTGGCGCAGATGTTCGCCACCGTGTCGCCGCGCATGTTCAAGGAATACGAGGTGGAGTACGCCAGCCGCATCTGCGAGCGGTTTGGCCTGGTGTACTACGGTTGCTGCGATCCCCTTGACAAGAAAATGGCCCAGGTGCGGATGATCCCCAACGTCCGCAAGGTGTCGATGAGTCCGTGGGTCGATCAGGAACGCGGCGCGGTGGAGATCGGGCGGGACTACGTGTTCTCGCGCAAGCCAAACCCGGCGCTGCTGGCCTGGGACGCCTTCGACCCGGAAGCCGTGCGCGCGGATTTGACGGCGACGCGCGACATCTGCGTCCGATATGGCTGCCCGCTGGAACTGATTCTCAAGGATATTAGCACGGTACGCTATCAGCCGCAGCGGTTGTTCAAGTGGGCGAGGATTGCTATGGAGGTGGTTGGGGAGTGATGCTGCTATCGGACAGTACTGTTTTGAGTGTTTCAAACAGCATCAACCTGGGTGCACAACCCGCACCAGTAAACCTGTGACACTGTACAAATTCTGTTATCACTCAACAATGGAAAACTGCCAGGCGTACTTTATCAAAGAATCGTCAGGAAGTTGATATTGGAAAGTGACATCGTGAATCCCGGTTTCCAAACTGGCCGGCCAGCATAGCCAATGGGGAGTAAGCGCCCATCCAATCGCAGACCACCTTTCATCTAGCTCTGGCACAAGCTCTTGACCGTCAACGTGTAGTGTGGCTCTGCGAACTATGTAGCAATAAGCATCAAGCTGAGAACTGCTAGGATACTCGCATGGAACCGTCTCTGCGAGTTCCCAAAGCTCTTCGTTGGATAAACCAAATTCTGCCATAATGATCGATACACAAATGTTGGATCGATATCCGACTTCGTCAACTGAACGAGGACCCTCGTACATCGCCAGATCCTCATCTTTATAAATATCAAGCTCATAGAGATCGATAGGAATCTGGCCACCAGGCGCCGGAAATACAGTCATGTACTCAGGTTGCGCTTTACTAGGCGGAATCGGTACAGGTGTGCTTTTATGCAACGGAAAACTGCACGCCGCCAGCAGCAGACTGACCAACACTGCGAGCTTTTTCAAAGCGAACCTCCATAGATTTGTTATCCCAGATCAAACCCTTCCTGCAACAAGACGACTTCCAAATCGTCGATGAGGTGGTCAATGGCCTGAACCAACTCCGCATCTCCCATCCCTGCAAGCCGAAGAACAACCTCAACCTGCTCTCGCATCGCCGACGGCCGTTTGGCGCAACGCTCCACCGCAATCTCCAGCAGGCGCTTTTCGCCGGG
>DAOUAY010000636.1:0-11654 GCA_034432995.1 Anaerolineae bacterium | reverse complement strand
TCCCCCCCACTGGGGGGGACTCAGGGGGGGGCGGCGTTGCTGCGGCGGGAGCAGGAACAGCGAGCGCACAATCTGCGCCTGCACCGAGCGCAACATCTCCTGGTAGGTTTCGTAAGCCTCTTTCTGGTAGGCGACAATCGGCTTTTGCTGTCCGATGGCGCGCAGCCCGATGCCCTCGCGCAGCATGTCCAGGTCTGTCAGGTGCCGGATCCAGTGCCCGTCCAATTGCTGGAGCATCAGTTGCCGGTCCCGGAAAACGCGCACCACGTCAACGACGATGTGTTTGACCTGCTCCTCGATCTCCGCCGGCATACGCCGGATGGGCTGATCGTACCACTGGGCGACGGCGTCCCGTCCGATGCGCGCGTCGATGGTCTCGATCATCATGGCAAAATCTGGGCGCGGCGTCTCGGAGAGCGCCTGCAGCGAGACGTCCTCCTGGCGCATGGAGTGATACATATCCTCGCCGATGCGCTGGTTGAGCAGCCGGTAGGCGCGGTTGGCCTCTTTGACGCACATGTCGATCATCTCATCCGGGGTCAAGTCGTGGAATTTCTGCGCGGTGAAGTTATACAGCGCCGGGACGGCCTGGCGCAGTTCGGCGAGCATCCCTTCGAGGTCCCACTCGTCTTCGTCGCCTTGCGTTTTGGGTTCGACGATGCGGCGGATTTCGGACTCGACCATTTCCAGCAGGTCGTCCTGCAGGTCTTCACGGCCGAGAATCTTGGCGCGCTCTTTGTAGACGACTTCACGCTGCTTGTTGACGACGTCATCGTATTCGAGCACGTGCTTGCGGATGTCGAAGTTGTACCCCTCGACGCGCTCCTGAATGGATTCAATGGCCTTGGCAATCGCGCCGAATTCCAACGGGGCCTCTTCCAGCCCGGCGCGATCCATCCAGGGTTGCAGCCGCTCGCCGCCGAACCGGCTCAACAGCTCATCTTCCAGCGAGATGTAGAAACGGCTCGAACCGGGGTCGCCCTGCCGGCCGGCGCGCCCGCGCAACTGGTTGTCGATGCGCCGCGCCTCGTGGCGCTCGGTGCCGATGACGTGCAGCCCGCCCAGGGTGTAGACGCGCTCGCGGTCGGCGTTGCACTTCTGCACACGGTCGCGGAGGATTCTGGCCCACGGCTCCGGGTAGTGGGTGAGGGGGTCTGCGCCCGCGCGCGCCATCTTGAACGCCTCTTCCCAATCCTGCGAGCGGATTTGGGTGAGGTCGATCTGCTCGCGGCGCAGGTCGTCGCGCGCCATGCCTTCGGGATTGCCGCCCAAGAGGATGTCCACACCGCGCCCGGCCATATTGGTGGCGATGGTGACGCTGCCCGGCTGCCCGGCCTGCGCGATGATGACGGCTTCCTGCTCGTGATACTTCGCGTTCAGCACGTTGTGCCGGATGCCGCGCGCCTTCAGCATCTTCGACAGCCGCTCGGACGTCTCGATGGCAGTGGTGCCGACCAGCACAGGCCGCCCTGCTTCGTGCGCGGCAGCAATCTCGTTGATGACCGCCTTGAATTTCGCCATCTCGGTTTTGTAAATCTGATCGGGCATATCCAGGCGGCGGTAATAACGCGCGCCAGATGGCGCGACTTTCGGCCCGTCGAAAACGGTGACTTTATAGTTTTGATTCTCGGGCAGTACGCCGGAAAAGGCGACGCCCGATTCCTGGGGCGGTACGGCATGTTCGGACAAGTCGCCGAATTGCGCCTGGTATTCCACGTTGGTCGGCAGGACGGTCACTTCCAGCCCGTAGATTTTGCGCAATTCCTCGGCTTCCGTCTCCGCCGTGCCGGTCATACCGGCGAGTTTGGCATACATGCGGAAGAAGTTCTGGAAGGTGATTGTGGCGTAGGTGAGCGACTCGCGGCGCACCTCCACATGTTCCTTGGCTTCGATGGCCTGGTGCAGCCCTTCGGAGTAGCGCCGCCCGAACATCATGCGGCCGGTGAACTCGTCCACGATGATAATCTCACCGTCACGCACGACGTATTCCTTGTCGCGTTCGTAGAATTCTTTGGCGCGCAGCGCGTTGTCCAGGTAGGCGAGCATGTGCGCGTGTTGCGGATCGTAAACGCTCTCTTCTTCGGGAATGTTGAGCATGTGCTCGATCTTGGCCGTGCCCTCTTCGGTCAGGATGGCAGTCTGGTTGCGCTCATCGACCTCGTAATCCTCATCGCGGCGCAGGCGCGGGACCAAACCTGCAAAGCGTTGGTACAACTCGGAGGATTCCTCCGCCGGGCCGGAGATGATGAGTGGCGTGCGCGCCTCGTCAATGAGGATGCTATCCACTTCATCGACGATGGCGAAATGGAGCTGGCGCTGTGTGCATTGATTCAGATCGATGACCATGTTATCGCGCAGGTAATCGAAGCCGAACTCGTTGTTCGTGCCGTATGTGATGTCGCTGCGGTAGGCTTCGCGGCGGGTGACGGGTCGCAGGTGTTGGTAGCGGTCATCGGCGGAGGCATAGTCGGGGTCGTAGCGGAAGGAGGCCTCGTCGGGCCGCCCGGCGCCGGACTGGATCACGCTCACCGTGATGCCGAGCGCGTGGTAGACCGGCCCCATCCACTGAACGCCGACTTTGGCCAGGTAATCGTTGGGCGTCACCAGATGCGCCCCCAGTCCTTGCAGCGCATTGAGGTACAGGGGCAGCGTGGCGACTAGGGTTTTCCCCTCACCGGTACGCATTTCGGCCACCTGGCCCTCGTGGAGGATCATCCCGCCGATCAACTGCACGTCATAATGGCGCAGGCCGATGGTGCGGCGGCTGGCCTCACGAACGGCCGCGAAAGCCTCCGGCAGGAGGTCATCCGGGGTCTCACCGGCCTGCAAGCGCTCCTTGAACGTGTTTGTTTGGGACTGAAGTTCTTCTGGGGACATCTGTTGGAATGTTGATTCCGACGCGTTGATTTTTTGCACTGTCTTTTGCATCCGCGCAATCGCACGCCGATTGGCATCGCCGAAAATACGCTGTAGGAAGCCCTTTGCCATCCTGTTCTCCTGGTTGATGATTGTTCCCATTATACCATAGGCAGGATGCGATACAATTGTGGTAGACGGTAGACAGCAGGGCTATCGCATTTGGAGGTAAAGACTACAAAAGTCTCAGCAGACACGTGCATTTGGCGCGTTTTTCGTTCAACGAGGCGCCTGGTCAACGCGATCCCACGTGAGACTTTTGTAGTCTGGCGCTGGCGAAGGTTAAATGCAATAGCCCTACGGTAGACAGTAGACGGGCGAAGGGAAAGGAGTTGTAATCCGTTCGATTCATTGCCGTTAACGGCTTGGCCCCCCGGCGAGGGGGAGTCCGGGGGGCCACCAGCCAAGGAAAGGAGGAGAGGTGCGATGGATTTTTTCACCATCAAAACCTCATTCACTCTTATCATAACGAATTTAGGGGTGAAACCTAGTGACGAATGACTTGTTCTGGTGTGACGTAACGCTATGCGGCTGTGCTTCTCTTTATCTACCCAAACGCTTGTCTTGTGCTATACTACGGTCAGCGATCAGCGGTCAGCTGTCAGCAACCAGTATCCAGCAACCAGCATTCAGTATCCAGTTAAAGGAGGAACCATGGACGAAGAACTGAAGAACGATCTACCACAGGTAGATGAGACTGTTGCGGAATGTGAGGCGGCGGAAGATGAACCGTGCTGCCCCGAAATGCTCGGTGACGTCGTAGCGGAGACGGTGACGATTGAGCAGGGCGGCGCGCAGAACGTCAAGGCCGAGACCGTCAACGTCAATCAGGGCGGCATCGCGCACGCCGAAGGCAAGTTCATCGACGTCAAGGATGGCGGCATTGCTCTGGCGATGGGCGAAAACATGACGATCACCGACGGCGGTGTGGCCGTTGCGATCGCCGAAAACGTCAAGATGACCGACTCCGTGGCGGTGTTTGTCGCTGCCAATCAGGTCGGCGGCGAAAACGTGAAGGTCATCTTTGACGTGCGCGCGGCCGTCGTCTTTGGTGTTGTGCTCGGTGTTGTCGCCGGGGTGCTCGGCCGGTTGTTGGGACGCAAAGCCTGAACGCCCGGCGTCCCTATGGGATAAACAACGCTGCGGCAGATGAACGATCTGCCGCAGCGATCTTGTATGTGACTGGCGCAAAACCACGTTCTTGCCATCACCCTATGGGTCGCATCAAGGATCGACCAACTGGATGCCACCATCCGCAGTATAGAATAACTCCGCCACTTTGATGCAGCGTTTGTTGTCGATCCCGCCGGAGAGTGAAGCGTCATGATAGAACAGGTACCACCGTCCCCGGAACTCGACAATGGAATGTTGCGTTGTCCACCCCACGACAGGATTCAGCAGCCGCCCGCGATAGACGAAAGGCCCGGTCGGTGAATCCCCCGTGGCGTAGACGATAAAGTGGGTGTCGCCGGTGGAATAGGAGAGGTAGTACGTGCCGTTGTATTTGTGCACCCAGACACCTTCGAAGTATCGCCGATCGTGATCCCAGGCCCGTAGCGGGCTTCCATTCTCATCGACGATGCGGACTTCGACGGTGGGGCCATCGAAGGTGAGCATATCCGCCGACAGTTTCGCCACGCGGGGACCCAGCGCGAGTGCGTCGCCTTCGGGTTCTGGCGCAACCGTGGGATCGAAGGTTCCCGTTTGCCAGTTCTGGAGTTGTCCGCCCCACATACCGCCAAAATATAGATAGGCCTGCCCATCATCGTCGATAAGAGGGCAAGGATCGATGCTGAAGCTGCCGGGGATGAACGAAGGCTGGGACGTGAACGGCCCGGTCGGCGAGGGGCTGGTAGCCACGCCAATGCGGAAAAACCCTTCAGCGTCCTTCGCCGGGAAGTAGAAGTAATACGTGTCGTTTTTGAAGGCGGCATCGGGCGCCCACATCTGCTTTGTGGCCCAGGGGACATCATCGAGGTGTAGGATGAGGCCGTGATCCACCGGCAATGACTGCATATCCGCCATCGAGAAGACGTGGAAGTCGACCATGTCGTATTGAGCGCCGGTGTCGTCGATCGGGTTGTCGTGATCCAGATCGTGCGACGTATAGATGTACAACCGGCCTTCAAAAACGCGCGCAGAAGGATCCGCGGTGTAGATGTGGGCTACCAGTGGTTTTCTCGCAATGTCCATCGTCTGGCCTCCTGTGGGATAGAGCGCAAAGTATGATTTTGCGCAGACATTCAGCTTACATCCATACTAGAATACAGTAAAACGCGAAATTTACAACTGATGACTGGTGACAGGGCTATCGCATTTTGCAGCAGAGACTACAAAAGTCTCAGCAGACACCTGCATTTGGCGCGTTTTTTGTTCAACAAGACACTTGGTCAACGCAATCCCACGTGAGACTTTTGTAGTCTGGCCCCTGCGAAGGTTATATCACGCAGCCTAACGACGTTTATCCCCTTTGCAGCCGCTTCGTTTCGACCCGCAAGGCCAGCAGTCGCTTGACGTCGTGAACGTCATCCGCCGACTCGACCGGGATGAACAGCCACCGCCCCTCTGGATAGGGATTGGCCCTGGCGATGGCGTCCTGCACATGTTTGCCCGGCTGCATGGCCAGCGCCTGCTCGACAGCCTCCGGGCTGAGGTTGACCTGAGCCGTGAATCCGCCTGCGGTCGGATACAGCGATGTGAGCAGTTGCCCGCGGATGCGAAACCGCAGCGCCCATCCATACTTTTTGCCATATAGGAACTTGAAGTCCTCATCTGCCGGATGATTTTCACGAATGAACTGGATGAGTTCCTCCCAGAGTGGCAGCTTCGGGCCGATCATGATGCTGACTTCATCTTCTGTCGGCTGTTGGATTTTATCGGTAAATACGCCGATGCTCATGGCGACGCTCCTTCGCTCATTGCGTTTATTTGGCGATCTCGACACTCAACTGAAAGTCGGTTTCCAGGTTCAGATGATAGAGAATATGCTCGGGGTTGTTTGCAGCTCTGGCGTAGGGCACACTGCTATGGACGACGCTGCTGTCGGGCGGCAAGTACAGGGAGATTTGGACCGGCACGGTGAGTTTGCCGCCTTGTTTTTGGATGTAGAGACGATAGAGCAAGGTGTCTTCTGTCTGCTGGATGACATCAGGTGGCAGAAGGTAGAGCATGCGGGTTTCGGCGCGCTGGCCTGGCGGCAGCACAAAGAAAGTGGCGAGAACGCTTTTCCCTGCCTCGGGTGTCAGAATTTCGGCCTCCCCGGAGCGCCCGATGCCGGTGGTCAGCAACCCAGCGGGGATGGGATTGGGCGTGGCGCGGAGCGGACGGGCGCCCTCCGGAACGTAGACGCGCACGTAATCCCAATAACACTGCTGCATTAGTTGCTCGTAGGTCAACATCGGCGGTTTGTGAAAGTGATAACAGGGTTCGCTCGAGCGCGGGCCGTTGTGCTGGTATCGTAAGGCCAGGTTAGCCTCTGGCTGTTGTGGGTCGCGCAGGTCTACGGCATACCCGAGGCTGGTCGCAATATACGGATTGACCTTGCTGTAGCCCAGGTTGGCGTCGACCACCATCAGATAGTCGCCATCGCCGGCATACAGCGCGCCGTCCCACCGGGATTCATAGAGCTGTATGGCCAGGTCGCCATCTGTCAGCGCAAAAGCGAACATGTGCCGCTCTTCGAACGCGTTGATCACGGCCATGCCCAACTGGATAAAGTTCACCGTCTCGGGCCGGTTTTGCACTTTGTCGATGGTCGCCGTGAGCAGGTCTTCCAAAAATACCTTGTGCCGCCGTTCCCAGGCCGCGCGTGGATCGTCCTCCAACGGCATATCCCGGGACTGGCGCAACGCCGCCAGGATGTTGCTCTCCGTGATCGGTTCAGGGTAACTCGGCAGTGTGAGGGGTTGCAAGACTTGCACGATACGCCGGAATGCCTCCTGATCTACTGCCAGGACGCCATCGATCGGCGTCTCGTAGCGCTGTTGGTAGAAGGTGACCGCCTGCCACGCCGAAGTGGGAAAGTCGGGGCTCCAGTTGCTATCGTGGAAGACCCACAAATCGATTCCCATGATCGTCTCCAGCGGCTTGGGGGGTTCGGGATAGGGACGCTTGAAATCGGTCACTTCGCTGCTGTTTTCGAAGACCATGTGCTCGATGCGCCCGTCACGCACGGTAATCCGCGCCACACCGGTCAAAAAGCCACCAGCCGGGCGCAGTTCATCCTCATTTTGCATCAGCAGCAGATAGGTGCGCATTTCTGTATCGCCGAGTAACTCCGGTAGCAGCAAAGCGCCCTGCACCCCCTGCTGTAGCAGCGGCAGGTAGCGATCCAATTCGGCCACCAGCCTGGCCAGACGTGGGGAAAAGGCCGCTGGGACAGCGGTCGCCGAGCCGGCGGTCGGTTTATCCAGTTCGGCCCGCGTGTGTTGCGCGCGCTCCAAGGCGCGCGCGGTTTCGGTCAATTGCGGCTGCGCCTGGCGCAGCAGACTCAAGGCTGTTTCCAGGGTAGGAGACTGGGTCCTGTCCGGTGGCACCAGCAGCGGTTCGAGAACCTGCGCGACCTGCGCGCCGCTCTCACTCAACTCGAGCGCCATCGTCAGCAGCGTGGGCGCCGCTGCCAGGTCCGCGCCATACCGTGGCAGCCAACGGAGGTGTGGCGCGATCTTGAGCAAAAAGGCGAATTCGCCTTGAAAGCCGCGCAGGTCATTGTGGAGGACGGTCAGCAGTTCGGCGGGTGTCCAGAGGACCGCTGAACTGTCTTGGAGCAGCGCGCGCAGTTCCTGTAGATCGTTTTGCAGCACGCGCTGCCAGCGCCACGCGCGGACAACTTTCACGCCGCCGCCGATGAGGAGCAACGCCAGATCGAGGATGAGGAACCAGCGCCAGAACGCGCGTGGGCGTTTTTGCGCAGCCCCAATGGTCTGTGAGGTCATGGCGCAGCATCCTTGCCGCGTGGCGACAGCAACGCCGCGCGCGCCAGGGCGCGGTTGGCGGACGGCACGTCGTCCCACACCATGTAGACGGCGGCCAGGTTGGCATAGGCGCGGTGGTTGAGAGGGTCCCACGCCAGCGCGGTCTGGAACAACTGCCCGGCCTGTGTGGCCTGCGCGTAGCGCGTTTCCTGCGGAAGGTCCGGGGCGCGCTGGAGACGCCGTAACACACGGCTCCCGGCGGCGTTATAGCCCCAGGAGATCGCGATGGGATGCAGCGGCCAGATGACCAGCAAAACGATCCCGGCCAGGATGACACAGTGCATTGCGAAACACAGCCGGTCGCGTTTCATGCGGGCATCACTCACGGGATGCGGATCACTTGACCGGCCTCTAGCCCGGAGATGACCTCGGTTTCGCTGCCTGTGGACATGCCTGTCTCAATCTCGACCTGCTGCACCGCACCGTTGGGTTGCACGACTTCTACGTATTGGCGTCCACCGCTCACCATGATGGTCTGCGTGGGAACGAGCAGCACGTTCTCTTTACTGCGCATCACGATACGCATATCGGCGCCCATGCGCATGGTCGCCGGAATATTCTGACCCTCGTCGAAGACAATGGTCACCTCGTAAGCCCATTTGCCTTGCCATAGCACGGCCTGGCTGGCGATCTGCAGGACTGAGCCGTAGTACGTGCGATCCAGATAAGCGTCCAGTACCAGTTCGACGCGTTGCCCACTGGCGACACGATACGCATCTTGCTCGAAGATGGTGGCGATGGCCCACAGATCGGATGGATCGGACAGCACGCCGATCGGTTGGTAAGCGGTGATCCCTTCACCGACCCGCTTTTCGACCGACAGCAGCACGCCGGAAAACGGCGCTATCAACTGTGTGTCGGTCACTTGCTGCGCCGCCTGTAGATAGAGCATCTCGGCCTGGGCGTATTGGATCTGGGCGATGGCGTAGTTCAAGTCTTGCATCGAGCGGCTTGCTCCCTGCGCTGCCCGCGACGCCCACAACTGCGCCGCCGCCACGGCGTTGGCGGCTTTCGCGCTTGCCTCCGCCTGAGGAACGTAGAGATCGCACTCCCGGTAATCCAGCTCGTCCTTCGCCGTGCGCCGGCAGCGCTCCGCGCTCAACTGAGCGTTAACGACAGCCTGTTCGCCCTGTAGCACAACCTGGTTGTAGGACGCGTAGGCGATGGCGATCGCGTTGTCGCTCTCGGTACTCTGCGTTTGTGAGACCAGCTCGGCCTGTCTTAGCCGTAGCTGTGCCAGGTCGAGTGTGTAACGGCGCTCGAGCAGCGTGCTCTCGATCGACGCCGCGCTCAATTCGGCCAAAAGTTCCCCCTGTACCACCTGGTCGCCAGGGGCAACGTACAGTCCTTTGAGCGTGCCGGCGAGGGGAAAGACGAGGTTTGTCTCGCGCCGGGCCTCGATTCGACCGCGCGTTTCGAGCGCGTCGACGATGTCGCCGTAGCCGACGGTGGTGGTCAGCGTCGAAGCGGCCCGTGGGCTGGCGGTGGGCACGGTCGTCGGCGGCACAAAGGTCGGCACAGGGTTTGACGCCGGTTGCTGGCAGGCCACAAGCAACAAGATGGAAAGGGCAACAACGATAATAAGTTTATACGATTTCACCGTCATAACTCCAATATTTTGTAGCTTTCAGTTCAGCTTTCAGCTTTCAGCCTTCAGCGATCAGCCTTTAGCTTTTAGCTTTTAGCTCTGGCTGACCGCTGATCGCTGACCGCTATCAGCTTTTTTGCGCTTTTTCATCCAATCGAAGAAGCTCCGCTGCCCGCCTTCCGTATAATCGTGGTAATAGTAATAGTAGTAATAGCCGCCGCTGCGCGCCTTCACGCGGTTGAGCACCACGCCCAGGATCACCCCGCCCACGCTGGCGAGGCGCTCGGCTGCCTGTACGGCGGCCGGGGTGCGGGTTTTGCCGGCGTCCATCACCAAGACCACGCCATCCACCAACGTGGAGAGCACCGCCGCATCGGAGACGGCCAGTACCGGCGGGCTGTCCATGATCACCACGTCGGCCTGCTCGCGCAACTCGGCAATATAGCGTTTGAATGTCTGCGAGGCCAACAGCTCTGTGGAATCCGGCGCGCGCGAGCCGACGGTAATCACGCGCATCGATTCTACCTCCGTCTGCCGCAAAGCGCGTGGACGGTCTGCGACGGAAAGCAGCGCTTCGGTGAGGCCCGGCTCGAGCGGCAGGTTGAAGGTGTAGTGCTGCGTGGGGTGGCGCAGGTCGGCATCGACCAGGATCACCGACTTGCCCCCCTGGGCGATCACCGCCGCCAGGTTGGTTGCCGTAAACGACTTGCCGTCGGTGGGCTGCGGGCTGGTCACCAGCAGCGTGCGCGGCGGCTCGTCCAGGTTGGTGAACTGGATGCTGGTGCGCAGGTTGCGAAACGCCTCCGCGATGGGACGCAGGGGATGTTGGGTCACCACCACGCCGGTTTGCGCGCCGTTTTTCCCCAGATAGGGCACGATGCCCAACACGCTGAGCGGCAGCACGCGTTTGACGTCGTCCGGCGTGCGGACCGTATCGTCGACGTATTCGATGAGGAACGCCAGGCCGACACCGATCATCAGGCCGACGGCTGCCGCCAGCATAAGATTGCGCATCTTCTGCGGGCCGATGGGGGCAACGGGCAGTTCGGCAGGTTCGAACACTGAAATGCGCGTGGTATAGCGGGCCATCGATAGCCGTAGTTCCTCCGCGCTTTGCAGCAACACCGACAATCGCGTCTGCTGGTTGGTGCGCTGCGTTTGCAGTTGGGCCAGTTCCAGACGGGCATAATCCGGCAACGCATCCGGATCGCCCATCCCCGTAATGGACTTCTGCGTCTCCTCGAGCGATTGCTCCAGCGCCGCGGCCTGCGTTTGAATATCCGTGAGACGGGATTGGTAGCGCGCCTCCTGTTCGTTGGTTTGGTGCTCGATGAAGACCTGGGCGGTCGTCTCCACCAGCGCTTTGACCAACGCCGGGTCGTACCCCTGGGCGGCAATAATGATGAGTTGCGTGTTCTCGACCTGCGAGACGGTGAGCATACCCTTGATGGCGTTGGCGCTCATGCTCAGCCCCAGGCGCGAGCGTACCTCCTCCAGAATCACGGGCGCCTCGATTTGCACAAGGTAGGTGCTGGCGAGGGCCTCGCTGGTGCGGATGACGTAATAGGGGTCCTCGCGGGGATCGCCGCCGCGGTTGATGGTCAACGTCGTCGAGGCCCGATAAATGGGCAGGGCGTTACGGTTGGTGTAATAGGCCCCCCCGGTGCCCAGAACCGCCGTCAACAGGATCAGCCACCACCACTTCAAGACGATGCTTGCATAATGCCGAAGTTCCATACCCCTCTTTTATGTGCCCACATTCTAACCTGCATTGTATCACATACGGATGAAGACGCAATTGGCTTTAGGGTTATCGCATTGGCAGCAAAGACTACAAAAGTCTCAGCAGACACCTGCATTTGGCGCGTTTTTCGTTCCACAAGACGCTTGGTCAAGGCAATCCCACGTGAGACTTTTGTAGTCTGGCCCCTGCGAAGGTTAAATGCAATAGCCCTGCAATTGGCTTTTACTCAGGCCAGCACCGTATAGACGTCAAACTCAGTCACCCGTTGCCAGTCGCTATCTAGCTCGACAATGTTAGATTAGGTTTGAGTTCGCTGGCTGCGTTGAGCTTTCAGGCGACAGCTAGTAGAACGGGAGCGTTTGACCCGATGGCTGACCACCAAACGAGGGGCTTGTTCTTGCGACAACTGCGGCAAGGGCATCACTGCCTGCAA
>DAOUAY010000635.1:0-6801 GCA_034432995.1 Anaerolineae bacterium | reverse complement strand
TCACACATTCGGCGGCTCATAATGCCAGCGCCGGATCATGAAGCCCCACCGCCGGGTCAATTCACGCTGAGTCCGGCGATCCAAACAATAGGTGTTCTTTTTATATCCCTTGACCGTGGAGAGGTATTGCTGCATCCGGGTCTGCGCTTCGGGCGTCAGCGCCAAATCAAGCGCCTGATAGATGCGCGCCATCTCACCGAGCGGATTAGCCTCGAACTCCTCGAAGCGCACTTCGATGAGATTGCCTTCGGGAATCAGCGCCTTATCGGTTTCATAACGCAGCATCAGCTTTTCGTAGTTGCGCAGCGCGTTCTCACGCACCGTCTCCTCATCGATGTCTTGCAGCGCCGTTGGCGCAAGCTCTTTATCCAACCAATGCATCGTGGAACTGTAGACGACGTAGGGGTTGCGATAGACGTGGATAAACTTCGCATCGGGGAACATCTCCAGCAACGTAGGGATGCGCCCCGTATTCGCCGGGTTTTTGAGCAACAGCCGTTTGCCCCCCGCAGAGAAGGTCACTTTTTTGAGGAAGTGGAGATAGATCGCCTTCCATTGCTCGACAACTTTGCGCTCCACGCCTTCGAAGAGCACGTACCGGTCGAAGATCTCGCGCATCTTTTTAGGAAAGGTAAGTGCGTGGTAGAACGAATACGGGCTGAGGTTGCCGAGCGCGTATTCTTCCTCTTCAGCAGCGTCCGGCGCAACAGTGACGTTATCCATCGGGCGGACCTTAGGCAGGCTGCTGACCAGGAGTTTGCGAAACAGGGGGCTGCTCAGGTACAACCCAGGAATCATCGTGTGGACAAAGGTGACGACGGCAAAAGCCGGGTCCCGCGCCATCAAGCGCATGACGTGGGTGGTGCCGCTGCGCCAGTGACCGAGGATAAAAATCGGCGCTTCGCGGATGGGCATCGCCGCGATGCGCGCGCCGAAGCGTGTATGCTCGTAGATGCGAAACGGCGTATTGAGCAGCGCCACAATGGAAACGTACAGGCTTCTGATCCAGTAACGCCAATCGACGCCGCCATTGGCAACGACGAGACGCACCCAGTTCAGGAACGATCCTCCCGCCAGGAATTGTTGATCAACACGCGTGAGTCCTTGCTTGCGGAAATAGCTCATCGATCCCCCTATATGGCGCGCCGGTAGACCCGGTGGCGTTTGTACCACTGCGCGCCGATAGCGTTCATGTCGCCCAGGCTCTTGATGTTCGTCTCCATCGCCTGCGCCAGGTCGCAGTGGGTGGCTTTGGAGGCTTTCAACGTCTTGGCGAATTCAACGTACAGCAGGGCGCTGCCACCCATGCCCTGATATTCCGGCAACAGCCCCACGCCGTTACCGCTCAGCCGGCGGGTGGTTTTCAGCGCCGCCAGCACGCGGATCCAGCCAAAAGGCCACAAGCGCCCGCGGGTTTTCTTGAGCGCTTCGGAAATATCCGGGAAGACGAAAGCAAAACCGGCCACAGCGTCGCCCTTCATCACAATCTTCATCAACCGCGGATCGGCGACAGATAACATCTGCTTGGCGATCATCTGCACTTCGGCATCGTCTATGGGATAATAACCCCACACTTCGGTAAAGGCTTCGTTGTTGACCTGCTGGATTTTTGGTACCCACGCGCGCAACTCGCGCTTGCTTTTGAACGTCTTCACCCAAAACCCACGCCGTTCCTTGATCTTCTCCGCCAGCGCGTAAAAGCGTTCGTCAAGGTCCTGGCCGCGCTGGACGTAGCCGGAGAGGTAGTCGATCTCCTTCTCAAAGCCCAGCGCCTCCATTAAGCGCGGATAGTAAGCGTAGTTGTAGGGCATACTCAGCGCCGCGCGATGCTCGAAGCCCGCGATCAAAATGCCCGGCGCATCCGCACGTAAAAAGCCTTTCGGCCCGTACAACATCGTGAGACCGCGCCGCGCGGCCCAGTCTGCGGCGGCGGCGAAGAGCGCCCGCGCCACACCTTCGTCATCGATCACGTCGAAATGGTAGAAGAACGCCGCCTTGCGCTGGTTGTAGTCGTTGTAGCGGCGATTCTCCAAAACGGTGATGCGGCCCACCACGTCGTCACCATCTTCGGCCACGAAGAAGTCGGCATCCGAATGGCGGTAGAACGGATAGCGCCGCCGGTCCAGCGTCGCCTTGACGCCCGACACCAGCGGCGGCATCCACTGCGGACAATCTGCGTAGAGGGTGAATGGAAATTCGACGAACCGCCGCACGTCGCGGCGGTTCGCGGTATCCAGCATACGAATATTCATGAATTGATCTGCCCCTGTTCGTCTGTAAAGAAACCCACACCCAAAACGCCCGGTCCACCGTGCGTCACCACCGCCGGCGGCACGGCCAAAATCGGCGCTTCAGCGATGCCCAGCCTGGCGCGCATTTCATCAGCCAATTCCTGCGCCTCATCGGCGACGTCGGCGTGCATAATGCTCAGGAAACCGTCGCCGTTGCGGGCAATCTGCGTCGCGACCAGTTCCTTGAGGCGATCCATAGCGCGCTTGTGGGTGCGAATCTTCTCGAAAGCCTCAACCTGGCCGTCCTTGAATGTTAAAACGGGCTTGACCTGCAGGGCGCTGCCCACCAGAGCGGCGGCCCCCCCAATGCGCCCACCCATGGCCAGGTACTTCAACGTGGCCACGGAGAAATAAATCTTGCCGCGCCGGGCCATCGCGCGCACGCGCGCTTCGATGGTATCGGCATCCACACCCGCTGCGGCCCATTCCGCCGCCAGCTTGAGCAGCGTCGCTACGGGACTGGCGATGAGCTGCGTGTCGATGATCCTGACATCCAGCTCCGTCAGTCCCTGCTCGACCGCCATCTGCAAGGCCACCGTAGCCGAGCGCACGGTTCCGCTAACGATGGCGGAAGGCAAGATGCACAGGATAGGCTCTCTGGCAGGCGCAAAACGTCGATAAGCTTCGAGGAAAAGTTCCGGGTACGGCGCGGCCGTCTTGGGGAGTTCCCGGACTGTTGTCAACCTGGTCAAAAAGGTCTGATAATCAATGTCGACGCCCTCCAAATAGGACACGCCGTCGATATTGATAACCTGGGGGATAATAGGAATGTCATACTGCCTGGCATACACTTCCGGAAGACCAGAGGTGGTGTCACCAATAATCTTGACCATAAGTTCTACTCCTTATCGTTTACTGAATGTCCGTCATCCCCAACGATAATCAAAAATAAAAGAGTTGGCGATAACAGACGGGGAGTCCATTCGTACGAAAGGGCTGCCCCAGGTTGAAGATTTTAAGGTGCATACCGGCGCCACAGGCGCCGCCTTGCTAAAAAGGGGCAACGCACTGACACAACGAACGTCAGATCAGTGCGTTGCACCTGCAAAAGAATCTCAGCCACTCTTGACGGGCATATATTTCGCCAGTTTGGCGGCCAGGTTGGAGAGCGGCAGGCTCTGCAGCCAGATGCGACCAGGGCCAGTCAGCGTGGCAAGGAACAATCCCTCACCGCCGAACAACATGTTGGTGAGGCCCTTGACCATCGCAATGTCATAGTGCACGCTCGGCTCGAAACAGGCGATGTGACCAGGATCCACTTTCATCGTTTCGCCGGCTTGCAACGCGTACTCGCGCACCTCACCGGGGATTTCCAGGAACGCGAAACCCGGGCCGGTGATCTGCTGCAGGATGAAGCCCTCACCGCCGAAGAAGCCCGCACCGAGTTTCTTGCGGAAGTGCATCTTCATCTCGACGGAGTCCTGAGCGCACATGAACGCGTCCTTCTGGCAGATGAGGCTCTGGCCCGCCTCCAGCCGCACATCGATGACATGGCCGGGCGCTTCCGGCGTGAAGACAATCAAGGCTTCCGGATCGCGGCTCGTATAGGTCGTCATAAAGAGCGACTCACCTGTCAGCGCGCGGCCCAGGCCTTTCATCAGGCCACCCTTGGTGTTGGTCGTCATCTCGATGTTGCCCTTCACCCAGGCCATACCGCCGGATTCAGTATACATCGACTCGCCGTTACTCAGATAGACTTCCAGCGTGGGGAGCACGGTCCCGTGAATTTCGTAACGCATCGTGTGACCTCCTTTTTGAGATTAGAGAAATAATCATCTTCATTATAGCACGATGCACGACGGCTGCAAGAGAACGACAAAATAGCCGCAAAATCAGGACGCACTTTCGAAGCTCGGCTTTGCATTTTGTCATAGCGGAATTGAAGACTGACAAAATAGCCGCAAAATCAGGACGCACTTTCGAAGTGCGTCCTGACCGGTCATTCAAGAAGTTTTCAACACCGCCGCCACCGCGCGAATATGCTCCGGCGTGCTGCCGCAGCACCCCCCAAAGATTTTGACGCCAGCCTCAGTCACGAATCGCCGCGCATAATCGGCCATGACCTCCGGCGTGACCTCGTAGACCAGTTCACCACCCTCTGCGTGTGGCAAACCGGCGTTAGGCTTCGCCATCAAAATGGCCTCCGGGACGGCAACGCGCATCTTGACGACGGCCTCCAGTGTCTCGCTCAACGTGCGCCCGCAGTTCGCGCCGATGACGGCAACGCCCATACCCCACAAGGTCTGCGCGGCCTTCTCCGGCTTGACGCCCATCATCGTGCGGCCCTTCGTATCGAAGCTCATTGTCACCAGGATCGGCAAATCAGTCACTTGCCGCGTTCCCTCGATAGCCGCAATCGCCTCACCCAGATCGCTCATCGTTTCGATGAGGATCGCATCGGCGCCGCCCTCGGTCAATGCCGCAGCCTGAGCCGCAAACCCACTGACGGCCTCGGCGTAGGGCAGCGCCCCTAGCGGCTCCAGAATCTGCCCGGTGGGGCCGATGTCGCCCATGACCAACGCGCCGTCACCAACGACCTCGCGGGCCAGTTGCGCCGCCGCCAGGTTGATCGCGTGAACCTGGTTATGCAGGTTGTCGCGTTCCAGACGCGCAGGCGCGCCGCCAAATGTGTTGGTCAGGATCAGGTCCGCGCCGGCTTCGAGATAGGCTTTGTACACCGCGCGCACGGCATCGGGATTTTCGAGGTTCCAGCGTTCTGGGGCTATACCCAAGAGCAGGCCAGCCTTGTGCAGCATCGTGCCCATCGCGCCGTCGGCGACCAGAATCGGCCTGGCGTTCATAAACGCGGTGAATTTGGACATGATTCCCTCCAATCGGAATGGCGAATTGCGAGTTGCGAGTTGCGAGTTGCGAATTACGAATTGCGAATTGCGAATTGCGAATTGCGAATTACCAACTCGACAACCCATAACCCATAACCCATAACCCTAATAATACCACAGAAACGAGGTTTGCCACGTCAAGAAGACACTAGTTCCGCACGGCGCAAATACTTTCCCATTGTATGCTTGTCAGGGATCGGCAGAGCCTGGCGTAACGCGCAAGAACCGCGGATCTGACGATCCGCTCCGAGCAAAGTTATCTGACGATCCGCTCCGAGCAAAGTTATCTGGTGAGAAATTTCTGCCGCGATGTGCTAGCGGATCAGCAATGCGTCGAGGCTGACGGTTCCATTGAGGGCTGTGAGAGTAAGCGTTTCGCGTTGTGCGTGGAGGTGACGTGAAAGGACGACCGTCTCACCGTGCAGAGAAAGCTCGCGGCTGCGGCCGGCGCTGTTGGTGACGCGCACCACACCCGCATCCGGGCCGGGCGTCAACGTGAGCGCGCGGCCCTCCCAGGTGAAGGTGACAGTCGCGCCGGGCGTCGTCGTGGCGCGGACCTGGCCGAGCACGGCGGCGGGATCGGCAACAGCGTCCCACACGCCTTCGTAGCGCAGTTGCCAGCTCGTCTCCTGGTGATGACCCGCATAGAGCGTCGGCTCCAACGTGTCGAGGTACGTGGACAGACTCTCGTAAATGGGCAGCGGCGTGAAATCCGGCTCCACCATGCGGAAGTAGTAGAACGGCTGGTCGCGCTCCGTATCCGACGCGCGCTTGAAGAACCACACGGTCGTCACCCCGGCCCAGGGCCATTCGCGCTGGATGCGCTCGTAAGCGAGGGGCGCATAGCGCGCTTGTTGCTCCAACGTCACCCGCCCAAACTGCGCCGCGATGCCTTCCGGCGCGGCGTTGCTGTTCATTTCGCTGATCCAGACCGGCTTGTGGGCGTCGCCGTTGACGACCATCACGTCGCGCACCCACAGCGGGCGCGAGAAGTTCATCTGATTCTGCGTGGGCCGCATCCGGCGGTCGGTGGGGCCGGACCAGAGTATGTAGTCGTTGACCGCCATCACGTCGAAACACGCGCCCGCGCCGGCATCGTACATCCGTTGCAAGAAGACGACGTCCATCAGGTTGTTGCCGGCATAGGCGGGATTCCACGCGCCGAGTTCCGCCGTAGGCGCCATCGCGCCGCTGATGATAACCGCCTGCGGATCAACCGCCTTGATGCGTGTGTAGGCCAGGCACAGCAACTCGGTGTATGCGACGGGATCGACCGGCTGGTTGCCCCATTCGGGATAGATGTTTGGCTCGTTCCAGATTTGGTAGAAGCGGACGCGCCCACGATAGCGTTCCGCCACGGCGCTGACGAAATCGCCGTAGTCCGTGAAATTGTCCGGCGGGCCGAATGCGCCGCGCGCGACGCCGTCGTGACGGCTCCACTCCGGCGGCGCGTCCAAGCGGGCGATGATCGACAAACCGTACTGCTCGGTCAGCGTGACGATGTTATCGTATTTGTCCCACGCCGAACGGTACGGCGCGTGGCGGCGGTCCGCGAAATCGCCCTTGCCGTGGATCTCGATGTCGTACCAGGGAAACGGCTGCCGGATCCAGTGAAAGCCGGCGTCGGCAATCATCTGCAGCGACCGGGCGCGCTTTTCTGGCTCGAC
>DAOUAY010000634.1:0-2590 GCA_034432995.1 Anaerolineae bacterium | reverse complement strand
GAACAGGGCGCGAGCCTGGAAGTCGTCACCGATTTCCTCGAACACCCGCTCACGACCACGCAACAGGCGATTTACGATGCGCTCAAGGAGCACGTCGAAACGTTGGAAATCGACGGGCATCCGGTGGTTTTGAGTTGGGCCGAATCGCCGCCCAACACCGACGAGGAAGTCTCGACGCTGGCGCACAAACTGCGCGACCTGCTCGATCCGTCGGCGCTGTTCGTGCTCGTGGAGATCAGCGGCAATACGCAATTCGTCGCCCGCAGCGGCACGGACGACATCAATGTGGCCGAGGTCGCCGCGCATTTCGGCGGCGGCGGGCACGATCGCGCCGCCGCCGCGCTCATCCGCCACCGCCACGCCGTCGACGTGTTTACCGAACTGCGCGCCCTGCTCCCCGAGTTCGTGCGCCCGCGCGTCAAAGTGCGCAACGTGATGTCGCTCGGCGTCCGCACCGTGCTTGCTCATGAGCCAATTCACGCCGTCTACCAGCACATGCTGCGCACCGGCCACGAAGGCTTCCCCGTCGTCGGACCGGAAGGCAACATCCTGGGACTGGTGACGCGCAACGCCGTCGATCGCGCCCGGCAACACCAATGGGAATACCAACCCGTGGAACGCGTCATGCAGCACGGCGCGGTCAGCGTCTCACCGGAGGATTCGGTGGAACGGGTGCGCGCGCTGATGATTCAAACCGGCTGGGGCCAGATTCCGGTCGTCGAAGAGGGCCAACTCATCGGCGTGGTGACGCGCACCGACTTGATCCGGCTGCCGCTCTCGGAAGCCAATGCCGTGCAGCAAGACGTCATCCGCCGTATGGAACACTACTTCCCCGCGCCGCTGCTCGCGCTGATCCGGCAAATCGGCGAGTTGGCCGCGCAGCAGGGTTACAACGTCTATTTCGTCGGCGGCATCGTGCGCGATTTGCTGCTCGGACACCCGCTCGTGGACCTGGACATCGTCGTCGAAGGCCACGCCATCACGCTCGGCAAGGCGCTGGCGGACAAATTCGGCGGCGAAATCCACACCCATAGCCGCTTTGGGACGGTGAAATGGACGCTGCCCCAATGGAAGGGATTGGTAACTGGTAATCAGGAATTAGTAACGAATAATCAGAAATTAGTAACGAGTGATCAGAAATTAGTAACGAGTAATCAGAAATTAGTAACTGGGAATCAGAAATTAGTAACGAGTAATCAGAAATTAGTAACTGGGAATCAGGAAACAGGGATTGGTCATCAGGGGCCAGGGAATAGAGAATCTCTACCGCCCAATCCCCAGTTACCGATTACCAATCACCCGTTACCGATTACCGATTACCGATTACCCGACTTCATCGACCTGGTGACGGCGCGAACGGAGTTCTACGAGCATCCGACGGCGCTGCCGTTGGTGGAGCGTAGTTCGATCAAGCAGGATTTGCACCGGCGCGATTTCACGATCAACACGCTCGCCATCCGCCTCGATCCGCAACGGTGGGGCGAATTGCTGGACTTCTACGGCGGCAAGGCCGATCTCGATGCTGGCGTGATTCGCGTGCTGCACAGCCTCAGCTTCATCGACGATCCCACCCGCATCCTGCGCGCCGCGCGCTTCGAGGCGCGCCTGGGCTTCCACCTCGACCTGCAAAGCGAGAGTCTGATTGCCAACGCGCTGCCGATGCTCGACCGCATCACGGGCGGGCGCATCCGCCACGAGCTCGACTTGATCTTCCGCGAGGCGCAGCCGGAGGCCGCGCTGGACCGGCTCCAGGCGCTCGGCGCGCTGGCCCACATCCACCCGGAATTGGTCAGCGACGCGTGGCTGCACGAACGGTTCGCCCGCTTGCGCCATTCGGAGAACCTGGCGCTGTGGAACATCGCAACAGACGAGCGCGCAAGCGCGCGCATCGACTTCTTCTATTGGGCGCTGTTTTTCTACAGGCTCTCATCCGGCGCAGTTGAGCATTTGATCAAGCGGCTGTTCATCCCACGGCGCATCAGCAATGGCTTGCGCGCCCTGCCGATCCTGCATGAAACGCTGTCCCAACTGAAAACATTGGAACGTCCCAGCCAGATCGTGACGCTGCTCGAGCCGCTAGCGGATGAACTGCTGCCGCTCGGCTGGCTGGCGAGCGACGACTCCGCAGTCAACGAGAAACTAGAACGCTATACCCGCGAGTGGCAGCACATACAATGTGAGATGACTGGCAAAGACCTAAAGGAATTGGGCCTGCCGCCCAGCCCGCTGTACCGTCACGTCTTCGAAACACTCCGCGCGGCGCGTCTCGACGGTGAGATCACGACCCGCGCGGAAGAAGAACACCGTGTCCACGAGATGTTGGCTGAGTATGCGGTCGAAAAACAACCATCCGACTAACGACTATTCGACTATCTGACTAACGACGAAAAAACTACAGAGGAACGTATGGCACGATTTTACCCTTCATATCAGACGTTACGGCTGGCGGATCAAATCCTGGAAGCCATCGCCGCGCGCATTCCGGGTTACCAGGGCCGTATCGGCGCGCGCTGGTACTGGCGACTGGCCGGCGGCGTCCTGGTGACGTTCGAGCTGGACTTCACCGTGACGGAGCAGCGCTGGGACGTGC
>DAOUAY010000633.1:0-4463 GCA_034432995.1 Anaerolineae bacterium | reverse complement strand
TTGCCCGTCGATTATGCCCGCTACGACTCGCAGTTGTTGCTCAGTCCACCGGATACGCCGACCTTTCGCTTGTATCAGGCTGCCAAGCGTTTGGTAGATGTGCTGGTAGGTTTACTGGGATTGCTGGTGTTGGGGCTGCTCATACCTTTTGTTGCCCTCGCTAATGCTTTGACCTCTCCGGGACCGCTGTTTTATCGCCAGGAACGATTGGGCAAAGGGGGCCGCCCCTTCACGGTGCTCAAGTTCCGCTCGATGGTGTGCGATGCCGAACGGTATGGTGCGGTTTGGGCTGGCAAGAAAGATCCACGGATCACCCCGATTGGGCGCTTTATGCGTAAGGTGCGGCTCGACGAAGTGCCACAGTTCATCAACGTGCTGCGCGGCCAGATGAGCTTCGTCGGTCCGCGCCCTGAGCGCCCCAATTTCGTAGGACAACTGTCGCGCGCGTTTCCACTCTATCGAGCCAGGCACGCCGTCAAGCCGGGCATTACCGGCTGGGCGCAGGTCCACCACGAGTATGGCGACTCCACAGAGGATGCCCGCATCAAATTGGAACTGGACCTCTACTACGTCAAACATGCCAGTTTCTACCTGGATTTGCTCACGGTCCTACACACAGTCCGGGTGATCATCGGCTTCAAAGGACAATAGTGCCTATGGTGCGTAAGTTTAACGTGAACCTTCAGCAGCATTACAAACACATCTGGATCGCTATCTTGCTGTTTTCTGTTGTCACGCGCGTGGGGGTAGCCTTGTATTACGGCAATTGGGTGCCCACCGAGCACGACGACTACAGCTACTCCACGCTTGGGCTACGGCTGGCGACCGGGCATGGCTATACCTTCGATCGTCCCTGGTATCCCTTCACGCCCGCGGAGACGCCTACAGCGCATTGGTCCTTTCTCTACACGGCTTTTGTGGCGGCTGTCTACGCGCTGTTTGGATTCCGGCCTGTGGTTGTGCGCCTGGTCACTGCCATACTTGCAGGCATTCTTCTACCATGGATAACGGCGCGCCTCACCCGCCGTCTTTTTCCGCAACGGCAGTGGACGCCGCTCATCGCGGCTCTGGCTACGGCAGGATATGCGTTCTTCATCCTCTATGGCGGTCGTTTGATGACCGAGGCTTTATACATTGTTACGTTGCTGTGGTCGTTCGAGCGCGCGCTGACTTTGGCGGAGGCGTTCGCGGCGGGGCGACCGGGGTGGGGGGCGGCGCTAGGCTTGGGTGTGAGTTTGGGTCCCACTGCCCTTTTCCGCCAGGCCATTCTCCCGTGGACGCCGGTGCTTTTCCTGTGGCTTCTGTGGCGGGCGTGGCGTGGAGACGCGCGCAATCTGGTCCGTTTGCATCTCCCAGCACTGGTACTGGCGGGGATGACGCTCCTGGCCTTCATCCTGCCCTGGACCTATCGCAACTATCGCGTTTATGGCGATTTTCTGCTCCTCAACTCTAACACTGGCTATGCAATGTATTCTGCGCAGCACCCCATGCATGGCACCAGCTTTCAAGCCTTCGAGGCTGCACCCCTGCCCGAAGAACTGTGGGGGCAGCTTTCTACTGAGGCTGAATGGGATCGCGAATTGATGCGCCGGGGAATTGCGTTTGTCATGGAAGACCCGCTCCGCTATCTGCGCCTCTCGCTTAGCCGCGTGGCCGATTATTTCGAATTCTGGCCCACGGACACTTCTTTGTTGAATAATGCCGGCCGCTTGCTTTCCTTTACGCTTTATCTGCCCTTTATGCTGTATGGTTTTTACTTGGGAAGCAAAGCGCAATATACACCGGCATTAGCGCGCCTTGAACGTCCGACCGCACTGCTCTATCTCTTTATGGTCTTCTACTCTTTACTTCACATTTTCACCTGGGCTATGCCGCGTTACCGGCTTCCGGTGGATGCAGTGGCAATGCCTTTTGTGGCGCTCGCGCTGGAGCGTGTTTTTGTTTTTGCACGAGGGCGCGTCCGTCACAGTTCCTCCGTCGAAAATCGGCCGTAACCTGCCATTCGCCATTCGCCATTTGCCATTTGCCATTTGAAGGAGGATTGATGCGTATCTGTTATCTTCTCCTTTCGCCGACGTTTGGGATGCACCAATACACCGCCGACTATGCCAATCGTATGGTTCAAGCGGGGCACAAGGTCACGCTTGTCACCACAGAATACTATCCGGGACATCGTTATCTCCCCGGTGTCGAAGTCTCCAAACCCCTCGCCTTGCGGGACACAGGCTTCTCTCCTGGCGGGTTGTGTGTCTGGATGGCGCGGCGGGCCATCGACGCCGTCGTGGCGCAGAAGCCGGACGTCGTACACGTCACCGGACCGCACCTGTGGAATGTCCGCATCCTGCGCGCGCTGCGGAAGGCTGGCATCCCCACGCTCCACACGATCCATGACCTCGATCCCCATCCGGGATCGGCTTACGGGCCGCTGCTTTATTGGTGGAACAGCGCCGTGATCCGCAACGCAGAGCATATCCTCGTCCATGGACAGTGTTACCGGCAGCGCCTGCTCGAGCGCGGCCTGGCTGCGAACCGCGTTACATACACCCCACTGCTGCATCTGTTTCTGGGCAGCGCCTGGCTGGAGCAACTCGACCGGTTGGTAGATGGAATAGCATACGATCCCTATGTGCTTTTCTTTGGCCGAATCGAACCTTACAAAGGTGTCGCGGATTTGATCGCCGCCTGGGTACGATTGCCCGAAGCGTCGCGCGCGCAGGCGCGCCTGGTTTTGGCCGGCCCTGGTCAACTCGAAGCCGTGTGGAAGGATCCGCTTCCTGCGGGGATCGAAGTGCGTAACCGCCTTATCCAGGACGAGGAAGCAGTGACGTTGTTCCAACGTTGTGCGCTACTGGTGTTGCCCTATAGTGGCGCTACGCAATCGGCGTTGATCCCGGCAGCGTACTTCTTCCATAAAGCCGTGCTCACCACATCCTCAGGCGCGCTCTCTGAATACATCGAACCAGGTACAACAGGTTGGGTCGTTGAACCAAAGCACCCTTCCTCCCTTGCGCGGGTGCTCACCGAGGCATTGTCCGATTTTGACCGCTTGGCGCGCATGGGCAGCGTGGGGCGACGTTGGTATGACGAGCATCGGGAGGCGGAAAATGCGGCAATCGAGCATCTGTATATCCGGCTTGCCAGTTCGACAAAACGCTAATTGAAAGGTCGGTGATATGGGCAAAGTACTCTTTCTTACGCAGGTTTTACCCTATCCTGTCCATTCGGGAGCGAAGATACGCGCCTATTACGTGTTACGGCAACTGGCGCGGCAGCACGAGGTGACGTTGCTTTCTTTTGTTCGGCAGGATGACAAAGCCGAAGCGGTGGAACATCTGCAAGGCTTCTGCAAAGCGGTGTACACGGTGCCTATGCAGCGTTCTCTGTTACGCAATGTACGGGCTGTGTTGAAAGCCGGGTTGACCGGGCAATCAGTGATTATCGTGCGTGACGAGCTGCCTGAGATGCACCGTGCCCTTCACAGTTTATTGAGTGCGCAATCGTTCGACGCGGTGCATGCCGACCAAACCTCTATGGCGCAATATGCGCTCTATGCGCAACACCTGAATACCGAGACGTTCGGGCGTTCCTCTATCCCTATGATCCTGGATGCGCATAATGCTCTCTATCGCATTCCCGAGCGTATGGCGCGCCACGAGTCCAATCCCCTCAAGCGCTGGCTCTACCAACGGGAGGCGCGCGTCCTGGAGCGTTACGAGGTGGAGACTTACGACCGTTTTGATCACGTTGTTTTCGTCACAGGTGTGGACCAGGAAGAGATTTTACAGCGCACACTCAACGCTCGAACCGCCGTCCCTTCCCATCCTCATCCTACGACTTCCGTTATTCCCATCTGCGTCGACACCGACGATAAACCGCTGGTAGCGCGTCGTGCACGGCCACTTGCCGTGACTCACTTAGGTACCATGTTTTGGCCGCCGAATGTAGAAGGTGTGCTCTGGTTTGCGCGCGAGGTTTTCCCCAGAGTTCTGGCCGAGATACCTGAGACGCGTTTTGTCATTGTGGGAAAAGACCCGCCACAGGAGGTGCAAGACCTTATGCTCCAGGTCCGTAACGTCCAGGTGATGGGTTATGTGCCTGACCCGGAGCCATATCTGGCGGAGACCGCGGTCTTCATCGTTCCCTTGCGCGCGGGTGGCGGGATGCGGGTGAAGATCATCGATGCCTGGTCGTGGGGATTGCCGATTGTCTCGACGAGCATTGGGGCCGAAGGGACCGCGGTAGAGGAAGGAGAGAATATCCTGATCGGGGATACGCCGGAGGCGTTGGCGGAGGCCGTCGTGCGGGTGTTGAAAGAGCCGGCACTTGGTGAACGGCTCAGGTCACAGGGACGCGCGTGGGTCGAAGAGCACTACCATTGGCGCAATGTCTATCCCGCGTGGGAGGATATTTACGCCAGACTAATCGGCGGAAACGCTGTGTCGTCGTGAAACAAAATATGAAAC
>DAOUAY010000632.1:0-2878 GCA_034432995.1 Anaerolineae bacterium | reverse complement strand
TCGTCTCGCAGGGGGATGAGGATATCCATGTCATCCATCGTCTTTTTGATCAACGTGCTACGCTCATCGATAACGCGGAAGCGGGCTTTGTCCAGATCGACCTTGGTCGCCAACGCCCCTAACGCGATAACTTCATCCAGTTGTAATTTAGGATCGAGCTTGACAGACTTTTCCAGAAGTTGCAGCATCTCCGGGGCTTGCGCAGCCAGTTGGGGGAGCAGATTTGCCTCTGTGACCCGCTTGAAAATCGCCTTGATCACTTGCTGCTGCCGCCGCGCGCGGTCGAAGTCGCCGCCGCTAGAATGTCGAGTGCGCGCGTATTTCAGCGCCTCTTCACCATAGAAGTGATGCACCCCGGCATCGACGTGAAACAATTGGTAGCCATAATCGGGCGTGGGATACAGTGGATCGTGAATCGTTTCCGGTACATCAATGGTAATGCCTCCAATGCGATCCACAAACTCGACAAATGCCTGGAAGTTGATCCGCACGTAATAATCGATGTCCACGCCCAGGTTGTACTCCACGGTTTCGACGGCCAGAGCCGGCCCACCGCCGGGATGTTTGTAGGCGTCGCCAAGGAAGTGTGCCGTGTTGATGCGGTTCTCGGTGTAGCCGGGGATCGGCACCCACAAATCGCGCGGGATCGAGAGCACACCGGCCTGCAGCGTCACCGGGTCGAGGGTCGCCAGGATCATCGTGTCTGTGCGCCAATAATCCGTTTCCTGGACGCGCTCATCGATGCCGAGGATCAACACCGTGATGCGGTCGGTATCGGTCCATACCGGCAACGCCTCACCGGCTACGCGCTCGACGTTGGGGCTTTCCTGTTCCGGCTGCCGGATCGTAAACTCCGGCAGCATCTCCGAGACCGAGACGCCTTGTCGCACCTTGACGAAGACGACGAAACCGGCTACGGCGGTCAAGAGCACGTAGATGAGGAAGATGCCGAGATTGATCAGCAACTTATACGGCAGCTTATTCATCAGGGTGTTGGTTTGTGTCGAGGCCATAGGTCTTCGCGTTTTAGTCTTGCTTTGTGCTCGGGCCGGTCTCCGACCGCGCCCGCCTGTGTTTTAATCTTGCGACGGGCCTGCGTAATCGTTGCCGAGGATCACGATAATGTCGTGCGCAGCGGTGGAATCGGTGCCTTTGACCACGGCTGTAGCCGGTAAGTGCAACAGACTGGCGATGCGGGCGGCAGTGAACTGCTTGTCGCGGTTCATCACCACCACCGACTGCCCGTAATCCTGGCGGTCGGCATTGCCGACGTTGGCGACGTCGAGACCCTGCGCTTTGAGGTAATCGGACGTGGTTCCAGCCAGTCCGGCGCGCGCGGTCCCGTTCAGCACGGAGATCGTCGCCAGTTCTGGCGTGGATGTGATGGCAGCAGCCTGACCCGGCGCGGGCGTGGGAATGTCGGCGGCGAAGACGTAGTCGCGCACCTCGCGCACCCGGTCGCGTAAGGGGATCTCCACCTGCGCACCATCAGGCGTAAACCACTGCTGCGTGCAAGTCTGGTCAATGACACCGAAACGAATCGTCGAACGATCGACCTGCGTCGCCAGGTTTGCCAACGCCAGAATTTGATCCAGCGCCATATCCGTCTGCACAGAGGCTTCGAGCATCTTGTAGATTTCGGGCGCGTTCTTCGCCAGATCAGGCAGCAAGCCGATGTTGGTCACTTTTTCCAAAATGGCCGCCATCACCTGCTGCTGCCGGCGCGCGCGATCGAAATCACTGCTACTGTGGCGCGTGCGCACGTATTTGAGCGTCATCTCGCCATCGAAGTGATGCCAGCCGGCCGAGATATACAGCGGATCATACCCGTAGGCATAGTCGGGATAGCGCGGATCACTGATGTCCTTCTCGACGTAGACATCGACACCGCCGATCAGATCCACCAGGCTGACAAAGGCCTGAAAGTTGAGACGCACGTGGAAATCGATCGGCACACCGAGGTTATATTCAACCGTATCGCGCGCCAGCATCGGGCCGCCCCCGTCATACTTGTAGAGATCGCCCAGGAAATGCGCGGTGTTGATGCGGCCATCGCTGTAGCCGGGAATGGGCACCCACAGGTCGCGGGGAATGGAGAGCACGCCCGCCATCTGCGTGGCCGGATCGAGCGTCAGCACCATCATCGTATCGGTGCGAAACGGCCCGGTCTCCTGCGATCGCTCATCGATGCCGAGGAGCAGCACAGTCACGCGCTTCGTGCCCGTCCAGGTCGGGATAACCTGACCGAACTGGTACTTGACGTTTTCACTGGGGCCGCTGCTGGCCGGCAATCCCGACGCAATGCCCGGCCGGGCCAGCATCCCGCGCACCCACGACATCGCAGACAGCGCAATACCACCGACGATGACCAGGAAGATAATGACCAACATCCCGGTAATCAACACCGGCACGGTATTTTTCCGTCTCCGCCTCACCATGGAACGACTCTTCTGTTGCATCATACGCAATTATACCATAGCTGTAGAAAACCCAGACTCAGGTGATCACAAACTCAGGACTATTGCATTTAACCTTCGCAGGGGCCAGACTACAAAAGTCTTACGTGGGATCGCGTTGACCAAGCGCCTCGTTGAACGAAAAACGCGCCAAATGCAAGTGTCTGCTGAGACTTTTGTAGTCTTTGCTGCCAAATGCAATAGCCCTATCACAAACTACTCTGAGGGGATCGCCAGATCCCCGTTCTGGTCTGGATCTGGCGATCCAGACCAAGCAGAAAGAGAGCTACCGAGCCTGTAGCCCAAATAACGCCGCCTCCCACTGCGCGATAGCAGCTTCGCTATCGTAGTGCGTCTGGATGAAACGCTGCCCGGCGCTACCAAGGCGTGCGCGCGCTTCAGGATCGCGCAGCAGCGCAAGC
>DAOUAY010000631.1:0-5299 GCA_034432995.1 Anaerolineae bacterium | reverse complement strand
CGCGCAGCGGCAGCGCCACCAGGCCACTGACGACTTTGGGGAAGAAATCGGTGGATTTTTGGGGCATCCGTTCGCCGGCGACGGTACACGCCTGCACTTGCTCGATGCGCGTTGGATTCAGCAAGAACATGAAATTCGCCTCGCTCTTGTCCACAGCAAGGTAACCGGGATCGGGATCGCGCAGGTAGGTCAGGTTTTCGAGTCGCCGCACGCTCTCCTTGCTCAGGCCCATCACGTGTTCGATGACCAGCTCGTGCAGCACGGCCACGTCAAGCGCGCGCCAGTGCGCGTCGCGGTCCGGCGCAAGCGCGGCCATCGCGTTCAAGGTTTTGAGCGTGAGCAGTGTGTAGGCGCCATCGTAGAAACCAAACCGCGGACGGTCAGCCGTTGCTGCCGCCAGCCCGGCTTCCAGCGCTGCACGGTTGGGGACAGTTTCAACGACGAAGTAAGGTTCCAGCGCCTGCAACAGTTCCGCGCCATTCAGTTTCGTGTAAGAGTGGATCAGCCGGTGCGTCGGCAAGACGACCAGGCCCGGATCGCTCATGCTGACGAACGTCACCATCACGTAATTGAAGGCGGCATCCGGCCCGGCAACTGCCGCCGCGTCAGGATACTGCGCGCGCATTTCGTCGCGGTAGTTCAACGCCGTCTCGTAACGGTGATGTCCATCGGCGATGATGAGCGGCTGCTTCGTCGCCATTTCCGCGACCACAGCCTCGATGAGCGCCGGATCGTTGACCACCCAGAACGCCTGCTCCACCTCCGGCTCGATCACCCGGTCGCGGACGAGCGCCGGCATGTGCGAATCCAGAAACGGCTGCAACAGCGTATTGACGGCACCGGTCTCATCAGGATAAAGCATAAAGATGTGGCCCCACCCCGTCTGTGTAGCGCGGGTGAGATTGAGTCGATCCACCTTCGGGCCGCTCAACGTGTGCTCATGCGGCAGCACCACGCCCTCATCGAAACGGCTCAGCTCTAGCGCAGCGGCGAGACCGCGCCGCGTATGTTCGACGCCATCGGGTGTGACGAACGTCTGCTCCAATACGTAGAGCGCGGGGGCCGGGTCGCGGATGAGCACCTCCTCGGCCAACCAGTTCAGCATGTAGCCGCGCGCGCGGGTGTAGACGTTGTTCTCGTCATTGTCGTCGGGCGTGTGTTTGCCCTGGATGATGTGCGCGTAGCTGTAGGGCGAGAGTTCGTAATACTGCGCCCGCTCCGGCTCGTGGATGCGGTCGTAGGGCATCGTGATCACGTCAGACAGATCGCAAAACTTGTCGGGATTGTAGCGCAACCCCCGAAACGGTCGAATCTTCGTCATATCGCCTCCTGATTTTTCTATCAGCAGATTTAGCAGATCAAGCAGATTTTCAGATTAGTTTTTATGTAATCTGCTAAATCCGCTTAATCTGCTGACAAAAGCTGTATTGTTTTTCACTACGCCGCGAGATTTTCCTGCACCAGCTTGACGATCTCGCCGCCGATACGCTCCTGCGCCTCGACGGTTGCCGCGCCGATGTGTGGCATGGCGATGACCTGCGGCAGCGCGATCAGCTTGTGCAGCGCCTCGTTCTGCGGCGGCTCCTCGGTGAAGACGTCCAGCGCTGCGCCGGCCAGGTGCCCGCTGACCAGCGCCGCGTAGAGCGCGTCCTCGTCCACCACGCCGCCGCGCGCCGCATTGACCACATACGCGCCCGGCTTCATCTTCGCAAACTGTTCAACACCCAGCAGGTTGTGCGTCTCAGCGGTGTGCGGGATGTGCAGGCTGACGTAGTCCGCAACAGCCAGCAATTCATCGAGCGAGACGAGGTCGGCGCTCTGGATGTAGGGATCGTAGGCCACGACGGTCATCCCCAGCGCGCGGGCCTTCTCACCGAGCAATTGTCCAATGCGCCCGTAGCCGATGATGCCGAGTGTCTTCCCGGCGACTTCCGTCCCTTCGAGCTTCTTCTTCTCCCACTTCCCGGCCTTCATCGTCGCGTCGGCCCAGGCGAGGCTGCGCGCCAGGGAGAAGATCATCCCCAAAGCCAGTTCCGCCACCGCGTTGGAACTCGCAGCGGGCGTGTTGATGACTTTGATGCCCTTGCTTTCCGCCACGTCCACATCGATGCTGTCGACGCCCACCCCACCCCGGATGATGAGCTTGAGGTTGCCGGGATTTTGCAGCAGCGGCGCGCGCACCTTCGTCCGGCTGCGCACCACAATGCCTTCGTACTCACCGATAACCTGGCCCAGCTCATCCAGCGTAATCGTATCGCGTACATCCACTTCGACGCCGGCCGCCCGCATCGCGGCGACGGCCTGCGCATCTACCGAATCGCAAATCAATACTTTTGCCATAGCATCCTCCTCAAATGTCAATGGATTGAACGGATGAAACAGATTTTTTACCGCAGAGGTCGCGGAGAACGCTGAATAATCTCAAAAAAAACTCTGCGCACTCAGCGCACTCTGCGGTAAGAACGCCTTATGCCTGAGGCAAGCCCAGAATGTCGTCGATCTGCGCGAGCAGCCAGCGAATGTCGGCCACGGTGAGATCGCCCATGTGGGCGATGCGGAAGGTCTTCTCCTTGAGGGTGCCGTAGCCGTTGGAGATCATCGCGCCGCGCTCGGCCAGCGCCTTGTTGAGATCGCCGACGCTGATGCCGCGCGTGTTCGTCACCGTCGTCACCGTGTTGGAGAGGAAGCGCGGATCGGGGAACAGCGCCCAGTGCTGGCGCGCCCACGCGCGCACAAGCTCCGCCATCTCGATGTGACGCGCCCAGCGATTGTCCAATCCCTCGGCGAGCATGTCGTCCATCTGCTTATTCAGGGCGTAGATGAGGCTGATCGCCGGCGTGGCGGGCGTCTGATTGCGCTCGTAATACTTGAGCATGTCGATGAAATCGAAGTAGTAGCCCCGGTTAGGAACCTGGCGCGCCCGCGCGAACGCGCGCTCGCTGACAGCAGCAATGGTGAGGCCCGGCGGCAGCGCGAAACACTTCTGCGAGCTGGCAAAGGCCACGTCCACGCCCCAGGCGTCGAACTCGATCTTGGCGCCGGCCATCGCGGAGACGGCATCCACCAACACCAGCACGTCGGGATACTTCTCGCGCACCATCGCCGTGATCTCCTGAACGGGATTCATCACGCCGGTCGAGGTTTCGTTGAAGGTGAGGGTCAACACGTCGTAGTCGCCTTTGCTCAACGCCGCATCGATCATCTCCGGCGTGAAGCCGTGCCCCATCTCGACCTCCAGGCTGTCGACAGGCACGCCGTTCCCCTGCGCCACCTCGAACCAACGCTTGGAGAACGAGCCGCAGACTGTGATCAGCGCGCGCTTCAGCACGGTCTGCCGCAGCGAGCCTTCCATCAAGCCGGTGCCGGAGCAGGCGTAGATGAAGACCGGCTGCTGCGTATAGAGCAGCTTTTGCAGCTTAGGCGTGACGGCAGCCTGCAGATCGGAGTAATCCTTGGCGCGATGACCGATCATCGGCGCCGTCTGCGCGGCCAGTATTTCGTCCCGCACATGGGTTGGTCCCGGGATAAATAGCTTCTTGTACATACATTCACCTCCGTTAGCGAATTACGAATTACGAATTACGAATTACGAATTACGAATTGCGAATCCCCCCATCAGCAAATCTCCACTCCCGCAATCTTCCCTCCTCCTTTCCTCCTCTCTTCGAATTTTCAATCACGATAAACCAGGCACCCCCTCGATGGTTCCCGTGATTATCAAACGCAGGAAATTCATCACGCCGATGACAAGAAGAGCAAACACCAGCCCCCAAACGAGCGGGAGCCATGTCTGACGCCAGCCGGTGAGCACGCTGTCGCGTCCTACCGCCATCACGAACAACATCGCGCCAAGACACACAAACATCGCCACCACGCCGGCGACGCTGTAGAGCGCCACCGGGTAGAGCAGGACCGGTTCGAGCAGATAGATCACGCCCGCCGTCGCCAATTCCACGACGATCAGGAACGCCAACTCACGCCAGGAGCGCAGCGAGGCAGTTGCTTCGCCATCGGCCCACATAATTTGATTGAACGCAGGCACAAGGAGCACGCTCATTCCCATCCCCATAAGCACACCGGAAAGCAGGCGCAACCACGGCTGCGGAGCATACCCGAGAAGACCTTCTGGTCTGCCGGTCAGCAGGGTGGTATAGGAATTGAAGCCATCCAGCGCCCAAATCCCGGCAAATCCCGCCAGGACGACCAGCATCCGCCACGACGGGAAGCGTCGAGCGCGTCGCCGCCGCCACACGGCCCACTGGATCAGCAGCCCCGTCAGCGCGCCCGGAAATGTGCCGGTGCAGCGTTGGCATAGCGGCAACTGATGTGCTTCGACAAAAAACGAATGTGAAGGGATACGGTGGCACACCGCCGCCCCGATCACGTCGGCCTTAAGCAACACGCTGTCAGGCGTCAGAATAACGAAGAGCGCCAGCCCCACGAGGGCCAGGAGGACCCCACCCCACATCCAGAAACGGGGAAAATCAGAGCGACGCGCGTTCGTGGGAGGCGTATCCATCAGGCAGTCCTCAGCGGCGGCGGTAAGTGCTCGACGCGATTCAGGTAGTGAACGACCCAACTGCCGCCACGCTCCGGATGTCCCCACTCGAACAGACACAATCCGGTGTTGTTCAGCCACAAACGCGGCGTATCGGAACCGAGCAGGATGCGCACCTGCGCGCCGATCGTCCCGGCGTGCGTGACGAGCAAGAGTTGGTCTGCGTCATTGTGCGCTTCGACCACTCGCCGCAGGCCAGCTACGACGCGCGCCCGAAAACGGCTATACCCTGGATTGAGTTCAGGAGTCGCCGGAGCCATATCCCACATCGACACGGGAAGAGGCGCCCAGCCTGCCGACCACTCATCGAACTCACGGAATTCCGACTCTACGGTCACAGGGAGGTTGAGATAGCTCGCCACAATCTCTGCCGTGCGCCGCGCGCGCTGGAGCGGGCTGGCGACAATCGCCGCAACGGATTCGTCACCCGCGGTGAGGTACTCGCCAAGCCGGTGCGCCTGCGTTTCACCCAACGCTGTCAATGGAGGATCCATGGCGTCATCCTCGGTCTTGACTTGCCATTCCGATTGTCCGTGGCGGGCTAGTAGCAATTTCATAGCGGGGATTATAATAGGCAGTGACAAAAAGACAAACGAACTTTGGATTGTGGATTGTGGATTGTGGATTGTGGATTTGTTGATTTTCACGGAGAGGATTGGATGATCATCGAGAAACTTTTGCATTCTGTAGCCGGCAATGCGGCGCAGGCGCAGCCGGCAGACATACGCATCGGGGGACATT